>JBBQTY010000175.1:0-8571 GCA_038234445.1 Lysobacterales bacterium
GTCAATGATGCGCGGCTGGCCTTGTTCACCTATTCGATCCGTTCAGCATCTCGCCATTCGGCAATCATCCCGTTACCGGTCCTTTCAAACTGCGCGACGAGGCTCCGATGGGACGCTGGAGCGGAAATCGCGCTGCTTGCGGGTCGGCCAGACTGATTCAGAATGGTCAGAATAGGGGGGAGACGCAAACTAGCCAAGCCCGTTCTCCCCGAAAGCTCCGAAACCCGTCGACCGATTGCGTTCCGCGTCTGCCGAAGCCTGCCTAGAACTGCGGGCCGAAGGTGAACTGGATCGTTTCGGTATCGTCACCATCCCGCTTGCGCAGCGGTCTGGCGATGCTGATGATGATCGGACCGATCGGCGCGCGCCACTGGAATGACAGGCCGGTCGATGCACGCAACTCCTTGGCACTCCAGGAGTTGTAGTCCTTGAACACATTGCCGACATCGACGAACCACGACAGCCGCGTGGTGTTGTCGCTTTCCTTGACGAACGGTGTCGGAAAGATCAGCTCGGCCGTCGCCACCGTCTTGAAAGCACCACCAAGCGGCTGAAGGAATCCGGAGCTGAAATCATTGGGTCCCAGGGTGTTGTCGCGGAAGCCGCGGACATCGGAACTGCCGCCGGCGAAAAAGTTCTCGAAGAACGGCAATCCGCTCGCGGTGTAAAGACTGGTTACCGGCGGATCCTGAGTGTTGTCCACAGCGGTTCGGCTGATGCTCTTGTAGCTGTCGCCATAGCCAATCGAGGCGCTGCCGAACAGAGTCAGCTTTTCGCTCAGCGGAATGTACTTGGAATACAGATAGCGGAACTTGAAGTATTCAACCGTCGAGCCGGGCAGGGTGGTCTCGAACGAAGCGGTCTGCAACGAGCCGCGGGTCGGGTTGTAGAACTTGTTGCGCGTGTCATGCGCCCACGAAAACTCGATGTTGCCGGTATGGAAGGTGTTGTGATTGAGCGCGAACAGGTAATCGCGGAATTCCCGCGGAGTCGAGTTGCCGAACGTGCGGATCGTGGTCTGGCTGACGCCAATGCGCGTATTCAACGTGTCGCTTTCGGTCAACGGAAGGCCGAGATAGGTGCTGAAATTATCCGAATTGGTCAGGTAGTTGGCGATGTTCGCCTGGCCCGAATCGAGTTCGCGATGACTGATGTCGTAACCGAGGCCGATGCCGGAATCGGTCAGGTACGGCTCGAAATACGAAAGACTGTAGGTTTTCAGATAGGAGCTGCGCTGCAAGGTGACGCCAATGCGATCGCCGGTGCCGAAGAAATTATTCTGTTGCAGGGCGATACTCGTGATCAGGCCCTGCACCTGCGAGTAGCCGACGCCAAAGGTGAAGCTGCCCGATGGCTGCTCTTCCAGCGCGATATTGATGTCGACCTGATCTTCCTGGCCCGGCACACGCGGTGTGTCGATCGTGACCGTCTTGAAGTAGCCAAGCCGCTGCAGGCGGATTTTCGAACGATCAATGGCCGCCTGCGAATACCAGGCGCCTTCAAGCTGACGTATCTCGCGGCGCACGACCTGATCTTCAGTATGCAGGTTGCCCTTGAACGTGATTCGGCGCACGTAAACGCGCTTGCCCGGATTCACCTGGAAGTTGAGTCCAACCTCGCGTTTGTCGCGATTGATCTCGGGAACCGGATTGACCTCGGCAAAGGCATAGCCGATGTTTGACAACACGGAGGTGATCGCATCGGAGGATTGCTCCACCTTGCGCCGCGAGAAGATTTCGCCGGCCTTGATCGCCAGTTGCTTGCGCAGATCTTCGTCCTTGAGGATCAGGTCGCCGGTCAGTTTGATGTCGGTGACGGTATAAACCTCGCCTTCCTTGATATTGGCGACCACATACATCTTGCGTTTGTCCGGGCTCATCGAAACCTGGGTCGAATCGACCGCGAAATCGACATAGCCGCGATCGAGATAGAACGAGGACAGGCGTTCGAGATCGCCGGACATCTTTTCGCGCGAGTACTGATCATCCTTCGAATACCACGAGGTCCAGTTGGTGGTATCCGACTGGAAATCCTCGCGGATCTTCTTGGCCTTGAAAGTATCGTTGCCGACGATGTTCAAGTGCTTGATCTGCGCGGGCTTGCCTTCGGCGATGTTGATCGCGACTTCGACGCGGTTGCGATCCAGGTTGACCACGGCGGTCTTGACCGACACGTTGTACTTGCCGCGGTTGTAGTACTGGCGGGTCAATTCCTGCTGGACCGAATCGAGCTTGAGGCGATCGAAGGTCTCGCCCTCTGCCAAGCCGATTCCCTTGAGGCCCTTGAGCAGCTCCTCATCCTTCAGATCCTTGTTGCCGCGCAAGGAAACCTTGGATATCGATGGGCGCTCGGTCAGCTTGACGACAAGAATGTCGCCCTGCTTTTCAAGGCTGACATCGTTGAAGAATCCGGTTTTGTACAGCGCGCGGATGGCCTGTTCGGCACGATCCGGCGTGAGCACATCGCCTTTCTCTACAGGCAGGTAGGTGAACACCGTACCGGGCGCAATGCGCGACAGGCCGTCGATGCGGATATCCGACACAGTGAAACTGTCGAAGGCGAAGGCATTCTGGGTGCTGAGCCAGGCAAGCAAGAGCAGGGCGGCGATACGCTTCATCGTCACTTCCATTGGGGCAGGGTCGGCTGGCGGCGAGGGCACACCGCTTCCGTTGTTATTGGGCAGAACCGGCTCAGTGGATGAGCCGAAGAATATCGTTGTAAAACGCCAGCCCCATCAGGGCCACCAGCATCATCAGACCGACATATTGGCCGGCAATTTGGCTGCGTTCACTTACCGGACTGCCTTTGATCAGCTCGATAAGGTAATACAGCAGGTGCCCGCCGTCCAAGATCGGGATTGGCAAAAGGTTGATTATCGCCAACGACAGCGAAATCAGCGCAAGGAAATTGAGGAACCACGCAAAGCCCATTTGAGCCGAGCCGTTGGCGAAACGCGCAATCGTGATCGGCCCGGACAGGTTTTCGAGGCCGGCGCGCCCGACGACAAGCATCTTGATCATGCCGAGCGAGCTTTTGGTCGTATCCCAGGTTTCCGCAAAGGCGCGGGGAATCGCGGCCAGTGGACCGTAGTGCAGGGTGGCATCGTAGCCGTTGACACTGCCGATGCCGATCACGAAGCGCGACTTTCCATCCCCGGTATCGAGAGTCGTTGCGTCGAGCCCGATATCCAGTTGATCGCCACCGCGCTGGATAGCCAGCTGAAGATGCGGGTTCTTGGCGGCCTCCTCAGGCACGATTGTCTCGATATCGGCGAACGTCGCGACCTCGCGGCCATTGATGCGCACGATGCGGTCGCCGACCTTGATACCGGCTGCGGCTGCCGGTTTGCCGTCGGCGACGAGGCCAATCACGGCCGGGCGCTCGCGTGGCGCCAGGGACAAACCGATGCGGTCGAACAGTTTGTCTTCGCCAATCCCGGCTTCGAGTTGGCTGAATGCGAGATTGTGCGTGGAGACCTGCTGGTTTGCCGAGGTCATCTCTAGCGAGGCATCGGTGCGACCGACCGCGCTCTCGCCGAGCTTCTGGATTGCCTTGCTCCACGAATCAACGGGCGCGCCATTGATAGCCGTGATGCGATCCCCCGCTTGAATGCCTGCCTCGGCTGCCATGCCGGTCGGTGCCGCGACAATTGGCAGGAAATCCGGCTTGCCAACCACGAACATCAGCCAGAACGCGAAAAGGGTGAAGATCAGATTGAAGGCGGGGCCGGCAGCGGCGATCGCCATGCGCTGGCCGACCGGCTTGCGATCGTGCGCCTGCTTGAGAACCTCGGGGCCAACCACACCCTCGATTTCGCGCTCTTCAAGCATCTTGACGTAGCCACCGAGCGGAATCGCGGCGATGACAAACTCGGTTCCGCGGCGGTCAAAACGCGAGATCAGCGGCTTGCCGAAGCCGACCGAAAACCGCAACACCTTGACCCCACAAAGGCGGGCAACGATGAAGTGGCCGAACTCGTGAAAGGTGACCAGCAGGCCGAGGGTGACGATCAGCCACCACACGGATCCGAAAAACTCGCTCATTCCAACATCTCGATAATCATGCAGCCAGACCGGCAATGATACGTTGTGCGTCGCGTCGCGCCGTTAAATCACTGTCAATCAGTGCCGAAAGGTTGCTCACGGAGCCCACGGCAAGTCGGCTCAGCGATTCCTCGATAACCGCCTCGATGGCCAAAAACGGCAGCTGTCCGTCGAGGAAGGCGGCCACCGCCACCTCGTTGGCGGCATTCAACACGGTTGGCGCGATGCCACCGGCCGCAAGTGCCTGATAAGCGAGATCAAGGCATCGAAACGTTTCCCGATCAACCGCTTCAAAGCCCAGCTGGGCGATCTCGATCAAATTCAGAGGAGCCACACCGGCGTTGATGCGCTCGGGCCACGCCAGCGCATAGGCGATAGCCGTGCGCATATCCGGATTGCCCAGTTGGGCCAGAACCGAGCCATCGCAGTACTCGACCATTGAATGCACGATGCTTTGCGGATGCACGACGACATCGATATCAGAGGCCGCGGCATCGAACAGGAAATGCGCCTCGATCACCTCGAGCCCCTTGTTCATCAGGGTTGCCGAGTCGACCGAAATCTTGCGACCCATGCTCCAGTTCGGATGCGCGCAGGCCATGTCGGGGGTCACGTTGGCGAGCTGGTCGCGTGTGCGACCACGAAACGGTCCGCCCGAAGCGGTCAACAGGATCCGACGCACGCCCGCGTCGCGCAGATTCGCGCGCCCACGCGGCAAGCACTGGAACACCGCATTGTGTTCGGAATCGACCGGCAGCAACTCGCCGCCGCCTTCGTCGAGCGCCGCGCGCAGCAAGGCGCCGGCCATGACCACCGATTCCTTGTTCGCCAGCAACAGGCGCTTGCCGGCACGCGCGGCGGCCAGGGTCGATTCAAGACCGGCCGCTCCGACAATCGCAGCCACCACGCAATCGGCATGATTACCCTGGGCGGCCTCGATCAAACCCTGCGGACCCGACATCACGCGCGTGGTGATGCCGGCGCATTTCAATCGAGTCGCCAGTTCGCTCTCGCGGGCCGCATCGGCAATCACCGCGAACTCTGGGCGATGCTGCGCGCACAACGCCACCAGCGCCTCGACATTGCGATGCGCCGACAACGCAGTGACGCGAAATCGATCCGGATGGCGCGCCACCACATCGAGCGTACTAGCGCCGATCGAACCGGTCGCGCCGAGAACGGCAACACGCATCATGTCGGGAAATACAGATCGATTAGGAACTTGCCGACCGCGAACATCGGCAGCGCCGCGACCACGCCATCGAGTCGGTCGAGCAGGCCACCATGGCCAGGGAACAGCGTACCCGAATCCTTCACATTGGCCTGGCGTTTCATCAGGCTTTCAAACAAATCGCCGATGATCGACCAGACCACGCAAACCAGGGCCAGTCCGATCAGCAGGATCAGCGTGACGTCCCGTTGGCCCAGCCACCAGGCGCCGATCAAGGCAATCACGCTGGTGCCGATCAACGCACCGTAGACGCCTTCCCAGGTTTTTCCAGGGCTGATCCGAGGCGCGAGTTTATTGCGTCCAAATCGGCTGCCGGATACGTAGGCAAACGTATCCGCGGCCCAGACCAGGAATAGCGCATACAACGTCCAGGCCGGGCCATGCACCGGCAGGCTGTGGATCGCGACCAAGGCGGTCCAGGCCGGTACAAGTACAAACATTCCCGCGACCATCTTGAGCAAACGGTTGCGCGAGGTCGGCGAGGCGGCAAACGAGAAACTGCGCATCCAGCGCAAGGCGACCAGCCACCAGAGCGCGCCGATCGCGATACATAGCCACCATATGGTCTGTCCGCGAACAAGCCAGAGTCCGATCATCAAAGCGGCCATGACAAGGATATTCAGTACACGCAGCGTGACGTTCTGCAGGCCGATCAGTCGTGTCCATTCCCACATGGTCGCCACCCATACCAGCAACAGCACGCCCGCAAATATCGGCGTCGAGGACAGCAGAATGAAAGCGATCGCGATCGGCGTGAGGATCAGGGCAGTAATGATGCGTTGTTTCATGCGACTCCCTGACCGGTGGTGGCGCTGACCTGCGCCGAGGTCTTGCCGAAGCGGCGCTCGCGCCGCGCGAATTCCTCGACGCAGGCGTCAAGCACGCTCGCGTCGACATCGGGCCACAGCGTATCGATGAAAACCAGTTCCGCATAGGCAATCTGCCAAAGCAGAAAATTGCTCACACGCAATTCGCCACCGGTGCGGACGAACAAATCGACTGGCGGTTGCTGACTCAAGGCCAGAAATGGCGCCAGTGAATGCTCGTCAATCGCCTCGCTGCTCAACTCGCCGCGCGCGACCGCCTCGGCGGCGAGGCGCGCCGCATTGGCCATATCCCAGCGGCCACCGTAGTTGACCGCGACATTAGCGTTGAGTGCGCGGTTGTCGCGTGTCTTCGCCATTGCTTTGAGCATGCGATCGCGCAGCTCCGGTGAAAATGCCGAAAGATCTCCGATGAACTCGATGCGCACGCCATGCCGGTGCAACTCGTCGACTTCGCGATCCAGCGCGCGCAGGAACAACAGCATCAGCGTGCCGACTTCATCCTGCGGACGCTTCCAGTTCTCACTCGAAAACGCGAACAGTGTGAGCGATCCGATACCCGTACGCAGGCAGTACTCGACCGTCGCGCGCAAGGCTTTCTGCCCTTCGCGATGGCCAAAGCTGCGCGGGCGATGGCGCTTTTCCGCCCAGCGCCCATTGCCATCCATGACGATGGCAAGGTGCTGCGGCGGGCGCACCGATGTTGCGCTCGCTGAGAGGGTATTCATGGGCTGAAGAGCTGGACGGATCGACGGCTCAGATCGCCATCAACTCGTCTTCCTTGTGCTTGACCACGCCGTCGACATCCTTGACGAACTTGTCGGTCAGCTTCTGGATTTCGTCCTCGGCGCGCCGCTCCTCATCCTCGCTGATCTGCTTGTCCTTGATCAGCTCCTTGATGTGATGGATGGCATCACGACGGATATTGCGGATAGCCACCTTGGCATTCTCGCCTTCGCCGGCGACCTGCTTGGACAACTCCTTGCGACGCTGCTCGGTCAGCGCCGGCAGGTTGATGCGGATGACCTGGCCGACTGTCGTCGGGGTCAAACCAAGATTGGAGCCAAGGATGGCCTTCTCGACAACCGCGACCATCGGCTTCTCGAACGGCGAGATCGTCAGTGAGCGCGCATCGGCGACCGCAATGTTGGCGACCTGGGTCAGCGGCACGTTGGAGCCGTAGTACGGCACAACCAACTGGTCGACCAAGGCCACGCTGGCGCGTCCGGTGCGCAGGTGGGTGAGATCCTGGCGCAGCGATTCGACACTCTTGGTCATGCGCGTCTGCGCGTCTTTCTTGATGTCTTCAATCATGGTTCGGTCACCCGTGGTGCATTGCGATAGGCCGCGAAGTATAGCAGCGAGGCCCAGTCTGGCGACCTATCCACCTATCGCTCGCCCTCAAGCGCCGCGCGCAAAGGAACTCCGGTTCCTCACCGTGGGAAGGGCATTCATGCCCGAAGCCAACAACGGAGCGGAAACGCGGACGCCGACATCGAAGTCCGCGCGATGTGGCCGGCTTTTGTGGGAGAGGCATTCATGCCCGATACCAACAAAAGAGCGAAAACGCGGACTCCGACATCGAAGTCCGCGCCATGTGGCCGGCTTTTGTGGGAGAGGCATTCATGCCCGATGCCGTCTTACAGGATCACCGAACAGCCCCAAAGCCCTGCGTCCAGAAAGATGGCGCCATCACGTCAATTAACCAGCATTCCCCACCAAAGTCCCAATCTGCTCACCCTTCATGATCCGCATCAAATCGCCTTCTCGCGACATGTTGTAGATACGCAAAGGAATCGAATGATCCCGACACAGCGCAATCGCGCTGGTATCCATCACCTGCAGATTGCGCTGGATCACCTCTTCATAGCTCAGGTTTTCGTAACGCGTCGCGGTCGGATCCTTGGCCGGATCGGCCGTGTAAACGCCATCCACCTTGGTCGCCTTGAGCAACAAATCCGCGCCGATCTCGATCGCGCGCAAGGCCGCCGCGGAATCGGTGGTAAAGAACGGATTACCGGTACCCGCCGCAAACAGCACCACGCGATCCTTCTCCAAATGACGAATCGCCCGACGGCGAATGAAATCCTCGCACACCTCATTGATCTTGATTGCACTCATCGTCCGCGCCGAACCACCCGCGCGCTCGATCGCATCCTGCATCGCCAACGCGTTGATCACGGTCGCCAGCATGCCCATATGGTCGCCCGTCACCCGGTCCATGCCCGAAGCCGCCAAACCCGCGCCACGAAAGATATTGCCCCCGCCGATGACCACGCCCACCTGCACCCCGGCATTGCGCACCTCGATGATCTCGCGCGCCAGCCGACCGATCACTTTCGGGTCGATGCCGTAGTCCGATTCCCCCATCAGGGCCTCACCGGAAAGCTTCAGGAGGATACGGTGATGCTTGATCGCTGACATGAGGCGCTCCGGAAGGTGGCAAAACGGCCTCATTGTAAGGGAGTCGGGT
>JBBQTY010000176.1:0-8549 GCA_038234445.1 Lysobacterales bacterium
GTTCCTGTTTTTGTTCGCGCGCTTGGCAACCTTTCCAACATCCTTAAAATTGCCGCTGCCCACGCCGAGCAACACAAGATCGACCCGTCGGTATTGCTCGCGGCACGACTGTTTCCGAACATGTTTCCGCTCACCCGGCAAATTCAGATCGCAACCGACCTGGTCAACGGTGCGGTTGCGCGACTTGCTGGCGTCGAGCGCCCGGTCTATGACGACAAGGAAGCGACGTTCGACGAGATGCAGGCGCGCATTGAAAAGACCGTAGCGTTCGCCCATTCGATCAAGCCCGAACAAATCGATGGCAGTGATGAAAAATCCATCACGCTGACCATTGGCGGAAACGACATGCATTTCGTCGGTATGCCGTATCTGCTGCATTTCGTTATCCCGAACATCTTTTTCCACACCGCGACCGCGTACGACATCCTCCGCCACAACGGCGTCCAGCTCGGTAAACCGGACTTCATCGGCGGAATGTAATTCGGCACTTGGGAGACTCCGCAGATTCGATGCTGCGGAGTTTTTTGCGGATCAAACGGCCAACAGGAAGGGCCATAGACTCAATGCAACAAAGATTGCAACACCAAAAAGGATCATGACCAGACGCAGCGGCTGTCTGCGCATCTGCAACCAGAATGTTTCCAGAGTGCCGTCGCGTCGCGCGTTTTCATACTCGCCTTGAGCACGCTTCTTGCGCTCGGACTGATAGCTCGCCATCAGCGCTTTGGCGCGATCAACCTCCGAATCTTGCTTGATCCAGATCGCGCCCGCCGATATGCCCCAACGATTCGGCTCGGTTTCGTAGTAGGCGATCTGATGTTGATCCAGCAGCTCGCGGATCTCGGCGGATTCATCGTCAGGAACGTCACGCAGGTTGAGCAGAAGTAACGCCATGAAAATCGGCTTCCAGACAAGGAATGATGAAAAAGCGATGTAGCGGCTTGCGATTGACGAGCATGATACGGGGATAATCCCACCGATGATTCCCGCAGACGCCAGCACATTGCAACTTCCGCCTGGCCAATGGGTGAGCGTGATCGATTGCCTCAGCGCGCACTTCAAGGCGATCCCTCGCGAGCAATGGCGGGATCGATTTGAGCGCGGTCGGATTCTCGATGGCGATGGCCATCCAATCGATGCTGATCACGCCTACAAACTCGGATTGACGATCCACTATTTTCGTGAAGTAGCCAATGAACCCCGCATTCCGTTCGAGGCAAGCATCGTGTATGCGGACAACGAGATCGTTGTCGCCGACAAGCCGCACTTTCTTGCGGTCCTTCCGGCCGGGCGCTTTGTCGAGCAAACCTTGCTGCGACGACTGATACGAGAGTTCGACAATCCGGACCTGGTTCCACTGCATCGTATCGACCGGGGCACTGCCGGGCTGGTCATGTTCTCGGCCAACCCGGCGACACGCTCGCGCTATCAGGCCTTGTTTCGCGAACAACGGATCGAGAAGCGCTACGAGGCGCTCGCGCCCGCCCTGCACGATCACTATTTTCCTCTCGTGCGCCGATCACGAATCGTCCGCGGCGAGCCGTTCTTCCGCATGCAGGAAACGCCGGGTCCGCAAAACAGTGAATCCTCAGTCGACGTGATCGAACGTTGCGATGGAATGTGGCGCTACACACTGAAACCGGTATCCGGGCGCACGCACCAGTTGCGCGTGCACATGGCCGGGCTGGGTGCGCCGATCCTCAACGACCCACTCTATCCCGACCTCGAACCGTTGGCCGATGATGATTACACGCGGCCGCTCAAGCTGCTCGCACAATCGCTGGCATTCGACGATCCCGTCAGTGGCGAGCGAAGACATTTCGACAGCATGCGCCAGTTGTAGCCGATCCTTGTAGAATCGCGATCTTTGCGCGGGCGCACAGTCGTCTGCATCTGCGGAGGAAGCATGCAACTTGAAAACGTCAAGGCGGTTATCACTGGCGGCGTCTCCGGACTCGGCCTCAGCGTCGCCGAGCATGTTGTCGCTCACGGCGGCAAGGTCGCTCTGTTCGACGTCAATGACGACAAAGGCGCCGCGGCTGTCGAGGCGCTGGGCAAGCTCAATGCCACTTACCTGCGTACCGACGTCACCGATGAAGACGGCGTGCGCAGCAATGTCGCTGCTGCTCGTGACTTCCTCGGCGGACTGAATCTGGCGATGAATTGTGCGGGCATCCTCGGTGCCGGACGCATGCTCGGGCGCGATCGCGCGATGCCGCTGAAAAATTTCGCGAGCACGATCATGGTCAACCTGGTCGGTTCGTTCAACGTCGCCAAGGCGGCTGCCGAACTCATGCAAAACAACGAGCCCGGCGAAGACGGCGAACGCGGCGTGATCATCAACACCGCTTCGGTCGCCGCGTTTGAAGGTCAGATCGGCCAAGCTGCCTACTCGGCATCCAAAGGCGGCGTGGTCGGCATGACCCTGCCCATGGCGCGTGAACTCGCGCGCTTCGGCATCCGCGTAATGACCATCGCGCCGGGAATTTTCTGGACGCCGATGGTCGACGGCATGCCAGACAGCGTGCAGGAATCCCTCAGCGCATCGATTCCATTCCCGTCACGTCTCGGCACCTCGAAAGAATTCGCCGACCTCGTCGCCCACATCCTCGGCAATCGCTATCTCAACGGTGAGACGATCCGCTTGGATGGCGCGGTACGGTTGGCGGCGAAATAGCCGGGATTCGGGATGACCAGCCATTCGGCTGTTAAAAAACGGGATTCGTAAAAGCGGATTCTTGCAGCCCAACGTTTTCGTCCTAGCCCGAACTTCCAGCATTCGTTTTTCCCAATCCCGTTTTTTAACAGCCGAATGGCTGGTCATCCCCAATCCCGAATCCCGGCACCCAACCATGAAAGCATCCGAAGTAAAGCGCGGCAACGTCGTTGAACATGACGGCAAGGTCTACCAGGTTCGTGACATCGAGCGTAGCTCGGCGCAGGGCCGTAGCGGCAATGTGACGTTCCGTTTCATCATGTACAGCGTCCCCGGTGGGGTGAAGTGCGATCTCTCGCTGCGCTCCGAAGACGAGATCAAGGAAACCGAGGTGACGCGTCGCCCGGTCGCGTTCTCTTACAAGGACGGTGACGCCTTCGTGTTCATGGACAACGAGGACTACACCCAGTACACGCTTGATGCCGAGGTGGTTGGAGATGCGGCCGGTTACATCGTTGACGGCATCGAAGGTTGCTTCATGCAGATCATCGATGATGAACCGGTTGCCGTGCAGTTGCCGGCGTCCGTGATCCTCGAAGTGATCGAAACGGCACCTGAAATGAAGGGTGCGACAGCAACCAAGCGACCGAAGCCGGCCAAGCTTTCCACCGGCATCGAGATCCAGGTTCCCGAATACGTGCGCACGGGCGAGAAGATCCACGTCAGCACAGTGACCGGGGAGTTTGGCGGTCGCGCGTGATGATTGAGAGCCGGCAATAGAGAATGGGGAATCGGGAATAGGAAGGGCCAGGAGCGCAAGAATTGCGCAAGCCCCGGAGTCCATGGGCAATGGCTGCTATACCTGTTCCCCATTCCCTATTCCCCATTCTCGGCGTTGGCGCTCAAGCCAACGCCCAGCCATACGTCGCAGCGATTCGTCGGCCGTGGAATCTACGGCAATGGCGGCAATATCCCGCCAGGCCAGCGCATGGGATTCGCCACTGACGACGAAGTCTTCGCTGCCTCGCGCCTGGACGACGAACCTTACGTCATAGTGCCAGTGGCCCGGCACCTCGGCGCGCTCGGGAATCCAGTGCCGATCGAGATCGAAGATCTCGCTCTCCACGTCGAGATCGGTCAAGCCGGATTCTTCTTCTGCTTCTCGCAATGCCACACGCGCAAGATCTCTGTCGCCGTCTGCATGGCCACCGAGCTGCAGCCATCGATCAAGCTTGCGGTGGTGGGTCAGCAGCACGCGCAGACCGTTGGCGCTCACGAGCCATGCGGATCCCGTGAAATGCCCATCAAGGTTGCTGCGCAGAAAACATTCTTCTGCATCCAATTGCGCACAGAATAGTTCGGCCGAATCCCGATCGAAGGTATCCAACGCATAGCGTTCAAATTTTTCGCGCATCGTTGATGCTCGCCGGGACAAAGGATTCAGGCTAGCTGTTTTAACTCACAAAAGGCGATCCACGCTGCACTGCACAAGTTTGATCAGCTGCGTCAAACATGAGCTTCCGTGCTTGTGCTCCTGTTCGCTGTTTGGCATCGTACGGGGTCGCTGCCGCTGGCAGACGGCAACTAAGAACGCGGCCACCAAGCCGCTCCGTCCAAGATTCGGGGAGAACACGATGTCCGTTGGCTTATTTGTCACCAAACCGGTCGCGCCCGCGCCGCATGTCGACGCCGGCGAGCCGGTTGAGGGCTCGCTTGAGGGCGAGGGTTCGCTCAAACGAACGTTGACCGCAACCCAATTGGTGATGCTCGGTATCGGTGCGGTCATTGGTGCGGGCATCTTCGTGTTGACCGGAACCGCAGCTGCCAACCACGCCGGCCCGGCGATCGTGTTGAGCTTCGTCTTTGCCGGCGTTGCTTGCGCGTTCGCTGGACTTTGCTACGCGGAATTCGCTGCCCTGTTGCCGGTATCTGGCAGTGCTTATTCCTACTCCTACGCTACCCTAGGCGAAGTCGTCGCCTGGTTTATCGGCTGGAACCTAGTTCTTGAGTACCTGTTCGCCGCATCGACTGTCGCGGTCGGCTGGTCAGGCTACTTCAACAGTTTCCTCGCAACCTTTCATATGGCCCTTCCCGACTCTCTAGCCAAGGCGCCGCTCGATGTCGTCGATGGAGCGCTGGTGCATACTGGAGGGTTGTTCAACTTGCCTGCCGTCGCGATTGTCGCGGCGGTCGCCACGATCGGCTATTTCGGCATCAAGCAATCGGCCATCGTCAATACCATTATCGTCACGATCAAGGTCGTGGTGATCTTGATGTTCGTCGCCTTCAGTATTCAGTACATCAATCCAGAGAACTGGCATCCGTTCATTCCGGACAATGTGGGCCCGGGCAAGTATGGCTACGACGGCATTGTGCGCGGCGCGGCTGTGGTGTTTTTTGCCTACATCGGCTTCGACGCGGTCTCAACCGCGGCAGGCGAAGCAAAGAATCCGCAACGTGACATGCCGATCGGCATCCTCGGATCGCTGGCGATCTGCACTGTGGTCTACATCATCGTCTCTGCCGTGTTGACCGGCATGCTGCCCTACACGCAACTCGGAACGCCAAAGCCGGTAGCGACCGCACTGGAAGCCTACCCAGCGCTTTCATGGCTCAAGATTCTCGTCGAACTCGGTGCAATTGCCGGTTTGAGCTCGGTGATCCTCGTCATGCTGATGGGCCAGCCACGAATCTTCTTCTCGATGGCACAGGACGGCTTGATTCCGAAGATGTTCGCCAAGGTTCACCGGAAGCACCACACGCCTCATGTGGGCACGATCGTGGTCGGCGTCGTTGCCGCGCTCCTCGCTGGATTTCTGCCGATCAGCTTTCTCGGAGATCTCGTTTCAATGGGCACCTTGCTGGCGTTTGCCACGGTCTCCGCCGGAGTCCTGATACTGCGCAAAACCCAGCCGAATCTGTATCGTCCATTTCGCGTGCCGGCAGCCATCATTATCTGTCCGCTCGGCGTGGTTACCTGTCTCTACCTGTTCTGGCAGCCGTTCAAGGAAAACTGGATGGTGATGGGTAGCTGGACGCTCATTGGCTTCGTGATCTACGCGGTCTACGGTTATCGCAACAGCAGGCTGCGCAAAGCAGGCTGATTCTCTTCACAAGGCCGCCGCCTCCGCGTCGGCCTTGTTTTTTCAGGTCGAGCACAGGCTCGCGCTACTCCCGCGCAATCACGGGATGCACAGGAAAACCACGATGGCCAATCAACTTTTCGCGACCAAGCATCCGAATGCGGCGCATACCGATGCGGAAGGCTTGAGCCTGGTTCGAAGTCTCGGTCCCTGGGGACTTACCTCGCTTGGCATCGGCGCGGTCATCGGCGGCGGCATCTTCGTCATCACCGGCGTCGCGGCGGCTGAACATGCAGGCCCAGCAATCGTACTGTCGTTTATTTTTTCGGCGATCTGCTGCACGTTTTGCGCACTTTGCTACGCCGAGTTTGCGGCGATGGTGCCGGTATCGGGCAGCGCATACTCCTACACTTATGCAACTCTTGGCGAACTGGCGGCATGGTTCATTGGCTGGATGCTGGTGCTGGAATATGGTGTGTCAGCCTCAGCCGTTGCGGTCAGTTGGACGGGCTATTTCCTCAGTTTTCTCGCGCATTTCGATATTCATATTCCAGCAGCGCTGGCGAGTGCGCCGCTTGATGGGCAACTCAAAGCGACCGGCGCGATCGCCAACATTCCGGCGGCTATTCTGGTTCTGCTGCTGACCTGGCTGTGTTACGTCGGCATCCGTAAATCGGCTGGCGCGAACATGGCGATGGTTATTTTGAAGGTAGCCCTGATCATCCTCGTCATCGGCGCCGGCAGCATGTACGTCGACACGTCCAACTGGCATCCCTTCATTCCCGAAAATGTCGCTCCTGGAAAATACGGATGGGAAGGCGTGCTGCGTGGCGCATCAATGGTGTTCTTTGCCTATATCGGCTTCGAAGCGGTTTCGGTCGCCGCCCAGGAGTCACACAATCCGAAGCGCGACATGCCAATCGGCATGCTCGCCTCACTGGCGATCTGCACGGTGCTATATATTGGCATGGCGCTGGTGATGACTGGTCTAACGCCCTACAACTTGCTCGGCACCAACGAACCCGTCGTCACCGCCGTTGCGAGTCATCCGGAACTGAGCTGGTTGCGCTGGCTCGTCGAAATCGGCGCGATGCTCGGCCTTGCTTCGGTCGTTCTGGTGATGGTTATCGGCCAACCGCGCATCTTCATGATCATGGGACGCGATGGTCTGTTGCCGCCGGTATTCACGAAGATCCATCCGAAATACCGCACGCCTCACATCAATACCGTAATCACTGGAGTCGGCATTGCGTTTCTCGCCGCGGTGTTCCCGCTCGATGTACTCGGCGACCTGACTTCGATGGGCACTCTGATTGCGTTCGCCGCCGTTTGCGCTGGCGTGATGATCCTGCGCAAGAGCCAGCCGAACCTTCCGCGCCCGTTCCGTGTTCCATTCGCGCCGGCGATATGCCTCGCTGGCGTAGCAAGCTGTCTTGTCCTGCTGTCGACGATGACCGTGCACAACTGGATGCTGATGGTCGGCTGGACGCTGTTCGGCTTCGCCATCTATTTTCTCTACGGCTATCGTCACAGCAAGCTCGCGCGCGAAAATCGTGAGGGACTGAAATAGCACCGAGTGGCGTTCTACTCGAGACTTTACGGCAGCCGCTTGATTAGGTGACGGGCGTCTATGCTTGTCGCAGATCAACTCCCGCGTCGGCCACTCAGTCAGAGTACTCGCGGCAAATACGGCACCCCGATGTTTGCGATCCAGCGGCGCCGGATAACTCTAGTCTGTTCACTTTCATTCATCGTGAGGAATGCCAATGCGCACTCCAGTCTTGCTTCCCTTGATCCTCGCAGCCCTGACAACCAGCATGTCCGCCTCTGCCAGCGTGGAAACCACCTCCATGTCGATTGATTCAAATGCAGCGGCGACTGCGCCTGTAGACAACTATCTGTGGCTGGAAGATGTAACCGCGGAGCGTTCGCTTGATTGGGTGCGCAAGCAGAACGCAGCCAGTAAGAAACAACTGGCTGGCAGCAAAGACTTTGGTAAATTGCGCGATGACATCAAGGCCATCCTTGATTCCGATGACAAGATTGCCACCATCAACAAGATCGGTGATCGCTACTACAACTTCTGGCAGGACGCCAAAAACCCGCGCGGAATCTGGCGGCGTACGACGATGGAGGAATACCGAAAGAAAGAACCGGCATGGGAGACCGTCCTCGACATCGATGCATTGAACAAGGCCGAGAACGAGAACTTCGTCTGGCATGGCGCGTCGTGCCTCAAACCAGCAAACGAACGTTGTCTGATCGCGCTATCGCGTGGCGGCGCCGACACCGATATCACGCGTGAGTTCGATATCAAGGACAAGGCCTGGGTTAAAGATGGCTTTTTTCGTCCTGAAGCGAAGGGCAATCTGGGATGGATTGATCAGGATCATGTCTACGCATCGACGGATTTCGGCAAGGATACTATGAGCACATCAGGGTACGCACGTCAGGTGCGACGCTGGACGCGGGGAACGCCGATGAGCGAGGCCAAGCTCGTATTCGAAGTCGCCGCCGAAGATCTGGGCGTCGGTGCGTCACATGATTTCACGCCAGGATTTTCGCGTGATTTTATCGTGCGTATTCCCGCATTCTTTCGCAGCGAAATGTTCGTGCTCGATGCCAAAGGTCAGCTCGAGAAGGTGAATGTACCGGAGTCCTCGCAGTCGTCCGTTCATCGCGAGTGGTTGCTGGTCGAGCTACGCGATGCGTGGACGATCGCCGGCAAGACCTGGCCCGCGGGTAGCCTTCTCGTCACCCGATTTGATGAGTTCATGATCGGCAAAGGGACGTTTCATGCCCTGTTCACG
>JBBQTY010000177.1:0-8521 GCA_038234445.1 Lysobacterales bacterium
TTACTTGCCGGATGCGACAACGCTCCACCAACAGCGAGCGGAGCCGAGTGGATTGAGCCATCAAAAGCGGTGCAGTTGGCCGCGGCGTCGCCGGATGACGGGGTAACCGGTGTTTTCTACATGACCGTCAAGGCCACAGGGTTGACCGATCGATTGCATCTCAATTCCGAAAGCGACTATCGAGATCAGCGGAATCTTTCGATCGCCGTCGAGCCAGGAGCCGCCAGGGAATTGGCGGAGGCGCTGGGCGCTCCGCCGCAATTCGCGTTGAAGGATAAGCACATTCTCGTTAGTGGAACCGCAAAACGTGCCCGCATTGTGTTCACGGCGGGCGGAATGCCGACGGACAAGTACTACTACCAGACGCATGTCGTAGTCACAAAAGCCTCGCAGATCACAGTGCTTTGAGTTTGAGCGAGTTTTTCCGTATCAGCACACGTGATGGCGCGACTCCACTATGGAGAGTGTTCGATGATTCGATGGATTGCGTTGCTGCTTTTTTCATTGATCGAAACCAGTTCGGCATTCGCGGGCGAGGCTGCCATCCCCAAACTCGCAGCGGCTGTCGTGGCGACAGTGCATCATGCGGCTCTGACGGGTGATGCCGCGGGATTGCGCGCGGTGATGACTGAGGATTTCACATCCAGCTTTGGTGGGGACGGCGGGATAGACGAGGCGCTTGCCTTGTGGGGCGAAGATCCAACCTATCTGCAGCAACTTGCCAAGAGTACGGCGAGCAGCTGCGAACGCATCGGGTCCGACGAGATCGCATGCCCGGTCGACTCGGATAGCGGCTATAGAGCGGGATTCAAACTTGCGCGTGGTCGGTGGCTTTTCAGCTACTTCGTCGCCGGCGACTAGAAACTCATGGCACTTTGACCACGAATGCTGGATTGCTGCGTGCTTCTGTTCTGCGAATATCCGCGGTCGCGATAGTGACGGACCATAATCAGAAATGCATCGACGTTACGCCGCGCTACTTCTCATCCTCGCCCCTGCTTTCGTGAAGGCCGATCCATCGCATTGCAGTGGAAACGAGGACATCGTATTCACTTGTTCGCTGCAGCGAAGCGGGAAGATTGCTTCGTTGTGCGCGTCGAAGCGACTTCTCGCTGCCAAAAGTGGTAGCAGCCTGACCTATCGTTTCGGCAAGCCCGAAGCGATCGAGTTCGAGTTTCCCAAAGAGAATGCTCAGTCGCCTGAGAAATTCAGATACTCGCACTACTTTCGCGCTCAAACGGATCGAACGACAGTCGCCTTCAACAACGGAGGATTCCGTTACGAAATTTTCAGCAACTATGACGGAGACGAAAACCCGCCATCGTCCGTCGGGATTCGCGTCACTGGACCGGGCGGAAAGGAAGCGCAGTTCGGTTGCACGAAGTCGGTTGAAGCGCATTGGAACCTCATCGACGGCGCGGTGCCCTGCGACGAAGACGAAGATCCGAACGCCTGCACCTACAAAGCTAAAGTTGATCCAGCGATATCGCGGTAAGGCTTGTGGATGTGTCATCAAGCGTGGCGAACAAAGCGTTTGAATGTCCCTGGATGCAATTTCAAGCGGCACACTCGGGAGGCGGCGTGGATTCAAACAAGACTCAACAGACGAATGCGGATGTTTCCAAATACCTTGATGGCATTGAAAGCGTGGCACGCAGGGAAGATTGCCGCGCGCTGGCAGAGGTGATGGCAAAGGCGACCAAACAGTCGGCCAGGATGTGGGGTCCAGGCATCGTTGGATTCGGGGTTCACAGTTACCGTTACGAAAGCGGGCGGGCTGGAGAGATCTGCGCGGTGGGTTTCGCTTCGCGCAAGACGGGGATCGTGCTGTATGGCCTCGACGTTGCGGTCGAATCCAATGGGTTGCTTTCGCGTCTTGGCAAACACAAGGCAACGAAAGGGTGCCTGTACGTGAAACATCTGGCGGATGTGGACTTGAAAGTTCTGACTTCGATGATTCAGGCGGCCGCGGACGTGCGTATCTCAAAAGATGCCTGAAGGCTCCTGGATGGTTTCTGGTGACGCGTACGATCGAAATTGACAGGAGTGTCCCTTCATACACCGTGATTACGTGTTGAAAGAGGACCCGGAGCAAATGGTGTTCGGGGTTCGGTTACTCATGACACGGAGATCGAAATGATCAGTCCACTTGCAAGATGCGTTTCATTTGGCGTGACGCTGCTCCTGGCAGCCTGCACATCGGGCGCGCCAACGCCCGCTACGGTCGGAGCGAACGTCCCGATTTCGGGAGAGCGGTTGGTCTATCTGGTGGGCTGCGTCAATTGCCATCACCAAACGCCGAAAGAGATCCTCAACGCACCGCCACTGGTCGTCGTCAAGGCGTATTCGTTACCGGAGTTCAGAACGCTGTTGAAAACGGGCGTCACTCGTAGCGGGCGAGACATGTATGCGGAAGGCAGCATCATGGGCATCGTGGCGCGGGAGCAGCTTTCGTATTTCAGCGATGATGAAGTCGCAGCCGTCCATGCGTTTCTGCAAACGCAATGGACTGCCGAGCGCGGCGTGCAGGAAGAGGAGAAGATCGCCACTTTTCCGCCGCCTACTTTCATCAAGAGTAACGCTCACTAATCTCTTGATGCTCTTTTGAGGAGTGAGTCGATTCGTGTCAAGAAACTTGCGAGAACGATCAAGGTATCGGCAGTCGACGGTTGACGCGTTGTCTATACCCTCGTGGAACTCGATCCGACTCTCGGGAACAAGCGGGTCTATCTCGTCAACAAGCAGAACGGCAAGCCGCTGCCCGCCAAGGATGGTGCGTGGCACCTAGTGATCCCGACTGACATGCGACCAGCGCGCTGGATACGGCAAATCTCCTTGATCACGGTTTCCGACTAATCGAGAGGCTTTATTTTTCCGAGCGAATGACCGGCACCAGCGCGGGCGCAAGAGTGGATTAGCGGAATTCCGATTCTGCTGGCTTGCCGATCAATAGCGATAGTTAGCGGAAGCGCATGAGTATCCATGTTCGCTACAGCGCGCTGCACGGATGGCCTGCGAGGAGCGTTCGGTGGCACACTCGCCCAGTTGATCACTTCTCTTCAAGGGACAAGATGACCTATTCCAAGTCCGGCCTGCTCGCGTTTGCCTTTGTACTTTCGACAGGTGTTTTTCAGACGAACGACGCTTACGCGGAGGAAGCTGGCGATCAGGCCTGCGCAGCCTACTTCAACGAGTTTCATGATGCGGTACTCGGCACGTTGCGAGGTACCGAGCACATTTACTTCACCTCGCACGTGGCGACGATTTCGGAAAGTACGCATGGCGCGGGCGTGCAGGTGCCAAAGTTTGTCTGTGAGCGCGGCTTGAAGAGCTTGCGCAAAACCAGAAAGGCGGATTCTTCGTCCGCTCGCACATTGGGCCCTGCGTGCAAGGCGCTGGTCGAACACGTCGACAAGGATTGTCTGAAGCCGTTGATTGAGTCCGGCAAGGGCATCTCGGATTCCTGCTCGCAGACGCTCTATGGACTCAGCGCCTCGCCCGACGATCTTGGCGCACAAATGGCCGACGACGACTTCTGCAAATCCTAGTCAGTCGATGCGCGGGTCGATGCAACGAAATCGATGCACCGATTGTGCAAGTCTGATCTGATGGAGTTCCGGCAGACGCCATCCGTCGCGCTTGATATCCAGATTTCCATAACTTCATCAATTATTGTCGAGATGCTGACATCATGCTGTTTTTTTCTCGTTGATGATGAACACCAGCGCACTTGCACGTGTAGATAGCGGTGAGTCCGGCGCTGTTGGCTGGTCGGTGAAAAGCGGTTGGGGCTTTGAGCACTTCTGGCACGTCAAAACCAGCCAAGTGGACGTGATCTCCCAGAGGTGGTCGAGTGCCGTGCGGACCATCACACGATGGCCTTGCGGCCGCCTGCTCCTTGAGCGCTATGCTTTAGGATCAATTGCAATCTTGCGATCGCGTTGTGTGCGCCACCCTCCAGGAAATCTTTGAATGCGTAAATTGCCGATATTGTTGGGTGGCTTGTTGAGTCTGGCCGTGCCTTGCGCTTCGGCGTTCGATGGCGCTGTCGATCCGGCATTCGGTGAAAACGGTCAAGTGGTCATCGAACGACCTCAGCAGACGCCGGGGAATTCCTCACAGCCTACCGGCGACCTTGCGGTGTTGGCGGATGGACGATTCCTTTGGGCCGCGCCGCTCGATGACGGCAGTGTCTGGGTCGGTCGCGGCTGGCGCAACGGCACGCCGGATACGACATTTGGAACTGACGGAAAGGGTCGCATCACGCTTCCCTCCTGCGGGTTGAAGCGCAACGTTCGATTGATCAGTGATGGCGCAAACGGCGCCTATCTGTGGTCAGACGGCTGCCTTCGCCATGTGCTCGGCGATGGCTCGACGGAGGCCGATTTCGGCGGCGGCGGGATGCCGCCGGGAGGATTTTTGGTGGCCGATCTGGCGCAGGATTCTGCGGGTCGCTTTGTACTTGGCGGACGCGAAGGTCAACTCGGCACGGTCTATCGCTTTGACAGCAAAGGAACAGCGGACACCACTTTTGGAAACGCGGGTCGTGTCATTGTCAGTCTCCCCGCCAACAGCTGGAATGAGGTCAACGCGCTCTTGGTTCGTCCTGACGGTCGCATTCTGCTCGCCGGTTCACGGAGCAATACTCACGGCCCGAACCTTGTTATCGCGCAGTTGCTTGTGAACGGTTCCGCCGATACGACATGGAACGATGATGGTTTTGTCGACATGGAACCTCCAGCGACATACAACGGAACCGTCGCTCATGGACTCGCGCTCGATACCGATGGCAGCCTTGTGGTTTCTGGCTTCGGCAGCAACGGGAGCACGAGTTGCTGCATTCTGCTGACGCGATTCGACAGCAGTGGCCAGATCGATCCGGAATTTGGCCTGCGCCTCTATCGGTTGTCTGGACAGCCGAGCATCTATCCATTTTTCGAGCAGCGTGACGCGCCCGTGCTGTTACCGAATCACCGTATCCTGATTGGTGCGACCTCGTTTCCGTTTGTTGCGCCGTTTACCCATCGCACCCAGTTCACCTTGCTCCGCACGTTTTCAAATGGAAGCCTTGATCCAACGTTCGGCCACGATGGTTGGAACAGCTACACGATTGCCGATCCGGTCAACCTTGGCCAGAGCGGCGACTACAACCAAATGCATGCGCTCGGTTACGACGGAGCCGATAGCAGCATGTTGATTTTTGGCCGTACGTTTTTCGAAGACAATTCAACCGGCAAAGACTATGTCAGCCTCGTGAGAGCGCGCTTCGATCTGATTTTCGATAGCGCGTTTGACTGAAAGATCAGCGCTGCTGAAAGCCTGTTCCGTTTCGATCGATGTCTACGTTCGAGCAGTTCGCAAAAACATGATTTGCGCACTGAGGGAGCGAGAATGCGATGAATGCCTGAATCGCGGCCGTCAAATTCGCGAAACCATTGGCTGTCGGAAGGCCAATCAAAATGCCAGGGTTACACCTGCTGTCGGCCCCATGAAACGCAGGTCGAGGCCGGCATCGTCGCTCGCGCGGCTGCGATTGGCACTCAGTTTGAACCAGTCGTAGCCACCATAGACGCCCAAATCGTTGGTGAAGCGATATTCCACCTGGGCATTCGCGCGCGTGATTTCTCCGCTGTACTCATCAAAGTTGCCCCAGTCCGCATTGAGATACTGCGCTTGGGCGGTGAATCCCCATTTGCGGTCCTCGGTCATCGTGGACAGTCGCAGACCCACCACCGGCGCGGCGCCGTTGACACTTTCGCTGTTGCTCAGATCAAGCGCCGCATTGCCAAGCCGAACGCTGCCTCCGAGATCAGCCCAAGCCGCGCCGATCTGCGCGCCGACACTCACCGTCGGCGTTTCGACGAAAGCATAGTCATAGACGAGGCTGCCGAGATCGAACTTGCCCTTGGCTTCGGCCGCCGTGCCTGCGGGAATGGTGGTGCCGCCGATGTCGAGATCGTTGGCAAGAGCGTAGTTGTCCTCGTTGTCATAGCTGAAGTAGTTGAACAGCAAGCGGTTGCGCTCGGTGAAACGGAAGACACCTTCGATGCGCGGCACGGTGCGCTTGCCGAATTCGAGGCGGCCGCTGGAGTAGGCATAGTTCTGTCCCGCGAAATCCACCGCGCCGTTGAGATGCGCGTCACCATCGACTTGGATCGCGCCCAAGCGCAAGACGAAGCGATCGTCATCGGCTTTCACTGAAACGCTGGCGAGGATGCCCATCGCGAGCAACGAGAGTGGGGCCATCAGGAAACGCTGTGTCATGAATCAAAATCCAGGGTGGTCGCTCCCGAATAGGAAGCAGATCGACGCATTCCGCCAGCACATCGATTTATAGGCAATGAATGCAGCGCGTTTTCGTCTTCCTTCGTTCCCACCTGCGTGGATCAGAAGACCGCCGGATATCATGCTGATTTCGATGTAGAAGGGGTGTTTGGCATGGAAATTGCGTCTAAGTTAAACTGTGACGTCGCGTTCGCTGGTTGATCTTGTGGCAGTGCAGCAATGCGCCATGGGTCAGACGCGTTATCTTTACAGAGTGTTTTTTGATCAGGGGGTCGTCGATGTTCGTCTCATCCGTTTTTATTGCCGCCGCGGTTCTCTCCTCTTCTCGCTTTGGTCCGCACGACATGGTGCTCGTTGAGAAGGAAGGCACGGGAGCGCGTATCACCGCTTATGGTGATGGGCAGGTCGTCAAGATCGATGCGCAGGATTTCGAGGTCGAGGATTGTCTGGAAGTGCTTCGTGATGGCATGAATCCGGGCCGCTGCCTGTTTTCCGAAGGGGGTCAGATCACCCTCAAGCGCGATCCCAATGGCACGCGTTTCACTTTTCAGGATGCCGGAAAAGGCAGCATCATCGAGTTTGTCGTTTATCCGCCGGAACGGTTGCGCGCGGCCAAAGCGCTGGAAAGTCCTTGATTCGCATTGTCTCTATTGATTGGGTACTTTGAATAGTACGACTTTGCGCTATAGAGTCAGCCCACCCGCTACCGTTCGCCCAGAGCCTGTCGAAGAGTGTTATCAGGCTGCCGAACTGTTCGGGCCACTTCCGATCATGGTTCCCTTCGACAAGCTCACGGCAGGCTCGGCTCATCACGAATGGAAGGGAATGGGGCATCCCGTCAATTTCTTTTACCCGCCATAAAAGCCAATTCAAGACTATTACAAATTGTAGCCTTGAACCCATTAAGGGCCAGTCGTGCTTGGCTCGTGGACAACGTGATACTCGACCCGGACCAGACGGGATCGATAGTCGCGACAGGACGACTCGAACATACCCGCGCGGTCAGTGCGTGTGCCCAACCGCATGGTCCGCTGGATCCGCTAACCCTTCCCCGGCGTCGGGTATCGCAAATCCACGCTGGATGCCGACAATCGCCAGCAGGGTCAGCAATGCGGCGACCACGAGTCCCAGATAAACGTGCACGGTCGCTGCGGCTATCGCGTCGCGAAGATAGTCGGCCAGCACGTGTGAAGTCGCGGGGGCGTGAATGGCGCGAATCACCGCATCCATGTCTGCAGGTGAATGCTCGGACATCGATGGCGGCACACGCTCAAGCGCAGTGCGCATCGCATGATTGAAGATCGCTCCGACCAACACGGCACCGAGGCTCATACCGAGATAACGCGAGAACATGTGCGCACCGGTGATCACACCGCGCTGGCTCCAACCCACGGCCGATTGCAGGGAGACCAGGATCGGTGTCGACATCAGTCCGAAACCCGCGCCCAGCAGCGCGTGCATGACCACCAGTACCGGAACGGACTGTGGTTCGGGCAACACCACAAAGGAAAGTGTCGCGAGCAACGCCAACATCGCGCCGATCAAGGCGGTATTGCGGAATCCGATGCGCAGATACAAGCGGCCCGACAGACTCGAAGCCAACGGCCAGCCGAGGCTGACCGTCGCCAGCAGCAGACCGGCTGCGATCGCGTCCAGGCCGAGCACCGACTGGCCAAACGTGGGCAGATACGTCATCGGCCCCATCAGCACGATGCCCAGGCCGACAATCGCCAGGTTGCTCAG
This sequence comes from Lysobacterales bacterium, assembly GCA_038234445.1. Taxonomy (GTDB): domain Bacteria; phylum Pseudomonadota; class Gammaproteobacteria; order Xanthomonadales; family Rhodanobacteraceae; genus Dokdonella. Next base: position 8,029 of record JBBQTY010000177.1, read on the forward strand.
AGCGACATTGCGTCGCTTCCACAGCCAACCCGGCATGGTCGGCTCTTCTGCGCGCCGCTCAACTCGCCACGCGGCCAGCAGCAGAAGAGTCGCAAGCATGAAGGAAACCAAGGTTTGCCAGGATCGCCAAGGCCACGCCTGACCGCCTTCGAGCAGGCCGAAAAACAGTGCGGAGGTGCCGAGAAGGATCAAACAGGCACCGGTGAAATCGATACGGTGCTCATGGCGCTCGATTTTTTCGTGCAGAAAGCGTGTGAGTAAAACCAGCGCGATGGCACCGAGTGGAAGATTGACGAGGAAAATCCAGCGCCAGTTTGCATACTCGACAAAGGCGCCGCCCAAGGTCGGTCCGACAATTGCCGCGACACCCCACACACTGGAAAACCAGCCCTGGATCGCAGCGCGCTCGCGCACCGTGTAAAGATCGCCGACCAAGGTGGCGACCGTGGCCATGATTGCGCCCGCGCCGAGTCCTTGCAGACCTCGAAACGCG
>JBBQTY010000178.1:0-8493 GCA_038234445.1 Lysobacterales bacterium
TCCGCCTGTCGAAAACGCCAACCCCTTGTTGCCGCAAAGAGCGCGCTCTACGCCGGAATCGGTGACTGAAGAAGTTCCGATCGCGGCTCTGCTCGCGCGCACCGCACCGGTTTCCCTCACGGCGTCGCTGAAAGCGCATCCCGAGCTGGCTGACAACGATCAGCAGATTGATCTGGCGATCACCGCCGAGCATGCCGTCGATCCGCGCCTGCTTGAAATCGCTTCTCCCAGGGAACCTGAAGTTCCGGCGAAGAAAAGCTGGCGCGAACGCCTTTCCGGAAGCGGTTTCGCAAAGGGACTCGGCGGCTTGTTCGCACGCAATCCCCCGCTCGATGACGATTTGCTCGACGAACTCGAAAGCTGTCTGATCACGGCCGATGTCGGTGTCGGCGCGTCAACCGAGATCGTCGAGGAACTGCGCAAGCGCATGGCCAAGCGCGAGTTCGCAGATGCCGATGCCCTGCTCGCTGCCCTGCGCACACGACTGATTGAATTGCTCAAGCCGGTCGAGCTTCCGCTCGATGTCGGCGGGTATGCCCCATTTGTCCTGCTCATGGTCGGCGTCAACGGCGTTGGCAAGACCACCACCATCGGCAAGATCGCCCGACGCTTTCTGCATCAGGGGCGCAATATCATCCTCGCCGCCGGCGACACCTTCCGCGCCGCTGCCGTCGAACAATTGCAGACCTGGGGCCAGCGCAATGGCGTGCACGTGATTTCCCAGGGCTCAGGTGCCGACTCGGCCAGCGTCATCTTCGATGCGCTGCAGGCCGCACGCGCGCGCCGCGTCGACGTCCTGATTGCCGATACCGCCGGCCGCCTGCACACCCAGACCGGATTGATGGACGAACTCGGCAAGATTCGCCGCGTCCTCGCCAAGATCGATCCTATGGCACCACACGAAGTGCTCATGGTCATCGACGGCACCACGGGCCAGAACGCGATCGCCCAGCTCAAGCATTTTCGCGAAGCCATCGGCGTCACCGGACTGGTCGTCACCAAGCTCGACGGCACCGCCAAGGGTGGCGTGGTCTTTGCCCTGGCCCGCGAATTCGGCCTGCCGATCCGCTTCATCGGACTCGGCGAAGGCGCCGAAGACCTGCGCGTGTTCAGCGCGCAGGCGTTCGTCGACGGTCTGCTGCCCGCTTCGCTGAGCGCATCCACAAGCAAGGTCTGAGTCGAAACCTTGCTACCTGCATCCGCATAGCCATGGATCACTTCGCAAAAAACCTCATCGCCTGGTTCGACGTCCACGGCCGCAGCAACTTGCCCTGGCAACATCCGCGCACGCCGTATCGCGTCTGGCTCAGCGAAGTGATGTTGCAGCAGACCCAGGTGCGCACGGTAATTCCGTACTTCGAGCGCTTCGTCAATGCATTGCCGACACTCGCCGATCTCGCCGCCGCAGCGCAGGATCGCGTACTCGCTCTGTGGTCGGGCCTCGGCTACTACAGCCGCGCGCGCAACTTGCATCGCAGCGCACAAATCTGCGTCGAGCAACACGCAGGCCGATTGCCCGATTCGATCGAGCAGCTCGCCGCCCTGCCCGGCATTGGACGCTCGACCGCTGCCGCCATCCTTGCCCAGGCGCATGGCCAGTCGCATGCCATCCTCGATGGCAACGTGCGCCGCGTGCTCGCGCGTTACCACGGCATCCACGGCTGGCCCGGAAGCGTTTCAGTACAGAAAGACCTTTGGAAACTTTCGCAATCGCACACACCGCATGAACGCGTCGCCGACTACACGCAGGCGATCATGGATCTCGGCGCCCTGCTCTGCACGCGCAGCAAGCCGCGCTGCAGCGAATGTCCGCTGCGCAACGATTGCGTCGCACTGCGCGAAGGTCTCACCGCGGTGCTGCCACAATCGAAACCCGCGAAAAAGACTCCCACGCGCGAACTGACCATGCTGATCGCGCGCGACATGCACGGTCGAATACTGCTTGAACGACGCCCTCCAACCGGAGTCTGGGCGCGCCTGTGGAGCCTGCCGGAAGGCGAGGACATCGCCCAGGCCAGTCGCGCGATTGTCGATCGTCCATCCATTGACTCCGATCGACTGACCGTACTCCCCGAATTGGCCCACGCCTTCAGTCACTACAAACTACGCATCACGCCGATGCTGCTGCAGATCGACAACGTCGAGAACCGCATCGCCGATGATCCTGATCGCGGCTGGTTCGCCCCATACGAACTCGAAGAACTGGGTTTACCCGCACCAGTGCGTAAACTGTTGGCATCCCTGACTTGAGGAAGATCCGCCATGCGAACCGTCCACTGCGTGAAACTCGGCTTCGAAGCCGAAGGCCTCGCCTTCGCCCCCTGGCCCGGCGAACTCGGTAAACGCATTTACGCGAACGTTTCCAAGCCAGCCTGGGCCGAGTGGATGGCGCACCAGACCATGCTGATCAACGAGAATCGCCTGAATCCCCTCGATGCCTCGACGCGCAGCTTCCTCAGCGCCGAGATGGAGAAGTTCTTCTTCGGCGACGGCTCGGAAGCTCCCGCAGGCTTCATCAAGCCCGCCTAGTGAGTCCACGGCTACAACGTAGGAGCCCCTTCAGGGGCGAGCCCCTCGTCACACATCCAAAAGCTCGCCCGAAAACGGGCTCCTACAACACCCGTTCCTCTTTGCGATTCGGCGTCCCGGTAGGAGCCCCTTCAGGGGCGAGCCCCTCGTCACACATCCAAAAAGCTCGCCCGTAAACGGGCTCCTACAACACGCGTTCCTCTTTGCGATTCGGCGTCCACGTAGGAGCCCCTTCAGGGGCGAGCCCCTGCTTTTTCAAACCTCAGGATTTCTCGGACTCTCGTTTTTCCTTCCGATCCGCCAGATATTTCTTGAAATCAATCGGCCGAATCTCATTGATGCGGCACTTGTCGTGCCCGACCACGACTGAATCGAATCGACGGTTGACCACGTTCGCGGTCGATGTCACGCCAATCGCTTCCTTCCATTGCAGATCGTTGCACGGCCCATCCACGGTAAGCAGATACGCCTCATTGATCCGTGGCCAGACCACCACCTTGTATTCGCCCACCAGCTCCCAGCGCTGCAGTTCCCAAAACTGGATCCGATCAACAGGCGTCCCGGCGTACGGCAAATACTGGCTCAAGGCCTTCTCCTGCTTTTCGCGCGTCTGCGCCGACGCACTCGTCGCCAGCAGCAAGGCCAGCATCACCATCAGGGTTTTCATAGCGCGGATACTCCGTTCGGTAATTGCAGGATGAGACCTCAACATGACGAAATCGAGCGCCGGATCGACGCAGATGCAACCCACCCATTTAGCTCGGGTTTCAGGCGCAGGACATACCGACCGCACTCTCAGCGCCTGGCCATCACCAGCAGCAACCCAGTCCTTTTCGCACCAACCCAATCATCAAGCTTGACGAATCCAGCCTCAATGGCTCTAATACGCGCCCCTTCGCCGCGGCCTTCAGCGCCCCGGCACGCAAGCACAAGGGCCGAGTAGCTCAGTTGGTAGAGCAGGGGATTGAAAATCCCCGTGTCGGCGGTTCGATTCCGTCCTCGGCCACCACGCTATTAGCGTTCCCACAGAGTTTTTCGCGACCTGGGCCTCCACGCACCATGCGAATCGAACCGCATGAAGCGCGGCTCGATGATGCGCGCCTTCCTGGCGCTTACCCCTTCGGGGCCGCCTTCGGCGTTCGCTACGAACGCCAGGGATGGCGCAAGTGCAGAAAACGCAGGACGACTGCACGGATGCAGGAGGTAGAGCAACGCAGGAGCAGTTGCCGAGCGGTTTTCTGCCGGCCACCATTTGCTTTCAAATTCCATCTGAGATTTTGGCCGCTTGGCATTCCCCGCACCATGGGAATCGAACCGCTTCTGGAGCGCGGTTCGATGATGCGCGCCCTCCTGGCACTTACCCCTTCGGGGCCGTCTTCGGTGTTCGCTTCGAACCGCATGGATGGCGCAAGTGCAGAAAACGCAGGACGACTGCATCGATGCAGGAGGTCCGCATCCATGGATGGATGCGGTACGACTCCAAGGATGGAGGAGGTAGAGAACCGCGTCGGGAACAAGCGGTCGAGAGGTCGCTCCAGCGCATTCTGCGCTCGCGACATTGGCACATCCATGTGCGGCACAACGCAGGACGACTGCATGGATGCGGGAGGTAGAGCAACGCAGGAGCAGTTGCCGAGCAGTAGCCGAGCCGTTTTCTGTTGGCCACCATGCCTGCGAACAACTCCGCCATTGCTGATCAGCCTTCCTTTATTCGATTCGCATGGATGCCCTGCCGGTGCCGGTGCCGCGTAGGTGCTCCAGGGTTTCCCGCAGCTTGCGTTGGTCGGCGGCGCGTTTCTCGTTTGAGCGCCTGCCGAGGTTCTCCAGCTTGCGCCGAACCGCTGGAAGGAGAGCGGCGCCAGGCAGTCCGATCAGATCAAAGTCAGGCACTTCGTGCTCGACCGACAGGAGAAAATCAGACGTCGTATCGTCAAGCAAATCGCGCACGCGATACAGGAGCCTATCGCGGGTCGACAACAACGCCTGAGCACTGGTCGCTGCCGCTGTCATGCCGCGGAAGTGTGTGGAAAACAGACGCTCGAAATCACGAGGCTCGTCAGGCACCAGCAGTTCGGCGGCCGGTTTCGGGCTGCAGGTCAGATAGATCAGAAAAGTACGCCAAAGCTCACCATCCAGCTTTCCGCTATCGAGGACAGCCGTCATGTCGAAAAGATCTCGCGGGTGCTGGCGTGCCAACGCGGCAGCGAGCTTTCCGGCATAAAGATCCGCAAAGTGTAGTACTTGCATTTCGGCGAATCCAAACTCCGCTTCCACGGAGGGTTGCACGCGCATCGTTCGTATCGCGTGAACGCTGCCGCGCATGACCGGGGAAGTTTCGATCTTGACCCGGGTTCTGCCGCGACTTGCGATAATCCGGTTGATTTGTGCTCCTTCGGTGGCCGAGGCTTGCACCTGAAGACGAATCGGAGCAGCGCTTAGCGTTTCGGCGAGCGCATTGAGGCTTTCAGCGATCAGCTCGCTGTCCTCCCGGAATTCGCCGACATGCAACCAGGTCAGATCGATATCAACCGACAGCCGAGGCAGGTCGTGTTCAAACAGATTGATCGCCGTACCGCCCTTGAGAGCGAATCGCGGCTCACGCGCAACCATCGGCAGAATGTCCACCAGCAGTTTCACCTGGTCTGCGTATCGCCTATCCCAGTTGCTCATCGAGATCCGCCGGCAATGTGATCTGGTAGGTCGGATGCAATCGACCCCCAGGCACCAATGCCCGTTTCCCGCTACCCAACTCCACCCCCTCTACATCGAGATGAGCAAGCCAGGCGTGGTGGTGGCGTTGGGAGAGTGCAAGAAACAACCGCTTGGCCTTGATGCTTTTGCAATCTCGCAGCAGCGAGCCAAGCAGACCCGGTCTCAGTGAGGTCAATCCCTGCATGATCGCATCCACCTCATACACCAACGCGGCGGAAGGCGGTTCGTCGCACACCTCGAGGATGGCGCGCTCGGGCATAGCCATTACCACGGGCTTGGTTGCGGAATCGGTGGTTATACGTTGCAGTCCATGGGCTTGCAGCGTTTCTTCTTCGGTCTTGGCGAGCACACCCTGAAACCGATCAAAGGGACCGCTTCCGTGATAGTCAAAGCGTTCGGCCAGCGGCAACTTGCTCACCCACCCAGGCAGCCGGATCGCGCCATAAAGGGTCACCGTCGCCGGCTCACCCAATCGGAGGAAGTGCTCATGGCCGTGCCAGTTCAGCGCGAACCGTCCGCCAACATGAATGGGCAATGCTTCCAGCCATTGCAAGGTGTTGACGATGCCCTCCCACCGCAATATGCCACTCTTGCGCTGGTAGACCCCGCGCGCCGGCGATACCAGCCAACCGCTGCTAACGTAGCGAGCGACCAGGTTTCCGGCGTAACCGTGCTCACGCAACCAGCGGCTGGTCAGCAGGGTGGTATCACCCATGTTCCCCAGCAGTCGGTTTAGCTTGGCCGCTTTTTGATCACTCATGGTGATCAAAATATGGCATTGACAAACCAAGCGCAAGTGAGTCGGTTAGTTTACTGATCGGATCCAAGATCCACTTAAAGTGATCATTCTCAGTCTTTCATAAACTACGAGTTCTCTCTCTGCCACTACGATTCGATCGCATTCCAGCCATTTTTCCGTTTCGGTAGAGTCCCAGCTGGCTTTCGGATGCGAGCGCGCCGATTAAGTCACTTGCAGAATAGAGGTGCAGCCTCTAATATTTTACTCCAGTAAAATATCCTGTCGAGCACTACCATGTCCTGCGCCGCAACGCTTCGCCAATCCGGAGGATCGATCATCCTCTCCATTCCCAAATCCATCGCCCAGACGCTTGCCGTAGAAGCGGGCTCGGTAGTTGAACTGGTCGTGGAAGGGCGCACTCTCTCGATCACCCCTGCCCGTCGCAGCCTCGCCGACCGGCTGGCATCCAGCCCAAAGTCGCCCGCTGCATGGCTGCGAGACGATGACTCACTGGAAGACGGTGTTGTCGGGCGCGAGCTGCTTTGAACCGCCTGCCCGCTCGCGGCGATATTCTGGAACTGAGTCTGGATCCTGTGAAAGGTCGAGAGATCCGTGGATCTCGGCCGGTTCTTGTGCTTTCGGCTGATGCATTCAACAAGGCATCTGGCTTGCTTCTAGTGGCGCCAATCACCCAGGGTGGCACGGCCTCCCGTGAAACGGGCGTTAGCGTGACGCTGATGGGTAGCGGAACAGCAACACAGGGCGTTGTGTTGTGTGATTAGACGCGGACAGTGGATGCCCGTGCGCGCGTTTTCAAAACGATTGAGCGTGCGCCGTTCGGGGTGGTCACCGAGGCGCTCGATGCGGTGCGTGCGATTCTGGAGTAGCGGGTATTGTCTGGGATCTCGGTAGTCATCGTGATGACGAAATCCAGTCAGCGGCCCACAACTTGCTCGCCGCTGCGCGTCGTAACCAGATCGACTACTAATGCGCTGTGATCTGAAATCCTCGTTTCACGCGGCGAATGATCTAGCCGGCAAGTTGCTTTCGGGTAAGCATCCAGGAACGCACGGTTTGCGAACGCGTGATCGATTCGAAAGCCGTTCTTCGAAGATCTCCACGTCCATTCTCGGGCGTCGTCGCCATGCTGCTTGCGCCAAAGATCGGTCATGCCGTGCACCAATGTCAGATCGATAAATTCTTGCTCACAGTGGAATCGCGCTCCACCCGGCTCGATGTCACGGAGATTGGAGCCGGTGTTCAGATCACCAATCAGCAACATTGGCACAGTTTCTTTTGCGGCCAATTCTGCACAGCGCTGAAAGAACGCAGCCTTGGCTTTGCTCTGTGGAAAGTAGGCAGCCAAAACCGTTAGGTTCATTGTGCCCGCCAACAGCAATTCGCCTCGTTGCGCGTCTGAAGGCGTTACGCGATTTGGCACAATCTGCTCGCGACAAAATACAGCAACACCATTTGCGCGCGCTCCCTCGCGCAATGCCAAAGCCTGTTTGTATCCCGCACTCGCCAACTCAGTGCCAAGGATTGCGGAGCTTTCGCGCCATTCCGTGAGGACAAAAAAATCCGCACGCGTGTCGATCAGCCACTCTGCAAGTGCGCGTTGGCGCTTGCCACCGCCGTGGCGAATGTTCAGTGAAACAATTCTGATCAAGGGTTGCCCGCTCCAGCAGCGAAAGTGTTCGAGATTACCCGAAGTCACCAAGTAGGACAGATGCCGCACCATCCCCGAACATCTGAGTCAAGCAACCGGTTACGTGCATCCATGAAATCGCAAAAGCGACTTCGCGAATCGGACTGACTAGGGAATAGTGCCTACCTGGAAGCGTCCGCATCAGCGGGGTCGAACCCAGGCCATGGAAGCGCTTGTTAGATTCGGATAGCACGTACCGAGCCTCGCCTTCCACGCAGCAAACCTTCGGTCGAGCGGTGGTGGTGGCGGCATAGCCAGAGGCCATTCTCAGCGTCATCACTGCCACCCAAAGCATCCGGCATGATGTGTGCACCTTCAAGTTGCCCACTGCAGGCTGCATCCGCGCCAATGACATTCCGATTTTTTATCTTTCGAAACTCACATTGCCGTTCAATTCTTGCAGTCCTGAGCTTTGAAGCAAGAATGGCAGCACGCCTTTGGGGCGACTTGACGGGATACATGCATCGAAAGAGCGGCCATGCATCATCAACTAGCTTTTTCACATCAGACCTTCGAGATACAGCGCTCGCACTGTCAGCCAACAGTAGCTCGAAATCGTGCCCAGCCTTTCGAGCTTTACCTACACCTTTACCTTGATTCGCCAGGACGGGAAACAGGTCTCGAACCAAATCCATCTCTTGATTGCGCTTCACAAGGTTCTTTCGGAAAACCGGATATTGCGTGCTTTCAATTTCCATCCTATTCCCACCACGCTTTGCTTCATGTTTCGAGCTGTAGGCCAGATAGTGGTTTGTCCGGAAATCCTTCGTTTGGTCAAGCACGCTCAGGATGGTCCCCGCCGTAA
>JBBQTY010000179.1:0-8340 GCA_038234445.1 Lysobacterales bacterium
CTTGTAGGAGCCCGTTCACGGGCGAGCTCTTGCCAGTAACCGTAGCGAAGAGCTCGCCCGTGAACGGGCGCCTACACAATGACGGCTCTGCTTGGCGGCTTCGTCCCGCCCGGAATGCTGCTGCAGGAGCTCCTTCAGGAGCGAGCCTTCATGCTCACAGGAGTTGAGTTCGCCCGTGAACGGTTTCCAGTCACCGGCTTGATAGTTCGGCGAAAAGCCGCACCTCGGTTGCCTGGACCCACGCAGGAAACATGAGCCTCTCCGATGAGCACACAACTACGTATCGATTTCGTTTCCGATGTCTCATGCCCATGGTGCGCGATCGGCCTCAAGGCGCTCGAACAGGCCATCGAACGGCTCGGCGATGAAATCACAGTCGATCTGCACTTCCAGCCGTTCGAATTGAATCCGCAGATGCCTGCCGAAGGTGAGGATACCGGTGAACATCTGGCGCGCAAGTACGGCTCAACCGCCGCACAATTGGCCGCCAACCGCGAAGCGATTCGCGCACGCGGGGCCGAGCTCGGTTTCACCTTCAACCAGCGCGATCGCATCTACAACACCTTCGATGCACACCGGCTGCTGCATTGGGCAGCGATAGAAGGCCCCGACAAGGAGCTCGCCCTCAAGCATGCCTTGCTGCGCGCGTATTTCACCGAGGGTGTTGACGTCTCTTCACGCGGCGAACTGGCGCGCATTGCCGCTGACGTCGGCCTCGATCAAGAGCGCGCGGCGCAAATACTCGAAGCCAATGCGTTTGCGCAGGAGGTTCGCGATCAGGAACTGCATTACACCGGCAACGGCATCCACTCGGTTCCGGCCGTCATCATCAACAACCAGCATCTGATTTCGGGCGGCCAGCCGGTTGAGGTCTTCGAAAGTGCCCTGCGTCGGATTTCAGCGCAGAGCTGAGCCTCGCCTCGATTCCGTTGCCTGAAACAAAAACACCCGGCAATGCCGGGTGTTTTTTTGTATTTGAGGATCAATTTTTCTTCGTGTCGTCCGGCTTTTTGATTTCAGGTTCTGGTGCGCCGGGCTTTTCCTGGCCCAGCGGTCCTTTCCTGATCATCTCAAGCCCCTCCGCCGGAGTCGCCTGCCGCACAGGCTGCATGCCACTCGCATTGATGCCGTTCTCGTTCCAGGCAAAACGCAGGTTGCTGCGGAAGATTTTGACTGACTGAAGCAGCTTGTCGTCAGTGAGCTCGCCATACTTTCCGTATAGCTTTTTCTGGCTGTTCGCGATGGTGTAGAGGCCATCGCCTGCGATCGTGCTAGTGGTCGGAATATCAAACGCGGAGTTGGCCACATCGAGCGGCATCATCTTGTTGATGCCCTTGCCATCCTTGGTCAGGCTGAGGCGGATGATGCGCTTCGGCCACATGCCGTTTTCGACCGCAACCAAGGTGCCGTCGTACCAGTACAAGCCTTCAATTCCACCAAGCACGAGGTGCGCGGTGTCATGGGCAACCGGGAATCCGCTGCCCGCCTTGAGATCGGCGCCGAACAGACCGAAGGTATAGTCAGCGAAATACAAGGTGTTGCCATCGTCACTGACGGCGAGGCCACGGATGCTGGTCAGCTTGGGATTGGCAACGACGAGCTTCAGTTGTTCGCCTTCGAGCGTGTAGATCTCGTTGCGCAGACCGTCGGCGACGAAGACCTTGCCATTCTTGCCGACGGTGATGCTCGACAAGGTATGCGTGGCCTTGTCATTCGGCATGAGTATCTTCGACAGCAATTTGCCGGTGGAAAGCTTGAACTTGAAGATCCCGGTCTTGTTGAAATCTTCCTGACGAAAGCCCTTGAAATAGAGCGACGATGACGAGGTCACATAGAGCAGGTCGCGGCTGGAATCGACCGCCATCGCGTAGACGCTCCATAGACCACTGCCGTCGGCGGGCGAAATGAATTCCTTGAGCTTGCCGTTCTTGTCGGACAGATAGATCTTGCCTTCACGGACGCTGCCCACGAGGAACATCTGGCGCTTCGGATCCCATGCAATCGACTCGAACAAGGTATCGCCCTTGGGCAGTTCGAAAGCGACCTTGCCCTCGCCGAAGGGCTTGAGGTTGGCCTGGAGACTCTCGACCACATAACTCCAGGCCTCGGTGCCGGTGACCTTTTCAAAGCGCGGATCATCGCTCAGGTCAACGCCGTAACCCTGCTCCTTCATCTTGAGCAGCAGATCGTAGGTTTTGCTCTTGTCACCCTGTTTTGCATAGGTGAGCGCCAAGGCCATGCGTAAATCACCGGAATCCGGGCTCAATTCTCCAAGACGCACCAGCGTCCAGGCGAGCCGCGTTTGGTCGTTGAGACGCTCGTAACCTGAAACCAATCGCTGCAGGACCATCGGCGAGGTGATCGCGCCTATCTCCTTCTCGGTAAACGTTGTCGCATCGCGCTGGACGGGGGTTTTGCTCGCGGGTGCATCAGCAAATGCAACTTGCATGCACAGCATCAGCGCGAGACAACAAAGCAATCGCTTGATATTCATCAGTACAACCTTGGATGCTAGCGGGATTGAAGGCGGAGAGACCTCGCCGCACCCGCAAAAGTTTCATGGAGCCGATAACGATGACCGAAACAGTGACGCTTTGCAATGGAACGTGGCTGCGCCTCAAGCGGCGCGGGCGCTGGGAATACGCCGAACGCACCAATCCGGGCGGGGGCGTGATGATCATCGCAGTGACTCCCGAGGACAAGATCTTGTTTGTCGAGCAATACCGCCCGGCACTGGAAAGCATGACCATCGAGATGCCGGCCGGCCTGGTCGGCGACAATCCCGACAGCGCCGCCGAAAATGCCATCGAGGCCGCGCATCGCGAATTGATCGAAGAGACCGGCTACGCCGCGGCGCACATCGATTTCATCATGGCCGGTCCAACTTCGGCCGGTATGAGTAACGAGATTCTGGCCGTTGTGCGTGCCCGTGAGCTGACGCGCGTGCAGGATGGTGGCGGCGATGAAACCGAGGAAATCACCGTCCACGAAGTCGCCCGCACAGAGGCGGCCAGCTGGCTGATCGAGAAGATGGCGAACGGCTATTCAATCGATCCGAAGTTGTTTGCCGGGCTGTATTTCCTCGAACACGACGGGCTCATGAGCGGCCACTGAAGCCCAGCAAAATTTGACTTCAACTTGCGCTGATCACCAGCGTTTGCCAAAGCAGCAACAGGGCCATGCAAAGCTGGGATGCGAAGGTGAGCAGCATGCCGATCATTCGACCGGCACTGGTGCCTGATGATCGCGAGAACCCGAAAGCGTGCAAGACGCGCCCGAGGATCAAGGCGATGCCAAAAACATGTACAAGCATCGGCACGGTTTGATTCCACTCGACCAGCAGTAGAAGAATCAAACCGAGCGGCAAGTTTTCAATTGCGTTCGCATGTACGCGAATGCGCAACGAAAGCTTGGCATCACCGCCATCGCCTAGGCCGGTTTTGCTTGATACACGTAGAAGGATCACGCGAACCGAGAGGAAAATAACCAGCAGCGCGGCAAGCGCCGCGTATATTGCGGTGATATGCATTTTGAAGCTCCTAAAAGTTTTGTTGCTTGGGCGTCGGATCGGTCAGGCGCGTCGATTTCTGGATTCCGTTCAACGTAGTCGCACCGCCTGGAACAACACGGTAGCGGATGCGCAGATCGCCAATCGCGGGATGCATAGGATCACTGCCAGAGAGCAATGTGTCGTCCGAGACGCTGAAACTTGCCGCAAGATTCGCCGAAAGCTCAGCGGGATCGATCGGTCGCGGCACGAATCCAATTCTGGCGATGACCAGATCCAGATCGGGCTGAAATGCACCGAGATGAATTCCCTCGCCGCGGAACTCCAATGATTCCAGTGGAAAGCGATCGGGATTGCGATGACCGATCTGCTCATTGAAGCGGGTCGAATCGATCCACTGGGCCGACCACGCTTCGCGTTGCGTGCAGACACTATCGATACAATTTTCCTGCCACTGAAACATCTCAACATCACGCGCCAGTGCGACCGCGTTTTTTGCGGTGAGTCCAAGTTGCGGATCGACCGGAGGATGATCCGCAACAAGTTGACCTTGTACGCTGACCAGCCGGCCTTCGTTGTCAATATTGACTGATTTCTCGGAAACAGAAATCGCAACCGCGGGTGTTTCGGGCGATTTGAGGAAGCGGTTCCAGCCGCCGAGATTGCCTATCCAAACGATCACGACAACCAGCAGTCCGAAAGCGGTCGCAAGAGCAACTCGTTCCTTGGCGCTCAATCGCATGTCTGGGACTCCCGCGCCAGCCTGTGCGCGCTCAGACGGATTCCGGGATGATCACGGACAAGGCATCGATAGTCAGCTCAGTCGACTGTGGCGTATCGGCGCCATCTTTCTTGAGATGCTCGATTTCCTCGACGCTCAGGATTTTCTTGCTCAAAGTGCCATAGACGATTGCGGGTCCGTTGGCATCTTTCGGAACGCCGAATGCGTGATCGTGCATCGAAACGCGAGCGAACTGGCCCTGTTCGCTCGTCAGCACAACCCAGCAACCCATTTTCTGGCAGACCTCGGTGATCCGCCCACTAAACGCGGCAAGCTTTCCGGCGTGCTCATCGAAATCGGCCGCGACGCGGTCGAGATCCACCGCGGCAGGCATTGATGCGGGCAAGCGCGCGCCATAGACCGCGCCTGCAGCGGATGTCTCGACCGATGTCGCTGCAGCGAATTTCTTATCGTGATGATCGGGATCTGCGGCTGCAGATGCATGGGCGCAGATCAGCAACGAAAACAGGATGGCGATGCGCATGAACATTTCTCCGCGTGAAATTTCAGTGATACCTATAAATATATGTCAGTTTTCCAATGGCCATGCCGACAGCTCCGGCCATTCATCGCGCGTGCTGTAGCGGCCCTTGTCATCGCGTTGCACACTGGCCATTGCGCATGCGTTGTCATGGGTGAAAAACAGTTTGACGTTGCGCTCAAGCTTGTCGGCGAGAAATCCCCGCTTCTCATCAATGAGCATCTCGGGGTAGCGGTCGTAACCCATGGTGATCGGCAGATGTACCCACGGCCTGCCAGGAATCAGATCGGCGCAAAACACCACGCCACCCTCGCGCGCGATGATTTCGGCAAGCATCAATCCCGGCGTGTGGCCATTGGAGATTTCAAAGCGCACGGATTCACCCAAAACCTTTGAATGCGTACCGTCGACAATTTCCAGACGTCCACTATCCAGCAGCAGTTGCGGCAATTCGGGAATAAACGAAGCACGGTCGCGTGAGTGCGGATGGGTTGCGCGCTGCCAGTGTTCGGCGCCGACCACAAAAGTTGCATTCGGAAACAGCAACTCGGCCGCATGCCCCTCCTGCCATGCCGCAAGCAGACCCCCGGCATGATCAAAATGCAGGTGTGAAAGCACGACGACATCGATAGCCGTGTGATCGAAACCTGCAGACTCGAGTGAATCGAGCAGCACGTGATGCGGCTCGGCAACGCCGAAACGCTCGCGCAACTTCGGCTCGAAGAATGCACCGATGCCGGTCTCGAACAGGACCGTCTTGCCAGCGAGATCCTCGACCAGCAGACAGCGGCACGCCAGCGGAATCGTATTGCCCTGATCGGCCGGGATCCACTTCTGCCAGACCGCTTTCGGCGCGTTACCGAACATTGCGCCGCCATCAAGACGTTGCGAGTTACCGAGAAGGGACCACAGTTTCATCAGCTCACTGCACCTTTCCGCTACTCATTTCCTCGCGTGGATCAGAGCCCGCATGCAAGGTGTTGGCGGCGCGATCCCAGCTGACCATGTTCATCAGCCCCCAGGTACGCTCGGCATCGCTGACGATGTAACCCATCGCCTGCAAGCCCTTGGTTTCCTCGCGGGTGAACGCGTCGGGCTCGGCGGAAACCACATCGGGCAGATACTGGTGGTGGTAGCGCCGATTGGCGACCACTTTCTCCGGCAAATCCCCGTCAATAAAAGCAAGGATGCCTTCAAAAACCATCGTGATGATGCGACTGCCGCCAGGCGTGCCGATCACACCCACACGGTCCGTGCCGATGACGAAACTTGGCGTCATCGAGGACAGCGGTCGATGACCCGGATTCGGCGCGTTCGCATCACCACCAACCAGACCGAAGGCGTTCGCTTGCCCTGGCAGCAAGGCGAAATCATCCATTTCGTCGTTGAGCACAAAACCGGTGCCCTCGACGACGAATCCCGAGCCAAGGGTGAGGTTGACCGTCTTGGTCACCGAAGCCATGTTTCCGTCAGCGTCGATAATCGAATAGTGCGTCGTGTGCTCGGATTCCGCTGGCGGCATGTAACCCGGCAGCATGTCGCTCGGTGTGGCCTTCTCCGGATGGATGGAGGCACGCAGGCCGGCCGCGTAGAGCGGACTCAGCAGTTCGGCGATCGGCATCTTCACGTAGTCCGGATCACCGAGATACTCGGCACGGTCACGGTACGCGCGACGCATCGCTTCAAGATTGAAATGAATGCGGTGGACACGATCGAACTTGGCAAGGTCGTAGCCCGAGAGAATGTTGAACATCTCGGCCAATGCCACGCCACCCGAGGACGGGGGCGGCGCGGTCACGATTTTCCAGCCGCGATAATCGAGGGTGATCGGATCGCGCTCCTTGACCGTGTAGCTGGCAAGGTCATCGAGACTCCAGATTCCACCAGCTGCGCGCACCGCGTCGACCAGTTTCGCCGCAAATTCACCTTTATAGAAACCGTCATTGCCTTGGTTGGCAATGCGCTCCAGCGTCGCTGCAATATCCGGATTTTTCCAGATGGCACCAACGGCCGGCGCTTTTCCGTCCATCAGATATAGCTTCTCGGAAACGGGCCAGCGCGCCATGATCGGCTTGCGGCGCTCGATCGACGATTGCAATCGCGGATAGATCGGAAAACCCTCGCGGGCGATACGCATCGCCGGTGCGAGCGACTGCTTCAACGGCAGCTTGCCGTAGTGCTCGGCGAGCCAGACGTAAGCCGCGGGCTCACCGGGGATTCCTGCCGAGAGCGGGCCGTTGACCGACTTGTCCTTGTCCAGCTTGCCATCGGCATCCGCCCACAGCGCACTGCGACTTTCCGCCGGAGCGCGCTCGCGCGCATCGAGGAATATGTTCTTGTCATCCTGCGTGCGGTGCAGAAGAAAAAATCCACCGCCGCCAAGCCCCGAGCTTTGCGGCTCGATCACCGCAAGCGTCGAGCCCACCGCGATGGCTGCATCGAATGCGTTGCCACCCTTGGCCAACACTTCCAGCCCGGCGTCAGTGGCGATCTGGTGTGAACTCGCGATCGCGGCATGCCCTGGGACCACGGATTGCGCGGATGTCGAAACCTCGCTCTTCGGGAGGGCTCCACTCTTCTGATCTGCTGCGTGACAGGAAACCGTCAACAGGATCGAGGCGATCAACACGGCGCGGCGATTCATTTTTTCTCCTCATGCATCAAGGCGACGTACTTCGCCTGCAATTGTTCAGTGGATTCGGGGTGATCCGGATCGAGGATGATGCACTCGACCGGGCAAACCTCGATGCACTGCGGCACATCGAAATGCCCCACACATTCCGTGCAGCTGGACGGCGCGATTTCGTAGATCTCGCTACCTGGCTTTATCGCCGTATTCGGACAGACCGGTTCGCAGACATCACAATTGATGCATTGGTCGGTGATTTTGAGCGCCATCGCGGAAGGATCGGCGCGCCGCTTTCGCGACGCGCCGAGGTCCTTATTTCATCTCTGCAAAACGGTAGGATGCCGAACTCGGCACGAGCGCTTCCTTGACCCGATCCGAATCCGCCTGCGCACCGACGAAGAGGATGGTCACATCCTTGAACGTGCCGGCGCCGGCCTCCTTGAACGAGTCGATGATCAGATCCGCGGTGATACTGGAATCCGGCCCGCCGAAGGCCATCATGTTGCCCGGCAGGACACCGCGCGAAACCGCGACGCTGACGTTGTCGAGCTGATTGCTGCGATCCATGACGGCCTTGCCGTCATCACCGCCCGGCACGAAATACATATACGGACGATTGCTCTTGACGCCCTGCATGTTCTGCATGACCACGGCCGCCAGATACTTCTTCCAATCGGTTGGCGGAGCACTCTTGGCCGGCATCGCAACGACTTCAGCGACTTCTTCAGTCGGCGCTGCTGATTCATCTTTCTTGTCGCAGGCGGACAAGACCAGGCTCATCGCACACGCGGCGAGGACAAAGGAAAGGGTTTTCTTGAACATCATTGCAACTCCTTGACGGTAACGTGATCAGTGGGACCAGCGCAGCGCAAGCGCCTGCTGGACGACCGGATGGACAAATCCGGAAACATCGCCGCCGAGTCGCGCGATTTCGCGCACCA
>JBBQTY010000180.1:0-8338 GCA_038234445.1 Lysobacterales bacterium
TCGACAACGGAAAACGACCGCTGTTCGACGAGCGGCCAACCGGCGTAGTCGCGCACCTTACCGGCGTGACCGAACGTTCCAGCAACTGTGAGGAAATGGGTTTGTCCGGCATGCGGCCACGCAAGGACTCGAATCATTGGCCCGTCATTGGGGATGACTTGTGAAACCTTGAACCCCAGTGATCCATCGGTCTTTTTTCCGATCGCGAACAAGTAAAACCGATAACTTGTACCCGCGACGAAAACAATGTCGTCGAGTCCATCGGCATCCACATCCATTCGTGCAAATCTTGCGTCCGCGGTGCCGCCCAAATGGTCAACACGATGACCGATCTCGACGAAGAACGGCGCGGCCACAACGGGCGACGCAGCGAGAATAGATGCTGCCGTCAGAAAGTGCATCGCGAATCGTGTGAATTGTATTTTCTTTCTCATGGTGGTCCGTTGGGGAGCGCTTTTGGTGGCGCTGCCCGTCCTTTGACAAAATGGGAACTCAGAGATTGTCAGCTTCGCAGCCTGGAAACGCAGCAACGCCGTGCATTTTTTTCAGACTGATGGAGTTGCTTTCAGGGCCCCTTGCCGGGCTATGGACTTTCAAAAGAATTAGCAAAAATAACGTCACTGACATTAAGTCGAAAACGATACAAGGCTGCTTCGCTTCCTACAGCAATTGTCCACATGGATGGCAGGTCTTCTGCAATCGAAATCCGACTGCCTTCCGATGGAAATGGGCCGAGGTAGTCGGTGGCGGCGAGGATAGTCCCGTTCTCTCCATCCACGAGAGTCAAGGCGTCCGCACTCGCGGCGATCAGCGTATGCAGATCGCCACCCAATGCGGAAATCGTGCGCAGTGGCGCAGGCAACACATAGCTTCGAATGTAGGCCTGCGTAGCGACGTTGTAAAAGGTCACCGCACCCGTATCCAGAAATACTCCGATCTCCGCACCGGTTTCGCCGTTCGGCACGCTGAACGCGCCCGTGTTGGATGCTGCAATAACCCAAGAAAGCAAACCAGTCGAACTGTCGTAAGAGCGCAAACTGCCTGGCAGTACGGCAATCAACTGCTTGCCCGGCGCGCCTCCCGACTGGTCAGCAACCAGAACCCCGTTGATCCCCGCAAACCCATTTCCCATTGCGGCAGATGTCCAAAGCAGCTCTCCGTTGATGCCGGAAAATACCTGAAGCAGAGCACCATTCGCTCCCGAAGTTGCTGGCTGAGTCGCTGCGACGTAGTCAGGGACACCGTCACTGTTGAAATCGACGAGAGCCAGATCCCTCAAATAGCGTGCATTCATCGGCCCGGAACCATAGCCATAGATTTGCAGCCGGACCGAACGGTCAGTCCCATCCATCACGGTTATCTTGCCGTCATAGCCCGCGCTGCCTGCCAGCACAATGTCCATGCCGGGAGTGCCGACATGCGGAACCAGTTCGATCTTCGCCACCGCAATATAAAATGGGTCATCACCATTGAAGACATTGCCAGTAGAGCGCCATTCCTCAGCGCCGGTTTCCGCATCGAATATCTCGATGACCCCGCCTCCATAGTTGCCCTCGCTGGCAGCAACAAGCTCCATGTGACCATCACCATCGACGTCACCCAGGGCTGTTGCAATGAGCGGCGCACCAATGGGAAAGAACTGCCAGCCTACCAACCCGGTCTGGCCGTTTGCGATGGTCAGCAGTGGATCACCCGAGTATGCCTGGGAACCCGCGAATACGATTTCGTCCTTGCCATCGCCGTCAAGATCCGAACCAACAACCGCGCTGATTCCGTAACCCTCGTTCGAAATCTGGAACCGCTGCTGGTGGGTATTCGAATCGATCACATGGACGCTGCCCCACTGTCCGTCGCCTTGCAAAATGACATCACGGCCGTTGTTGTCAATGTTGGCGGTTGCTATTGCACCGATGTCCTGTGGTGTGGATCCACTCCACAACGGAGACCATGGTGAGGCTCGAAATACCGTGAACTGGTTCCAATAGGCCGCGCTCACCCACTGCGTACCTCCTCCGGCAAGCAGTGAACCGGTCGCCAACTTTGCCCCATATCCATCAATGTATTGCCAATCAATTGCACGGGTTGCGCCGTCGAGCACGACGCCCGGCACGGGGCCAGCGACAATGATTTCGAGTGCAGGATCGCCATCGAGCTGGGCGACCGCCAGATCAAGACTTCCTGAAATGGACATGCTCCACTCGACCTGACCATTCGTGAGTGAATAGGCATACAGGGTTTCGTCGGTCGCGACCAACAGATCGTCGAAACCGTCGTTGTCGACGTCGCCAACTACCGCGGCGGCGGCGTTCGGCGCTACATCGAAGTTTCGCGTCTCAAAAAGTGGCCAGCTGCCGTAGTCGCGCACCTTGCCATTCTCGGCAACCGTGAGAATGTGGGAAATGCCCGCCGGCTTCCAGCTAAGTACGCGAGTAAGCGCCCCGTCGTCTGCGACGACCTTCGCCATCTTAAATCCAAGGGTGTTATCCGCGCGCTTTCCTACCGCGAGCAGAATCGGACTTCCAGAAGTGCCGGAAAACACCAGATCAAGCAGGCCGTCACCGTCGATATCGATCTTTGCGAACCGGCTGGTGGCTGCCGTTTGAAGATAGCCAACGGAGTACCCAATCTCCTCGAAATTCGGCAGCGCCATGGCCGGCGCTCCTATCGTGGAAGTCGCCATTGCCAACAACAGCAGCTCCAACGAGACTGAACGAGTCGCAGATTTCATTATCTTCCCTGAAATAAAGATGGAATATTCGGCGAAATATTCTCATCTTCGGGTCGTTTTGGCAATTTGGCTCACTGAAGTTGGGCGCCACTAAACCCATTAACTTCGGGTTTCAGGGTCGATCTGATTCAGCGATGGAACGGCCATCGTCCGATGCGTTGCTCCTATTCGTACTGACGATCATTTCAGGCTCGATCTTCCAGAATGCGCGCAAGATCGATCGCTATGTAGCCTACCTGTAGCACGACAGGCAGAGGTAAGCTGGAGATGTCGTCTGAACAAAGAAAGCTGGAACACTCGTCTGCCAAGAGTAACGAATTCCGCGAATATGGTCTCAGGCTGACCCATTTCAGGTTGAAAGCGTGCTGCAATTATTTCGCTGCGTGACTTCCCGCGAAGCCGGAGTAGCTTCGCCGGCATGGCGTTTTGACCAACATGATCAGAAATCTCGAACGTTGGGACTCGTCCCGGCATAATCTTCCGGTGCAAATCCGTGACCACGAGAATCTGAATCGCCCCGCCCGCATCAAGGGCCGCGGCGCCGCGAGCAATCGCGAGGGTCGATTCGAGGCGCTGGCGAAGACGATCGAGGACGATGGCTGGTATCGCGAGGAGGAAGCAACGCCGCGGCCACCGACGCATGTCTCGATTGAAACGGCGCGTTCGATCATCAGCCGCAACGAATCACCGGATATTCCTTTCAATCAATCGATCAACCCTTATCGCGGCTGCGAGCATGGGTGCAATTACTGCTATGCACGTCCGTCGCATTCGTATCTGAATCTTTCGCCGGGTCTTGATTTCGAGACGCGCCTGTTCGCCAAGACGAATGCCGCCGAACGCTTGCGCGTCGAACTGGCGAAACCCGGCTATGTCTGCGAGCCGATCACGCTCGGCGCGAATACCGATTGCTACCAGCCGATCGAACGCGAGTACCGCATCACCCGCGAGATCATCGAGGTGCTGCAGGCCTGCGATCATCCGCTGACGATCATCACCAAGAACGCCCTAGTCGAACGTGATATCGATCTGCTTGGCCCAATGGCGGCGAAGAATCTCGTCCAGGTGTTTGTGTCGATCAATGCGCTCGACAATCGCCTCGCGAGCACGCTGGAGCCACGCGCGACCGCACCGCATCGGCGCATGCAGGTGATCGACAATCTGACCAAGGCCGGTATACCTTGCGGCGTTCTGGTCGCACCGATCATTCCGGCGGTCACCGACATGCATCTGGAGCAGGTGATCGAGCAAGCTGCGGCGCTCGGCGCGCGCATCGCCGGCTACACCGTTCTGCGTCTGCCGCATGAGTTGAAAGGACTGTTCCGCGAGTGGCTCGATCTGCATGTACCCGATCGCGCCGAGCATGTCATGAGCCTGATCCGACAAATGCGCAGCGGCCGCGACAACGATGCGCGCTTCGGTTCACGCATGCGTGGCGAAGGCGTCTACGCCGATCTCATTGCCCAGCGATTTCGACTGGCCTGCCGCAAGTTCGGGCTTGGGCGATCGCGTGAATTGACACTCGATGTTTCGCGATTCGTCGCCCCGCGTAAGGCCAGCGCGCAGGGCGATCTGTTCTGATCCGCATGGGTGGACGGCAGCTTGGTCGAGTTCGTCGGACGGCAAGGGTTCGCGGCCCGCATTGCAGCGAGCGACGCCGTATCGAGTGCGCGATAGGCCAGCGAGATCGCATCCGCTACTTGCCTCTGGTTTGAGATCGACGAGGCTGAAATCGAGCGCGTGCGCCACCGCGATGTCAGCCGCGACGTTCCTTCGTGCGACAGCGGCGTTACCGGTTTTTAGCAGGAGAAGTGAGTTGGGGGATACGGCTGAACGTGCCGCCGAAGCCGATGCCACTCCACAGCGGCAGTGCAGAGTGTTCGAACTCCGGTCGGTACGAAACAGAAACAAGGTTCCGGACCTGATCTGGAAAAGCCAGCCAGTGCACATTTATCAGCGTCCAAATCGGGGTGATCGCATGACCGCGCATGGTCACAAATCTGCAATTTCTTGTGATGAATGCGATTGATCGAGCGCCATGTGCGTCACCCGGTCACATCCACCAGAGGGCCGCCACGGTATCCCTTCGAGACTCGTTGCGGTGCCGATAGGTTAATCTGCGGCCCCCAGATTCGGGCCACTGCCAGATGTGGTGAGAAGGCGGAACGTAAAACCCGAACAATGTCGAGGTCACAGGAGTAAGGCGTTGCCCCTCGGTTGTGCTCCTCGGCTCTTCCAAAACGGTTCCATCGGACAACTTTGTACCGGAGTTCACCTTTCATGACGTTCACGCGCGAGTGCCTGCTGGCTTTACTGCTTCTCCCTGCTTTTGCGCCTTCCGCAATGGCCTGCTCCAGTTGCGGTTGCACGCTCAATTCGGACTGGGCCAGTCAGGGCTACGCCGTCAGCGGCGGCATGCGGTTCGACCTGCGCTTCGACTACTTCAACCAGTCCGATCTCCGCTCAGGGACCGATTCGGTAAATTCCGATTTGTTCGAGCTTCCCAATGAGGAAGAAATCCAGCGCACGACAGTCAACCGAAATACCTCACTCGGTTTCGACTATGCCCCTTCGCGCAAGTGGGGCTTTGACGTCCAGCTACCGTATTTTGACCGTTA
The DNA here is from genome assembly GCA_038234445.1 of Lysobacterales bacterium. Taxonomy (GTDB): domain Bacteria; phylum Pseudomonadota; class Gammaproteobacteria; order Xanthomonadales; family Rhodanobacteraceae; genus Dokdonella. Next base: position 5,347 of record JBBQTY010000180.1, read on the forward strand.
CCACACGACGATTGCCGAGGATACGACTGCGCTGTCGACGTCCCACTCGCGCGGAATCGGTGATTTGCGTGTGCTGGGCCGCTATCAGGGATTCAACCCGGATGCCGGCTTTGGCGTGCTGTTCGGCGTGAAGCTGCCCACAGGTGCCACCGACATCAAGTTCAATACCGGCCCTGTAGGCGGCGAGCCTGTGGACGCCGGCTTGCAGCCCGGCACCGGAACCACTGACGCGCTGCTCGGCGTTTACAAATTCGGCAACCTGAGTCCGGATTGGGGCTACTTCACCCAGGCCCTGTTGCAACAGCCACTCAACTCGCATGATGACTTCAAGCCTGGCAGCGGATTCAATTTCAACGCCGGTGTGCGTTACAACGGATGGAGAGTCTTCAGCCCACAGTTGCAAATCAACCTGCGTAGCGAGAGGCGTGAATCCGGCGAGAATGCCGACGTCGCCAACAGCGGCGCAACCCTGGCCTACTTCAGTCCGGGCGTGAATATCCGCATCAATGCGAACTGGGATGGCTTCCTCTACACGCAACTGCCGATCTACCAGCGCGTCAATGGCCTGCAGCTGGAACCGGATCGTTTCTACTCGCTGGGTATTCAATATCGAATGTAGTCAGCCCGCGCAGGATGCGCGTTGATTTCATTTCGCTAGCGTAAATTGCCGACCGAACAAGCGGCCAGCAGAGCTCCGGACAATTCGAAAAACGAATCGCTGATGGCATCGCGCCGCTGCTATGGAGGCGTGCTTGCTATAGTGAATTCCACGCGCATCCTGCGCACTGCTGACCGGAGGCCGGATCTTGCACCACACGCCCCTGATCGCGATGCTCGTTGGCGGCATCTGCCTGGCCTTCGTATTCGGCATGATCGCGCAGAAGCTGCGTTTGTCGCCGCTGTTTGGCTATCTGGTCGCGGGCGTTGTCGCGGGCCCATTCACGCCGGGCTTTGTTGCCGATGCAGGTATCGCGCAGCAACTTTCCGAAATCGGCGTGATCCTGATCATGTTCGGCGTCGGCCTGCATTTTTCGATTGGCGACTTGTGGTCGGTGCGAAAGATCGTCATCCCGGGCGCGCTGTTTCAGGTATTGATCGCATCGAGTCTCGGCCTGCTGCTCGGTTGGTTGATGGGTTGGAGCTGGGGATCGGCACTGATCTTCGGCATCTGCCTTTCGGTGGCGAGTACGGTTGTTCTGTTGCGCGCTCTCGAGGAACGCCGCCTGCTTGAAACGCGACGCGGACGCATCGCAATCGGCTGGCTGATCGTCGAGGACCTGCTGATGGTGCTCGTGCTGGTCATGCTGCCACCGCTGGCCGGATTGCTCGGTGGTGATTCTGCCGACGGTGGCTCAGCCAGTACCGGCGATATCCTGCGCGCGCTCGGCTGGACGCTCGGCAAGGTCACCGTCTTCATCGTGCTGATGCTGGCGATCGGTCGTCGCGTGATTCCTTGGGTGCTTGAACGCACGGCCGGCGTCGGCTCACGCGAATTGTTTACTCTTGCTGTTCTTGCCATCGCACTGGGTGTCGCCTACGTCGCGACAGCGGTCTTCTCGGTGTCGTTTGCGTTGGGCGCCTTCCTCGCAGGGGTCATGCTCAACGAATCCAAACTCAGCCATCAAGCCGCGAGTGATTCACTGCCGATGCGTGATGCGTTCGCGGTATTGTTTTTTGTGTCGGTCGGCATGTTGTTTGATCCGCATATTTTGATCGAACAACCGCTCGCGATTCTCGCGACGTTCCTGATCATCGTGCTCGGCAATGCATTCTGCGGATTCATTGTCTCGCGCGTGTTCCGTGAGCCGCTGCAAACGCAGTTGACTCTCGGTGCCGGTCTCGCCCAGATCGGCGAGTTCTCTTTCATCCTTGCAGCGCTCGGTGTGAGTCTCGGCCTGCTCAGTGAAGACGCGCGCAATTTGATTCTCGCCGCGGCCCTGCTTTCGATCATCGTCAACCCGATGTTCTTTGTTTTGCTCGATCGATGGAATGCAAAACACGAAGCCGAGATCCGCGTCGATACCGAGAATAGCCTGCACGCCGAGGAGGAGGATCTGCTGCCCGATCGCGCCGTGATCCCGGCGGCCAATCACATTGTCCTCGTCGGTTTCGGCAGGGTAGGCTCGCGTGTGGGTCGTGCCCTGCAGCAACACGGCACACCGCTGGTCCTGATTGACTCGAATCGCGACAACTGCATTGATGCGCGCGCCGTCGGCATTCCATGCATCTTCGGCAATGCGCTATCCGAAGGCGTGCTCGCTGACGCCCATGTGGGTACAGCTCGCGCGATGTTGCTGGCGATTTCGCAGGCGCTTGAAGCCGGCCCGATCATCCGCCTCGCGCGCGAAGCCAATCCCGGCATCGCGATCCTCGCCCGCGCCCACTCGGACGAGGAAGTCGCCTACCTGCACAAGGCCGGCGCCGACGCGACGATCATGGGCGAGAGCGAAATCGCGCGCAGCATGTGCGATTCGGTCGAGTCACTGGTTCGGCTCGCCCAGCGGCTCGAAGCGGCGAACAAGCCGCCCGATTCCGACGAGAGTTCTGCGCAGAAGGTGCCTGCCTGATACAGCGCGACGGCCAGACGGTTGTCCTCACACCCAATGTCTGAGCATCACATCAAGCATGCCCGGCTTGCGCAGAGCGCGTAGCCACCATCCACGCGCTTCACCGCCTTTTTCGGATCGCCAGGCGAGATGAAAGGTTTCGGCCGGTTTCGGTTCCTCGACCTGCTTTTCGACGAGGACACCGGAGGCGATCGCCGCTTCGGCACAGGCTCGCGGAAGAAAGCCGAAACCCAGACCTGCGCATTGAAAGTCGAGCTTGCTGCGCATGTCGGGAACGGTCAGCACGTCCTGTCCGAACAACACACCGACCGTGCGGGGCGGGAGCCTGCGTGCGGAATCCGCAACGACGATGGCGCGATGCGGTTGCAGATCGGCCTTGCCGAGCACATGCGGTATCGACGCCAACGGATGTTCCGGCGCCACCG
>JBBQTY010000181.1:0-8204 GCA_038234445.1 Lysobacterales bacterium
GGCGACACCATCAAGATCAAGGCATCCAAGGTCCCGGCATTCAAGGCCGGCAAGGGCCTCAAGGACGCAATCAACTGACGTTGTGGGGTGCTTAGCTCAGCGGTAGAGCGTCTCCCTTACACGGAGAGGGTCGGGGGTTCGAAACCCTCAGCACCCACCACCCCGCGTCACGGGCGTTCAGTCGGTTACAATACCGGACTGTCACGCTGGGGGTAGCGGATCTGGATCCGCTCCAAGTCGCTACCTCATGCAGGGCGCCCGAGTGGCGCCCTTGCTTTTTCCGCGCGAGTCCATCGCTGGTCTCCGCGATTCACTGCCTACGGTCTGGCCTGCTCACCGTCGGCTGCTTACTTTCTAACGAGGCGGTTGCATGCTCCAGGCACTACGCGCAAAAACTTCCGGTCTTGTCGCAAAGATCGTTCTCGGTGCGATTGTCATCGCATTTTCGTTTTTTGGCATCGAGTCGTATTTCATTGCCCGAACGGATACCTTCGTTGCGAAGGTTGGCGACAGGGAGATATCTCAACAGGACTTCCGCACGCGCTTTGATGAGTTTCGTCAGCAGCAGTTGCAAGCCACCAATGGCGCGCTCGATGCTCGTTTCTTCGAGCAACCTGCGATCAAGCGGCGCATCCTCGATCAGATGATTGATGAGCAAGTGCTGCTTTCCGCCAACGAAAAACTCGGCATTGCGGTACCTGCGGAGCGCCTTCGCGACGAAATTGCGAAGATTCCCGCGTTTCAACGCGATGGAAAATTCGATCCGGAACTCTATCGCTCGAGGTTGGCGTCACAGCAAATGACCCCGAATGGATTTGCCGAGCGAGTCGCGACTCAAATGGCGACGCGTGAAATTCCAACGGCAGTTGCCTCGAGTGCGTTTGTCACCGATGAAGAGATCAACAACTATTTGCGCTTGCAAGGTCAGTTGCGTGATTTCCGATTCGTCAAGCTGGCCAAACCGCAGGCGGTCGACGAAAAGGTGGGCGACGATGAAATTTCGGCGTTTTACAAGGAACATCAGCAGGACTACATGAACCCTGAGCAGGTGGCTCTTGATTACGTCGAAATTGACGCAGCCAGTCTCGATGTCAAGTTGGCAGCCGATGAAGCTACCTTGAAGGATCGCTACGAGAAGGAGAAGACGCGCTTCGTTTCCACCGAGCAACGCCTCGCCTCGCATATCCTGATCAAGGTTGGCGGCAAGGGCGGGCCGGATGATCAGAAGAAGGCGCTCGAAAAAGCTCAAAAAATTTCGGATGAAGCAAAGGCAGGCAAGGATTTTGCCGAGTTGGCGAAAGCCTCATCTGAGGATCTTGGCTCAAAGGCGCTCGGTGGTGACCTTGGCTGGCTCGACAAGGGCATGACCGACCCCGCCTTCGAGAGCGCACTTTACGCACTGGAAAAAGGCAAGATTTCCGATCCGGTACTTTCCCCCGAGGGTTACCATGTGATCGAAGTTCGCGATGTTCGTCCAGGGGCGACACGGACCTTTGCAGAGGTGCGCGATGAACTGGCCAAGGACTACAGCGAATCCGAGCGCGAGCGTGTGTACAACGAAAAGTCAGGACGATTGATTGACCTGACCTACGAAGATTCCACCTCGCTCGAACCAGCGGCCAAGGAGCTCGCTCTGAAGGTCGAAAAAACGCCACTGTTTTCACGAATGGGCGGGCCCGGCATCGCGGCGAACCCCGCCGTTGCCAAGGCTGCATTTTCAGATCAGGTTCTGGTCCAGGGAAACAATTCGGACAAGATCGATCTGGGCCCCAATCATATTGCAATCGTTCGTGCCGGCGAGCACAAGGCGGCAACGCCGCGACCGATCGAGGAAGTGCGCGCCGACATCCAGCACAGCATCATCGAGGCGCGTACGATCAAGCAGGCCAAGGAACGCGCTGACGCTCTATTTGCTCGGCTTGAAAAAGGCGATTCGATTGATTCGATTGCCAAGGAACTCGGGGTTGAAGTCTCCGCGCAGCACGGCATAGCCCGTAGTGCGTCCAATGTTGATTCTGCCCTGATCAAGTCTGCTTTCAGCCTGTCGCGCCCGTCGACCGAGAAGGTTCAAGTGCAGCTGGTTACTTTGCCGAATGATGAATACGCATTGTTGCGCCTCGACAATGTCGCGGACGCCGATCCGACCGCAGTTGACATGCCGACGCGCGAGTCGGCGCGCACCACCTTGCAACAATCGACCTCGAATGCAGTATCGCAGGACTTCGTGGCCGCGCTCCGCGCGGGCATGGATATCAAGGTCGCGGAAGACCGCATGTAGATTCTCGTGACATGCCAACAGCAAGAAGGGCCGCAACGCGGTCCTTCTTGCTGTTGGTGAAGCGGATTTTATGTTTTCCCGGATGCTGTTGCCGACGGGAGTAATTCGCGCACAATACGTTCAGGAAGATGCTGCCCGGATGCGCAATGTTGAGCCCGTTCGCAAAATTGATTTGTGGGTAAGGGAATTCCAGCGCAGGAGATTTTTGAGACTCACGCGATAGCGGTGTGCGATTGCCGAAAGTGTGTCTCCCGGTTTTATCGTATGGGTCTCTCTAACGCCTTCATCACTCTCAAGATCCGCTTGCGCTCCTGGCAGCAATAGGGATTGTCCAGGACGCAGTGAAATGCCAGGCTCAAGTCGATTTGCCATGGCCAGAACCGTGGGATTGGTTTTCAAAATTGTGGCGAGTTCATCCAGCGAGGTGGGAGACTCGATGCGCTGGATGTGCCAGGCGCCAAGGTTTGAGCCTGGCAGGTCGGCCAAGGCACGCTTGAAGCGATCAACATTTATCGTTGGCAAGAGCAGTCGGGTTGTCGGTCCCGACTGAGTGGTCTGACCGATCCAGGTCGCATTGAATTGAAACAAGTCGGCTACTGGAAGCTCAGCCAGCGCTGCGGCAAGTCGAAGATCAATCGCAGCCGGCACAGCCACTTCCTGCAACACCATTGCGGGATCCAAGTCCGGCAAGGTCACCCCAAACCGTTGCGGCTCGCTGATGATGCAAGCAAGAGCGATGAGGCGAGCCAGATGCTGGTGCGTAGTCGCGTTCAATTTGATGCTGGCAAGACCCTCCGCACTCAGGTCAGATGCCAGGTGACCAGCCAATGCGCGTTTGACACGGAATTCTCCTGCGTTGAATGCCAGATCAGCGGCACGCCAATCGCCAAATTCCCGGTCGTAGCGTTCGATCAATTCAATCGCCACATCGGTGGCCGCCAACGCATCGAGACGTTCATCGTGGCTGCGACTGACGCGCAATCCACGATCGACCGCGGTGCGTCCCATCAACTGCCACATGCCCGCAGCACCATTGCTCTTCGCCGGGAGTTGTCGATAGCGGCTCTCGACGTACGGAAGCAAGGCGAATTCGCCCGGCAGATCATGCTGTTCTATCTTGTCGAGCACCAGCATCAGCAGCGGCATGGCGTCGCGCCAATTTTCGCTGAATCGCTGCGGTTGCCTTGTGTAGCGTCGCGCTTCCGCCATCACCATATCGCTGTATCCGCAACCCGGCAGCGCAAATCGCTGCCGCAGTCGCTGCCAAGGCGTCAACGCAGGACCCGGTGGTAGCGGTGCAAGCTCAAGCGCCTTGAATTCGGGTTCAGCGTTTTTCGTTGTACTTGTAAAGATTTGCGTGGTTTTCGTAGCGTCTGGATGGTTTTGCACGGCGCTGCAGGCGGACAAGATGGATAGCAAGAAGGTAACTGCAAGCTGCCACCAACTTCGATGGGCTGCACACCTCATGCGCGAAATGAATCCTTCAATTGCCGCAACGCGGCGAACCTCGCGATGCGATTTGTCGCGGCCGGTGCTTGTTCACTCAGCGACTGGATAATCGCCGGTGCGTCGATTCGCAAGAATGGATTGCAGGCCAACTCTTCGGACAGTCGCGAAGGAACGGTAGGTTGGTCCAAGGCACGCAGGGCGTGCGCCGATTCAAGACGGTCAGCAAGAGCGATGTTTTGCTCATCGATCGATCGCGCAAATACACAATTGGCAACGGTGTACTCATGTCCGCAGCAGATTTTGGTGTCACCGGGAAGGGCCGCGAGACGGTCCAGCGAAGACAGCATCTGCTCGGCTGTGCCTTCAAACATTCGGCCACAGCCAATACTGAAAAGCGCATCGCCGCAGAACAGAAGCCCGTTCCCGTGAAAGGCGACATGACTGCTGGTGTGTCCGGGCACGTCAATGACGTCAAACGCGCACGATGGGACAGGGATCTCGACATGATCTCCATCCGCGGTTCGGTGAGTGGCGATTTCGATTCGCGGATCATCGGGGGCGTAGACATCGATCCCGCTACCTTTGCACAGCGCCTCAACGCCGCCAATGTGGTCGGGATGATGATGTGTCAGCAAGATCGCGCGCAATTGCAATCGCTGGCGCTGCAGTGCGTCAAACACGGGCTCGGCCTGGCTGGGGTCGACAACCAACGCATTGCCGGCATCATCGTGCAGCAGCCAGATGTAGTTGTCGCTGAGCGCGGGCAAGGGTTTCAGGTGGAGTTGAGTCATTGCCCAACTATAGCGAGCTTCGGTGCGCGACGCTTCCGAAGGATTCGGATGCGAATGACTGCGCTAAACTCCGCAGTGACTCGTTCAATTGCGGACCCATAACCTGTGCAACTGTTACCGGCCAGTATTTTTGAGATGACTGAGATCAGGAATCTGCTGAGCTTGGAGTGGGAGGATGCACGCAAGCGTTCGCGCGCGGTCGCCGACGGCGCCGCACTTTCGATCGCCCCACCTTCAGTGGGTGACAGGCGTGAGCGTGGCTTCTCGGCTCATGCGCAATTGATCCGAATTCACCAAATGGACGACAAGATTGCAGGCGATCTCGAGTGCGCTGCAGATTCGTTGCCTTTTGAAGATGATTGCATGCAAGTGATCGTCGTCCGCCACCTTTACGACCATGCCAGTGCGACCACGCAGACCGGTGAAGAGTTGATGCGCATCCTCGCGCCGGGCGGTCTGATGATCCTGTATGACTTCAATCCGCTCAGCAGTTGGCGGATCTGGTGGCTGCATCAATCGCTGCAAGGCATGTCGGCACCGAACTGGAGTGCAAATGATAAGGTGCGCCGAACCATAGCCTCTGGTGGGCAGGTGAGTATCCGTCGAGACTACCTGGGCGGCAGCTGGCCATTGCCACAATCAGCCTCCCAGAGGGAGACCGGCAGGCGCTGGCACGGCGTCTGTTGCGTTGAAATTCGCAAAGAGCGGGAAGCATCGCGGCTGTTGCCGTTGGCTGCGCGTCGACGTCGGGTTGTCCTGAATCCTGAAATGGCCCAGTTTCCTTCACGGCGTATCGGCCTGTGAGTGACGTCGAGTTGTTCACTGACGGTGCCTGTCTGGGCAATCCTGGGCCGGGCGGTTGGGCGGCCTTGCTGCGCTCCGGCCAGAACGAGCGCGAATTGCACGGTGGTGAAATTCACAGCACGAACAATCGAATGGAGTTGCTTGCGGTGATTTCAGGGCTGGAGGCGCTGCGCAAACCCTGCTCGGTTCGGATCACGACCGACTCCCAATACGTCATGCGTGGCATCCAGGAATGGATGCCACGATGGATCGCCAAGGGTTGGCGAACCGCAGGTGGCGAGGCGGTCAAGAATCGGGATCTTTGGGAGCGCCTCAATTCAGCCCTGGTCAGCCATCGATCGGAGTGGCGCTGGGTCAAGGGTCATGCCGGACATGCGGAGAACGAGCGGGTGGATACGCTTGCTCGAATGGCTGCCGAAGCCGTCCGTGATCAGCCAATGGAGACGAAGTGAGACAGATCGTGCTGGATACCGAGACAACCGGTCTCGAAGTCAAGAAGGGCCATCGGGTCATCGAGATCGGTTGTGTCGAGCTGCTTGAAAGGCGGCCCAGTGGGCGCACTTGGCATACCTATTTGAATCCCGATCGAGCCGTCGATGAGGGCGCGCGCGCCGTGCACGGCATTGAAGATGCATTTCTCCTCGACAAGCCGCGCTTTCGCGATGTTGTCAGTGAATTCCTCGACTTCATAAGCGGCGCCGAGATCATTGCGCACAACGCGAGTTTCGACGTCGGCTTCCTTGATGCGGAGTTGGTCTTGGTCGACCCGGCACTCGGCGCGCTGCACAATCATGCGCAGGTTCTCGATACCTTGTTGATGGCCCGCGAGAAATTCCCAAGCCAGCAGAACAATCTCAACGCGTTGTGCCGACGCTTGGGCGTTGACAATCGCCACCGCGAGTTGCATGGCGCTCTGGTCGACGCGTACCTGCTGGCTGACGTTTACCTGGCCATGACCGCCGGCCAAGGTGATTTGGGTCTGGCCCTGGATTCGATCGATTCGGTTCAGTCGGCTACATTCACAGCGCCGATTTCAGCTGCCGGATTGCGCGTGCTCCGGGCAAGCCGGAGCGAGAGTGATGCCCATGATCGACGGATTGCGGCAATCGATGCCGCAAACGGGGGCAACTGCGTCTGGATCAGGGCATGATCAATGCATTTCGAATCGTCGCTTCTGCAATCGAATGGGAGCCGAATCCGTTTCTGCGACTTCGATAATCCGCGTTGCGTTCAAGCAACCAGTGGCGCGGCCCGAACTTCGTGCAACTTGCGAGATCCGGGGTGAGTTCCAGCGGGGATGTGGTGCATAATCGGGCCGGGGAGACTGCTCGAACGTGAGTCCGGCTCGGTTGGCACGGGGAGAAAAAGGCATGAAGCGTATAGGCTTTGCATTGTTCGGCATGGTTTCGATCTTGTTGTCGGCTGTCGCGATGGCGACTTCGGCAGTCGGTGACATTGAAGCGCACAAGCACATGGGAGTTGCCAGTTGCAGCAACAGTGTCTGCCATGGCGCCTCGCAACCGTTCCGTGACTCCAATGTGCTGCAGAACGAGTTCGCCATCTGGCAGGAATTCGATCCGCACGCCAAATCCTGGCAGACGCTCGGCAGCGATGCCTCAAAGGCCATTGCGCGAAAACTCGGCATCGGCGACCCGGCCTCGGCCAAGGTCTGTCTCGACTGCCATGCTGATTCGATTGCCACCGACCAGCGCGGTGATCGTTTCCAGATTTCCGATGGCGTTGGCTGCGAATCCTGTCATGGTGGCTCCGAGCTGTGGCTCAACGCGCATGCCGATAAGAGCGTGACTCATCAGGACAACCTCAAGAACGGCATGTATCCGACCGATCAGCCTGTTGCGCGTGCGCGACTGTGCTTGTCCTGCCACATGGGGACGGCGGATCGCATGATTACCCATCGCATCATGGGCGCTGGCCATCCGCGGCTGTCGTTCGAGCTCGATACCTTCACTTGGCTGCATCCGCACTACAAGATCGGCGAAGCCTGGACCAAGCGCAAAGGCGAATGGAACGGCGTTCGCGACTGGGCGGTTGGCCAAGGTGTCGCCGCTGAAAATCTACTTGAGCTGATCAGCGACGAAAAAGCGGGGTGGAAAGGCATTTTTCCCGAACTCGTTCTGTTCGATTGCCATGCCTGCCATCAGCTCATGTCTGGCAGAACCTGGGGCCCACGACAGGGTACCGGCCTCGGCCCGGGCGTGGTCCGCTTGAATGACTCGAATATCCTCATGTTCCGGCACGTGCTTGCACCAGTCGACAAGGCCGCCGCCACACGCGTGCTTGAGCAGGTCCGTGGCTTGCATCAGGCAACCACGCAGAGCCGAGAGGCCACATTTGCAGCGGCCCGCAAGCTGCATGCGACGATCGAAGGCCTCTTGCCTACTGTCGCTGCATTCAACTACGGCCCGGAAAGCCTCAACGTGATCCTTTCGAGCATCGAAGCCGATGCTGATCGCGGTGAGTATCGCGACTACGCTGCGGCCGAACAGGTGGCCATGGCTGCGCAATCCGTGGTTGTTGCTTTCGAGAATGACGGCAAGGTCGATGGCGAAAAAGCCACTCAATTGCGCAGTCGCCTCGATGCGCTTTACGCGACGATCAAGAATGAGGATTCCTGGTCACGTGATAAATTCCGGTCAGCGTTGGCGGCTTTGCGCTCCGCCGCACCGTAAACAAAAAAGCGCCGTCGTTGACGGCGCTTTTTGCTACTGATTTGTTTTCTCAATGCACGCTCCTTCGTGGGGCGGGGAGCCGGGGGCGCGACGACGGCGCGTGGGGGTGGAAACAATTGTAGACGGCGGCCACAAAGGGCTGCCCTTTTGGGTTGACGAGGGGGGGGGGGGGGGGGGTACCCGGGCGGAGGG
>JBBQTY010000182.1:0-8164 GCA_038234445.1 Lysobacterales bacterium
GGTGGATGGTTGGCTTAACGAATTGCGCCAGGCCGGCGCAACGGTGGTATAGCGACGGCGTTCGAAACGTTTGGGGATTGAATCAAATGCGCCATGATTCCCAGCTGACGCTGCGTACCGATGGTGTTTGACACGAAAGTAATATGTTAATAGAGATAAAGTGCGCGCGATTAGCAATTTCAGGATTATCGGCTTGTGCGGAGTCTGTCGAGTCATGTGAGCTTCGGAAAATCGATCTTTGCTCATGCCATTCGATAGCCTGCGATCAACCGCGGATTTTGATGCGCCAACTCATTGGCTTGTGGGTAAAAGCCTCTTTGCATCGCCTCACTCTGCGAGCGCTCCCATTCTGAACTGCGAGCCAGATAGCTGCTCAGCGGGAGCCAGACATCCCCTTCTCTTCACTCGAAGGTCGCGCCGCAAGCAAGGCTGTGAGTTGTGGATCGTGTGGCGTGAGTTGACTCAGGATCGCCGTGCTATGAGCAAGGCGCACCAGCGCCGCATCTTTGGATTCCTGATCCGCGTTCGCGGCCAAGCCATCCAGCGCGAGTTCGGCATCCACTCGCGCGACGCCGAGTTCACCGAGCCAGGCGAGCTCGCGTTGCAGATTCGCGGCGCTCCGATGACGTTCGAGCGCCGTCGTGATATCGCCGCGGCGCCGAGCCGCCGCACCGCTGGACAGCGAGAGTTCCGCGAGTTCGACGCTGGCGTGCGTACCGTCGCCCCGAATCTTGTTGAAAGCGTCCTCGAGTTCCGCATCGCCTTCCCGCACTTCGCCTTGTGCCGTTTTTGCCATGCCCGAGAGCCCAAGCACATACCAGCGCTGCGGATGGTTTTCACGACCGTTTCCAACGTACAGTGCATCGGCTTCAGCGAAGCTTTTGGCTGCCGCAATTGGATCGCCGCTGGCCAGTTCCACGCGTCCACGAAGGGTCAAGGTCACCGCAACTGAGATGGGACTCGTCGTTCGGACCTGAGCGACCACGCCTTCCAGCCGCCGTAGTGCGCTTGCGTAGTTACTCGCGTAGAAGTCGAGGATCGCTCGCGAACGCTCCATCCGTATTGAGCCCGGAACACCGCTGGCAGGATTATCCTCGGCACCCAGTGCCGCCTCAGCTCCTGCCAGCATCTCGCGCGCTTCGTCGAAGCGCCCGAGTTGGACCAACGGATAGAATCGGCTGAACATCACGTAGCCGACGCGCGGATGCGTCGCACCGAGTTTTTGGCGCAGCAAGGAAATCGCTTGGGAGTACGCTTGTTCCGCCTCTCGAAATCGGCTGAGGTTGTGCAACCCGGTACCGAGGTTGTTGTAATCCATGGCCAGATCCAGCGTCTGGTCCCCATCCAGCAACTGCCGCAACGGAATGATCTTCTGATACCAGCGCAGCGACGCTTCGGCTTCGCCGCGCATGCTGGCCAGCTTGCCAAGACTTGTATACACCTGGACTTGCACACGCTGGGGTGAGGGTGCCTGCAGCAGTCGCTGCAATGCCTCGTCGAGATGCTTTTGTGCGTCGTCCAGATGTCCACTTTCGATTTCGATACTGGCGAGTTGTTGCGCGGAAATCGCCGTTTGTTCCGCGTCGACGGGTTCGGTCGCAGCGTGGATGGCATGCGCTTCACTCGCCGCAGCCAAGGCCGCGGCGAGCTTCCCTCGGTGGAGCAGTGCAAAGCTCAGTTGCAGAAGAACATCAGCACGTACTTCGGGTTCCCCGTTCAGTTCACTGTGCGCGTGTTCGACAGCGCGTTCGAGAACTTCCGCGAGCGTGAAATCCCCTTGGTTCGTACCGCTGAACCGGTCGGTGAGGTCGAGCGTGGTGAGCAGGAAACGATTGGCTACGCGCGCGCGATGCGCCTCGGATTCCGCGCGGCGCGCGGCCGCCATGCTGATTGCCACTGCCGCGAGCAGAGTAATCGTCATCAAGCCGGCTGCCGCTACCGGTACGCGATAACGGCGGACGAATTTGCCCATGCGATAGAGCGCGCCTCCCCCTGCGAGAATGGGACGACCTTCAATGACAGCCGTGAGGTCACTGGCGAATTCGACCGCGCTCGTATAGCGGCTACGTGGATCCTTGTCCATGGCATGCGCGATGACGCGATCCAGATCACGGTCGGGAAGCCCGGCTGGCGGGGAATGCCCTGTTCTGCGGGAGCGCTCAATACCGCTCGCCAGTTTCTCGGGGCCATGATGAAGGATGGCATCCACCAGCGATTCGCCGCTTGCCAGTGCATAGGGCGAGACGTCCGTCAGCAGGCGGTAGAGCATCACGCCGAGCGCATAGATATCGGTAGCTGTCGAAACCGGCTTGCGCAAAACCTGCTCCGGTGCCGCGTACTCGAGGGTAAAAAGATCACCATGCGTCTCTGTCTGCGAGGTGCTGTCATCGAGAAGTTTCGACACGCCGAAATCGAGCAGCTTGACCGCACCTTCGGGTGTGACGAGTACATTGCTGGGCTTGAGGTCACGATGGACGACGAGCTGCTGGTGCGCGCTCGCAACGGCCTGGCACACGTCGACGAACAGCTTGAGGCGCGCCTCGATGCTGAAACGCCTGCCCGTACAATAGGTTTGTAGCGGCTCGCCATCAATCCATTCAAGCACGAGGCAGGTGCCGACTTCGGGTGTAGAGAAGGCTTCTATGAATCGAGCGATACGGGGATCATCAAGCCGCTGAAGTGCGCGTTGTTCATTTTGCGAATAGCGCGCGTAGTCGCTATGTGCCAAGCCATAACGAAGCACCTTCAGTGCAACGAGCGGACCGCCATCCAGAGGCAGCGCTTCGTAGACTTCGCCCATGCCGCCACGCCCGAGCAGCGCTTCAATGCGGTAGCGTCCGATCGTGTCGCCGGCGCGCCAACGCAGAACGCTGCTGTCCATCTCCACAGGAGGATGCGGTGCGCTCAGGCGCTGATCCGAATCAAGCTTGGGCGAGACGAGCTGTTCCAGCCAGTGGCGATCATCAGGATCCAGCGGCAGCTCCGCGAGCGCCATCACGCGTGCAGTTGCGGCCATCTTGGTCAAGTCGGCGACATGGTCTTTCAGGCGTGACCAACGTTCGGCGTCGAGAGGCGGTGCCTGGTTTTCCGTCATGGCGCGGATTGTTCGTTATTTGGAGGGAGCCAGTGTGGGATCGCACAACATCGACGTCCAGTGGCGGAAGGCACTCCATTCGGCGCGAATAAGGAATTCGCTGCGGACATCACAGGATTCGTGCAATGAGTTGCCCGGCGTACTTCGATTTCGCGTGCGTTCCCAATGTCCAGTTCGAAAGCCGCAATCCGTTCTTGTGGGGGCCGCGAACGTCGTCTCCCGAAAAGGTGGGTGCGAGGTGATCGCCACTCATACCCGTCCCCCTGGAAACCTGACGTCATGATTCTGCGCAAATACCCATCGTCGACACTGGTAGCAACAAGATTATTGGTCGTGTTTTTGTCGCTGTTTGCGTTCGCTTCCGCCCACGCCATATCTTTTTGCGCGAGCAACGCCGATCTGCTCAGGGCGGCCATAGATCTCGGCTCCGCCCAATCCTCCCCCTACACGATCATGATCGTGCAGGGAACGTACCTCATGGACGACGCATCCGCTCCGAATATGTCAGCGCCGACGACATTACTGGGTGGCTACACCGCCAATTGCGCCTCGCGCGTGGTTGACCCAGCCAATACGATCATCGACATTGGCGCGGGCAACACACTCAACCTCGTCAACTTGGAAGCAGCGCCAGAAGCCCAAATAAATGTTGATGGCTTGACCTTCCAGCATGGCGCCGCCGTCCACCTTACCGCAGGCAAGTTCAACACTTGGTTGCCGGATAGTCGCGGTTCAGTGCATGTTACCCGCTCCCGGTTCACCCAACTGACTGGCGGAAATTCCCAGGTATCGGTGGGCGCTTACGATGGTGACGTGGTCATCGAGAACGTGCTGATTGATCACGTCAGCGCCTCCGACCCCCCGCCGAACAACTGCCCCGTCTTCGTCCAATCCGACGGGGGTGGCGGGCGAATCACAATCAACCATGTGACGGCAGATCTGGCCGGTGGTGACGACGTCTGTTTGTACGACGCCCATGAGCCGGTACCGATGTATATCTTCAACAGCATTCTCTGGAATTCGGATGGCGGCGTTTCGCGCTTTGTATTCGACGTCGATGCGGATTCCCAGATAGCCTTTTTCAATAGCATTTATGCGACCTGGGCCGGAGGTGGATCTGTCAGTGAGGAAGGCAAGCTTGCGTCTGCGCCAGAATGGTTCGATCCCATGGCCGGCAACTATCGGCTGCGGACCAATCCGTTGTCTCCAGCCATCAACAGTGGGAGCGTGTTGGTCCCAGGCGGCGAGCCCATGACCGACATTGAAGGTCACGTGCGTCGGGTCGGCAGTGCGACGGATCGTGGCGCGTACGAATCGACGTACAACGACCAGTCCACGCTGGTCGTCAGCAACCGCCTCGACAGTGGCCCGGGTTCACTGCGACAGGCTTTGATTGAGGCGAATTCAACGCCGAGCGTGGCCAAGCGCATCACGTTCGACATTCGTGATTCCAATCAGGTTTCCGTGTGCCCGGCCGTCATTGCTCTTTCATCGGTGTTGCCTACGATCGCCTCAACCGTCACGATCGACGGCTATTCGCAGACGTTCTCGACCCTGAACACCGATGCCGACGCGTTCAACGCCAATCTCTGCGTACTTCTGAAGCCCGCATCAGGCACGTTGAGCACGGGTTTCCATATTCCGGCATCGACAGGGCCGGGCGCCTCGCTGACGTTGCGTGGATTGGGAATGGGTGGTTTCGGCCAGCCGCTGCTGATCCTCGGTGGGAGCTACCACGTCATCGCCGGCAACCAGTTCGGCGGCATGGTAAATGGCGTCAACCTGCCAGGCGCCGGCATCAACGCGATTTCAATCGGGCTGAATGCGAGCGGGAGCTTGATCGTCGGAGGCCAGAATCTCGCGGATCGCAACGTGATCGGCGGCGCCGCAGCGAATGGCATTGATGTTCAGACGGCGGTGCACAGTTCGACCGAGCGCTGTCAAATCGTCAACAACCTCATTGGACTTGCCGCCAACGGTGTCACCGAGCAATCCAGTGCTTACGGGATCAACATTGGAGGGTCCGGCTGCGCCATCGTGCAAAATCGAATTGCGGGCAATAGCATTGCGAACATCTTGCTCAACGGCACCAGCTATGGAAACGTCGTCCAGCAGAATCTGATCGGCATCAATGCGCAGGGCAATGGCTTGTTTAACAATGCGATCGGAATTTCCGTGAGCGGATCCGACAACATCATCGGTGCTGGTGGCAATGGCGGCCTGCTGACCGCCAACACGATTCGCTTCAACGTCGCCGGTGGCGTGGTCGTCAAAGGCAATGTGGCGACAGGTAATTCGATCAACGCGAACCTGATCTATGACAACGGTGCCACGGGCGATGGTATGGACATCGATCTGATATCAACCAACGGTGCCGCAGGTCCCAGTGCAAACGACGCAGGCGACGCCGATGTTGGTCCCAACCAACTGCAGAATTTCCCGCTTGCGACCGGATTGGTCTACACCGGGTCGGGCAGCGGTAGCCGCACTGCCAACGTCACGGGATTTATCGATACGTTGCCGGGTCCACATCGTATCGCTGTGTATTTCAGCAACGCTACCACCCCACAAGGCAAACGTGCTCATGCCGAAGTATTTCTTGCCGGTGCAACGGTGGACGTGCCGCCCAGTGGCCGCGCGGTCTTCAGCATCCCGGTCACGGTACCCAATCAGTCCGTCAGCGGCGTGATCGGCATGACGGCAACCGACAATCTCGCAAACACCTCGGAAATCGGTACGGCGACCTCGACGGATACGCTATTCAAGGATGGCCTCGAATAATTCGACAGGCAAACCATAAGCGATTGCTGTCTGTCGACTATTTACAGGAGTTGCACGATGAATAGGAAAAAAACATTCAAATGCATCGCGGTCGTTTTCGTGGGCATCGCGAGCTATGCGGCGGCTGCCGCCGACCAGCCGAAGCCAGCGACGGCACCCTATGTGGAAACCATACAGATACAGCGTGCAGATGACAGCCACATTCTTGGCTACGTTGATCGAGGTGAGTCGCCAACACGCCAAAGCGTACTGCTCATATTGCAAGGGTCCCTTTGCGAGAGCGTCGCTCCCGGCGCGGATGACCGCATGGCGTTCACGCTTCCGCCCGGCATGGCGCGCCTTGACATCGAAAAATATGCGATCACCGCGCACGACCACGGTTCTGAAACTGTGCCATGTCCGGCTGCGTACCTAGCTCACAATACAATCGACCAGCGCGTCATCGACGTACTGACAGTGGTCGCCTGGCTGCGCACGCACGCCGCGTGGTGGAATGGGAAACTTTACCTTATGGGAACGTCCGAGGGTGCTACGGTGGCGGCCATGTCAGGGCCGTTGGTGGCTGAGTCTCGTGGCATCGTGCTCGTCAACGGCTCGATCGGACGACCGTTTCGCGAGGGCTGGTCGGATGCGATGGCGGCCTCGGTGTCCGCCGCCGGTGGCGACGTCTCGGCGGTCAATGCAGTCCGGGATGAAGCCCAGACGACATGGGTAAAAGCGCGGCGGAATCCGAGCGCAGAAGAGCAGGCATTCGGCAACGGCAACACACTGCGATGGTGGAATTCGATCATAGATTTGCGCCCATCGAACCTGTTGGCTCTGACCGACACCCCGATCCTGCTATTACAGGCCGACCACGACGAAATGACGCCTGCCAGTTCCGCCCGCGCGGTCGCCGAGCAATTCAAGACGGCTGGCAAGATCAACTTGAAATACGTCGAACTGGCTGGACTCACCCACGGTTTGCGTACGCTTGATGGAAAACCGGGATGGGAATCCGTACTCGCTCAAATAAGGGTGTGGTTGGCGACTACCGACGAGCACGCGAATCCGCCGAAATGAAACCCTGCGTCCACTTCGACGCTACCGTCAATCGTATGCTGTCAATTTGAGGGAGCGATTGAACGCTTTTTTTATTCTGCAAAGCAGGCATCAAGTCGATCTCACTGTCGCTTGACGCTCGCGTTTTGCCGAGAGCTTCCAGTGGGTCCTGCCGCGAGGCGGTCCAATCCTTGATCCCTCAGCGATGCGACAGCTGCAGAAGAAGGAATGCGCGCGCGCTGTCCCAGTCACGGCGCGCCGTCTTGTCGCTGATATCCAGCAGTTCGGCAATTTCAAGAAAATTAAGGCCGGAAAAGAAATGCCAGTCGACGACGCTCGCGGCACGCCGGTCGACTACTTTCAGTGCCTCCAATGCCTGTTCGAGCGCAAAATAATCAAGGGAAGCGCTCGCGTCGCCAAAAGGCTCAGCAGTGAGCTCGACATGCAACACATCGCCGCCGCGTTTCAGCGCATATTTGCCGCGCTGATGGTCGATCAGGATCTGCCGCATCGCGCGCGCAGCCAGCGAGTAGAAATGGGCGCGGTCGTTGATCGAGCGCGGCGCACTCTCGCCGAGTTTCAAATAGACCTCATTGACAAGCGCGGTCGGGCTCAGGGTCAAGCCGTCGCCTCCGCGTCGGACTGCACGCAGCGCACTGCGCCGTAGTTCACCGTAGACCGAGACGAAAGCGTGCTCATTCGCGGCCGGATCACCGGCCAGCCCGAGGTTGAGCAAGCCGGTCAGGTCTTCTTCAAAGGGCAGATTGGGGGTGGATGTCATTGGCGGAGTATGTCATAGGCTTTTTATGCCGTTGGGTTCGAAACTGGGTTTCTCGCACACGCAAGGGACTGGATACGAGCGCCACCAGCACACAACCCGGTGATGCAAAATGCTGGTGCGCGATAAACGAACGCGGGTGCCCCCACGCCTTCCTCGTCCATGGCTCTCGTGATGCTTCCAGCCCAGAACGAAAGAGGCAGCCATTGAGGCTGCCATTTCCAGCCACATCGATTTTGAAGGCTCAGGCGGGCATCTTGCGTGAGAAGTAGTAGGCGACAAGATTACCAATACCGGTGGCACCGAGCAGGATTGCGAATACGCCCGGCGTGACATCGCGCAGGTTCAGCGCTTCCATCAGGCCGAAGCCGATGGCCAATGCGACCAGGATCGTGCCCCAGCGCAGGGTGGCGTGGCGGCGGCGCAGTTCGTCGGCTTCGACGATCGACTGGATCAATTCCTGCGAGACG
>JBBQTY010000183.1:0-8158 GCA_038234445.1 Lysobacterales bacterium
GCATCCTGATGGATCATCTCGGCCACCGAGTTCAAGGCATTGAACAGAAAATGTGGATGCAGCTGGGCTCTGAGCATTTCGAGCCGCGTGTTGGCCAGATGCGTCTCTAGTTCGGCCACCTTCTGCTCGCGTTCCCTCGCCTGGCGGTAGAAAACCAACGCATGGGCGACGCCGACAACGGTCAGGGCCATCATCAGGTTGTTGCGCACACTCGCACCGAGCACACTGCCGAAACCCGGTAGCGTCTCATACCATCCGAAGACGGGATTGCTCAGGTACACATAGGCCGCGCGCAGCAATACGACCCCCGCGACCCCACCCAGCAAAACGCATATCGCGCGAAAAGCGCGACCTCGCTCTATCGGGAAACGATGGACAAGACCGTACAGTGCCAAGCTCAACGGAACCCAAGTCATCCATCCACCGAAACTGTAGCGTAGCGCTTCGCCCCAGCCCACGCCGTTGCCTTCTTGCTCACCCATGCTCATGACCTGGGTTGCAAACATCAGGGCATATGCCGTCCACCACAGCAGCACGATCCACAGGACTGAAAGAAAATGTTTCGACATGCGATGTCTAATTCCGAACCGGCGAAACGCTCAACGATCGAGCGTCGGATCCAGCATAACGGTCACATCGCCCTCTTGTCCCGTTGCTTGCGAGGAACCGATTCGCATTGATTGGATGGCCTCATCCGTTGCAGCCAGCACAAGAAGGGCTGCCACCAGCAGCCAGCTGAACTCCATGCCGCCGGTACCGTGCTCTCCCACAAACCAGCCAAGTTGTCGATGAATAAGGACGATGCCCATCAAGACAATGAATGCCAATCCAGCGCAGACGAGTTTCACCCGGATGCCCAGCGCAAGCAGGATTCCGTCGAGTATTTCGTAAGCGGAGATCATCAGAACCAGCACGATTGCCCATGGAAATCCTTGCGTCTCGAGAAACAACGCAAATTGCGGGACGCTCCATGTGACCAGTCGGACCAATGCATGAGCCATGAAGATCAGGGCAACCGTGCCTCTCAGCAAAAGAATGCTCTGGTGCGCAGTCGGAAGGTACTGGCGCGTTGCCATCCCAGCAGTTGGCAGTATTCCGCCGCCGATGCCACGATGGATTTCACGCTTGCGTTCCGTGATTGCATCGGGAATGGCCGTACTCTTTGAACGGCTCATGCGGGCCTCACCGGTTTCGTGCCGCGTCGATCACCGCACACATCGAGGCAATCTGGAAGTCCTGGCTCGTGGAGTATCCGCCAGGCGTGGTTTTGCTGACCGTGATCTTTGAACCTGATCCTTCCGCCTCCATCGTCACGTTCCATGGAAGATTGACCTGCTGACCGGTGTCAGTCACGCCCGCGTTTGCTTGCGAGAACGCGAGAATGCCAAGGTCGATATCGGAATGCGCAACGCTGAGACCGGCTTTCACACCTTCGAGGGTTATTCGCTTGGCCGCCACAGATACGGGAACATCCGTGACAATATCCCAGGTCGAGAATTGACGACCTGCAATAAAACTACCGTTTTGCTGGTAGTGATCTTCACATGGCGGCTTGGCCGCAAAGGCGTCAACGCCGGGCACCAACAAGGTGCCGATAGCGAGCGCCGATCCAAAAATAGATGACGCTTTCGGACGAGTGAAAGTCAGTTGCATCGTTTGGCCTCCCGTTGAACGCAGTCAGCCTAGGGTGCGGCACGAGCCTCTATTGCAGAACGGGACGAACGACATGTCGGTGTATGCGAATGACACCATTCACAAGCCAAATCCGGTCAGCGCGGAATTCAATTCGCTCGAAAGCAGGACTCGATCTTGCCGCTTCCCGAGCGTGATTTCTTCCGCACGCGCCCCTTCGCGGCTGCTTCGTTTCAAAGGTACTGGATTGGCACGATCCGATATAAGCAATCGCTCGCACCATTCGGCGCACCATTCGGGATTTCCAGAATTCGGTGGCTTGCCTACTCGGCTTGTCAGCGATTTCCCACACACGGGCTGTGTAGCCTCTCCCACCATGTTGAGATGACGACCGCTCGCAATCTTTTTGTTGATCCGGAAACGCGAGGCGCCTATCCCTGCATCTCGCGATGCGTACGACGGGCCCGGTTATGCACGATTGTGGGTGTCCCCACAGTCGTCTTGTTTGTGCCCGATGTTTGCCGTTGTTGTCCGCAGGAGTAACAAACAACAATCTGTGGTCGGTCGGCCGCCCCTGCAGGGCCATCCTGATTAGCAGCGTGCCTACGCAAGAAAGTCGAAGTCTTTGGATGTGTCGCACGACCTATTCCGTTGCGCTTACGCCGAACCCGCTCGTGAACAATTCGTCAGAAGCAATCATGCGTACCACGGTGATGTCCTCATCGGCGATTGCATCGTTCCAATGCGTGGTGCCGACCGTCATCGCATAGCCCCCTGCCGAGTTGCTTCCAACATAGAGTTCAAAGGATCTTGAATCAGATGACTGCCCCGGGGCCGAGGGGTAGGACATTTCCTGACGACTATGCAGCGTATTTCCTGATGCGCTGTATTGCTCGGTGACCTGCAATTTTTCGCTATTGCCGTCGCCGATGCTGCGTGTCTCCGTTGTCACGACAACCAAGTCATGTGTCATCGGGCGCACCCGGATTGCGATGCCAACAACGCTCGCAGTCGGGTTCGCTGAAATATGCGAACACACCCCGCCGCCACAAAATCCTGAATCCAGCGCGTTCGGGGTCGCTCGAGCAAGCAGCAACTGGCCATCGCCGTTGGCATCGATCGAGCGTCCCGTCATCACGATCTTGCCGTCAGGCAGTATCTCGATGCCGTCGACCTCATCCAACGGGTCTCCCGGCGGGCCAATATCGTTGTGGATCGGAATCATTCCGCCGCCGTTGAAGTCAGTCACGAGGCTGCCGTCTTGCGGATTGATCGCCATGATGTATCCGTCGACATCGTTGTTTGCGACGGGTGCGCGCTTGAAGCGGCCCGCAACGTAGAGGCGCTCGCCACCCGGCATAGATGACGCCGAGAGCGCCATGTCGTAGAGCTCTGCGTAGGCAGGATTGCTGACCTCACCAACCTGGAGAACGACTTTGCCGGCATTGCCGAATGCCGTAATGGTCACACCGGTTGCCGGGTCAATCGCAACTATTCCAATCCGGCTGGATGGTGCCGCTGGCGTGCCGCCTAGCGCGATGCCACCAACCAGAAGTCGCGCGGGATTCACGCCAACCGCCGGGCGATAGACAATCTGAGCTGCATAGTCGGTCTTGTTGGAATCCAGGTCGAACGATTTCGTCACCGTGCCAAGCGTTCCAAAGCCTGCGCAGACGACGCCGGAGGCATCGATGCAAGTCACTGCAAAATCATTATCGGGCGAGGCTCCCGTCGTCTTCCAGCCGGAAAAATAGAAATGCGTGCCCGACGAGTCGACCGCCACATCGGATACCGCAAGCAAGGGCGTGGCGATTTTCATTGTGCCACCAATCCCGAAGCTGGTATCGAGGTCCCCTGCGCCGTTTACCTTCGCGATCACCACGTCCCAGGTGTTGCCGTTTTGATGGATTCCGAACACCAGAAAACGGGTGCAGAGGAAACCGCATCCCACGGGAATGATATCCAGGCTCCGATCACGATTACTGTTGTTATCGTTGAAATCGAAACGTTTCCAACCGACGCCACCGTTGAATTGCGGATCGACTGCGAGGTCACCAACCCCGACGATTGGGGGCGAATTCAGGGGCGCATGCCAAGTCGCATCGCTCGCTTCCTTCCAATCTGCGCGGGCAAAAATTGGAAGCAAAAGACAAGACAACAACATATATCGAGTGCGCATGATCGTTCCTGATTCGAGCGCAAACCCCGGATGGATTTGCGCTTTCGTCATCCATAAACGCCGAATCACTTGGCAACTAGACATTGCGGGGAAAAGCTATCTTGTTAGGTCGCTTTAGGGCGCCGGACGTGTTGGATTGAGATGGAGAATGTGGGTGTCCTCATTGTTGCCCGGGTGTCCTCATTGTTGCTCGTTGCTGTTGTTGCTGCGCCCGCCTTCCGATCGCACATCGCTGCGGGGTCCAATCAGCGACGCTTCTCTCCATATCCGCTGTCTAGTTCGACTGCCAAACCGCGTATTCAATCAATAACCGTCGATTGTTGAGCCGGCGCAGTCAAATCCGTGAAACCCGATCCGCAATTTCGGATGGTCAAATGAATCGCCGAAGTTTTACAACCCGATGCATTGTTGCGCTACTCGCTCCCGCAACCCTCACCCGGCACGGAGTCTCGGAAGCCGCGAATATCATGAACTATGTCGAATCGGTGAGAGTTCACTCCGCGGTTGTCTATGTCGGCACGGCAAGCATCGTTAAACTCCTCGGACGGAGTCAATTCGGAATCATCGCGAGAGCCACCCTGAGCGTTCAGGCCGTTGGACGTGGGCAAGCTCCTGCCACTGGCAAGGCATCGCTGCGCTACTCAACTTACGATGATCAGACGCCAGCCAACGATGGCGGTCTGCAATACAAGATCAGCGATCACGCCACCGTCCTGGTGTTTGCGGATTCGTTTGAAGACGGATCGCCGTCAGCACTCTGGCAGGGAACATCCGCCGAAATCATGAAGGTCATCGAGTCTCTTGCTGACAGTGTGGCGAAAATGACCGGCGACGATCTCGCCTTCAATGGAATTTCACAGGATGATCGCGAAAGCCAATTGTCGCTCTACAGATCCTTGCTGATATCGCTTCGATCCGTCACAAAGAGCGGATGACGAGAGCATTCTCGTCAGCCAAATGTTGATTGGATCGCACCTTTATCAAAGGGGTCACTGCCATCCAATTGTCCATTAAAAGTAAATAACTCTGACCACTTCGATCCTGCCCCCTTTGATCTGGAACGGATTGAGCGCATCGCTGCGCAGGGCACCGCCGCCATGGGTCAGCGCTGGCTAAACGGAATTGGCGGCGCAGAGACACTGATTCGACCTCTGCCGACTTGATCAGCAACTACCCACTTAAGAACCGACATCATTTGGCAGTTGCCGAAGCACGTATTTTGTCGTGCTTTTGCCATAGTTGCACTACGATCTTTAAACAGGTGCGCACGCGAATTTATCGTCGTCTTCTTTTTAAAACTGTCGGCGTGGATTATCAAGAGCAACGCTTTCCTCATAGCCTCGGTCTAGATCAAGATTGTGGATGCGCCCGTTGTGTGACGATCACAGAGCTGACACCTCAATCCGACGCTGAATCGCACGCGTGTAGAATCGAGCGCTTCCGTGATAGCAGGGGTGCCCGACATGTCCAAACGGTTTTTTGCGCTCGCTGTGCTGTGTTGCAGCGCCCTTTCGCTACCAGCCCATTCGGCGCCGTCGCAGGCTGACGATATCAACACCTACTTCAAGCCAGCGCAGTGGCGCTCGATTGGCCCGTTTCGTGGCGGTCGCTCCAATTCCAGCACGGGAGTGGTCGGCGACCCGAGAACCTATTACATGGGTACCACCGGCGGTGGGCTGTGGAAAACCGGCGACATGGGCCTGAGCTGGCGCAATGTATCGGACGGCTATCTGCAGACGGCGACGATTGGTGCAGTTGCGGTGGCCGCGAGCGATCCGAATGTCGTCTACGTGGGTACCGGCGAACACGCTGTGCGCGGCGTCATGAGCCATGACGGCGATGGTGTCTATCGATCCACCGATGCGGGCAAGTCCTGGAAACGAATTGGCCTGGAGTTGACCCAGCACATCTCCCGGATTGTCGTGGATCCGAGGAATCCTGATCTTGTCTACGTCGCCGCGCAGGGAGCGCTGTTTGGTCCATCGCCGCAGCGCGGCGTGTACAAGTCCAGCGATGGCGGCACCACCTGGAAGCAGGTGCTGTTCGTCGACGAGCGCACCGGCGCCTCGGAATTGTCGATGGACGCGACCAACCCGCGGATTCTGTACGCAGCAATGTGGGAAAACGGTCGACGGCCGTGGAAAGTCATCAGCGGAGGCCCCGGTAGCGGACTGTACAAATCCACCGATAGCGGCGAGACATGGGAACAGCTGAAGAAGGGTCTGCCCACCGAAATGGGCAAGATGGCAATCGCGGTCAGCCCGGCCAATCCGGACAAGGTCTATGCCCTGATCGAGTCCGATTCATCCAAGGACGAGCGCGGCCTGTACATGTCGGGCAATGCCGGCAAGAGCTGGACAAAGGTCAGCAGCGACTCGCGACTCGTGCAGCGCGCGTGGTACTACATCGAGCTGTTCGCCGATCCAAAGAACGAGAACACGATTTACGTGATGAGCGCGCAGGCGCTGCGCTCTGACGATGGCGGCAAGACTTGGGAAACACTCACGGCTGCGCATGGCGACTTCCACGATCTGTGGATCAATCCGCACGACGCCAGCAACTTCATCATCTCCAACGACGGTGGCGCCTCGATCAGCTTCGACCGCGGCCGAAGCTGGAGCACACAGGAAAACATGCCGACCGCCCAGTTCTATCGCCTCAACGTGGACAATCAATTCCCGTACCGCATTTACGCGGGTCAACAGGACAACACCTCGGTTTCCATCGCCAGCCGCGAACTCGGCAGCGATCACATCAGCGCATCCAGCTGGAAGGCGTCCGCCGGTGGCGAAAGTGCATTTCTGGCATTTGACCCGGATAACCCGCGCTACGTGATGGGTGGCAGTTACCAGGGCACGATCGAAGTCATCGACACCAAGGCGACGGCGAGCACCAATGTCATGGCCGCACCCATCCAGTACCTCGGCATGGATGCCAAGGACATGAAGTATCGCTACAACTGGAATGCGCCGATTGTCTGGAGCCGCTACGAACCCGACACGTTCTTCCATGGCGCGCAGTACCTGCTCAAGAGCTCCGACAGGGGCAAGACCTGGAAGGCGATTTCGCCTGATCTGACCCGCAACGAGAAGGACAAGCAAGGCACACCGGGCGGGCCTTATACCAACGAAGCAGTCGGCGCCGAGAACTACGGAACGCTGGCCTATGTGGTCGAACCTCCGCACGAAAAAGGCGTCATCTGGACCGGCAGCGACGATGGTCTCGTGCAGTTGACCCGCGACGGCGGCGCGACCTGGAAAAATGTCACGCCAGCGCATCTGGCCGAGTGCCTGATCAATGCGATCGAGGTTTCACCGTTCGACCCGGGCACCGCCTACGTCGCCACCACACGTTACAAGTTCAACGATCACAAGCCCGGGTTGTACAAGACCACCAACTACGGCGCCAGCTGGACAAAAATCGACAAGGGCATCCCGGACAACGCCTTCACGCGTGTCGTCCGCGAAGATGATGTCCGCCGCGATCTGCTTTATGCCGGCACCGAGCGTGGCGTCTATCTGTCGTGGAATGGCGGCAAGGACTGGTCACCGTTCCAGCTCAATCTGCCGATGACGCCGATCACCGATTTGCGTGTTCACGAGGGTAACCTCATCGCCGCCACTTCGGGCAGATCGATATGGATATTCGACGACCTCAGCTTGATACGGCAGTACCAAACGGACCGACCCGCGTTCGCGATCTATCAGCCAGGCAACGCCTATCTGGTCAACGGCAGCAGTGAGCTCGACCCACGCGAAGCAGAAGCCGATGCCGTCGCCGAATTCAAGGGCGCAGACACGTTCAATGGCGTCAATCCGGCTACTGGCATCGTCCTCTATTATCAACTCCCGGAATTGCAAAAGACGGATGACATCACGCTGGTGATTGCCGATGCGCAGGGCAAGACCATCCGCAGCTTCTCTTCAAAGGCCGTAACCGAGCCGAAGAAATGGGAAGGCGGCCCGAAGCCGGAACCGCTGCTGTCCAAAGCCAAGGGACTGAACCGCTTTGTCTGGGACATGCGCTACCCGACGATGACAGGTGTGCCTGATGTTTATTTCGAGGCCAGCTACGCCGGCCACAAGGCGATTCCCGGCAAGTACTCGTTCACCCTCAAACTGGGCGATCAGATGCTGCGCACCGACGCCGAGATTCTGGCCAACCCTCTCTATGCAACCGATGCCGCCGGTTACCAGGCCTATCACGCGCTGATGTCGGGGATGGAAGCAGAGCAAACCGCGATGCATGAGCGGATCAACCGTCTGCATGACAAGCAAATCCAGCTCGAGGCACTGCTCGCCAAGCTCCCCGGCGACGACAAGTCAAATGCGCTCAAGGCCGCGGGCG
>JBBQTY010000184.1:0-8036 GCA_038234445.1 Lysobacterales bacterium
GGGCCAGTCGATGATTACGTCCACTATCACAAAGTCGGCGTGCAGCTGATCTATTGCCGACGTGGTTGGGTGCGCGTGGTTTACGAAGATCAAGGCGAACCGTTCGTCATGCAAGCCGGCGATTGCGTGTTGCAACCCCCAACCATCCGCCATCGCGTACTCGAATCCTCCGCCAGACTCGAAGTCATCGAACTCGGCACTCCGGCCGAACACGAAACCTGGCGTGATCATGACCTCAGCCTGCCGACGTCATCAATCAATCCGCTTCGCTCGTTCAATGGACAGCGCTTTCGCCGCCATATCGCTGCCGACGCCGAATGGGTTTCCATTGCGGAAGGAATTACCTCTCGAGATACCGGCATCAGCGCTGCAACCGAGCGTGCTGCCGGCGCGCGCGTGTTGAAACTGTCAGGCACTCCTGAAACGCCAATCAACCATGCATCACAAACCGCAGGGTTCCGGTTTTGCTTTGTGCTCGATGGCGAAGTCGAATGGACCGGCTACGGCGATGATTTCATATCACTTGGAACCGACGATGCTTGGGTATTACCCTCCGATCGGTCGTATTCACTGCGAACCACAACAACCACCGAGCTGCTCGAGATTTCGCTTCCGGCAGCTTGAACGATGGTCATGGTACGCAGTTGTTCGATACAACGAGCTTCGTGGAAAACCGCTGGATCGAATCCCGAGTCTTGATCGCGTTGCCACGAAGCCGGAATTGAACATGCTGCAGGTGCCGCTTGTGCATGAAGGTGGCGTTACAGAAAACTTATGCTGCGAGCGAGGTAGGTATCCAACGGCATTCAATAGCGTCACTAGCCCCAAACAGCTGATCCGAATGTCCGCCGCTGCGGCGAGTCAGTTGCACTTCGCAACACGCGAGATTGCAACTCATGCGCGACCCTCCCTTTTTTTGAGGGATGTCCTGTTTGACAGCTGATTTACGTTTCCTTCTTGAGCGATCCTCTTACTCGACCGATAAACTGTGCAGGCTTCCCCAACACAACCGCGAGCAATGCAATGACCCGAATCACCGGCTTGTCAGGCAATGAAATCTATCTGCTCGATGCGAAAGGTTATGAAGCCGGTGATTTCGTGGTCGGCAACTGCGTCAATTCAATGGGGTTCCTGCGCTCGCTCGGCTCGGGATTGAGCAATCTCGCCGGCGGTGAGGTAACCCAAGTTACCCAGCAGATTCACGACGCACGCCTGACCGCCTTCACGCGTATGGTGGCCGAAGCGAAAAAACATGGCGCCTCCGGTGTGACCGGCGTAACCAGTGAGTTGATGCATCAGGGAGCGCACACGGAATTCCTTTTTACCGGTTCGTGCGTGCATGACAAGAACAAGTCTTCCAGACGCTTCTTTACGTCGGCGGGCAGTGCTCAGGAACTGTATTGCCACATGGATGCGGGCTATCAGCCGCTGCAGCATGTATTCGGCAACATCGCCTACTCGCTGGGCATCGGCGGCGGCCTGCTTGGCGGACTGAAGTCATTGGCCCGCGGCGAAATTCGCGAATACAGTGATGTGATCAACGCGACACGTCACCGAGCCCTGAGTCGATTGGTCTCGGAGGCGAAAAAGGAAAATGCCAATGCCGTAGTCGGTATCCGCACCCACGTGATGTTGTGGCACTCCGCGCACGAGATGACCATGACCGGCACCGCCGCGTTCAATCCTGCCCTGCCCAGCGGCAGCCCGGTAACAAGCGATCTGACCGGAGAGGAATTATGGACAATGAGCAAGCTCGGCTACGTACCGATGCGCCTGTTGCTATCGACCTCGGTCTATTCGCTCGGCATCCTTGGCGGCGTGAAAAGCTTCTTCCAGTCATTCACTCAAGGTGAACTACCAGAGCTCAGCAGGCTGGTCCTGGAAGCGCGCGAAGTCGCGATGACACGCCTGAAAGTGGAAGCCAATTCCATCGGCGCTGATACGGTTGTCGGCGTAAAGACTTTCATCCATCACATCGGTAGTGGACTGATCGAATTCCTCGCGATCGGCACTGCCGTGAGAAAGTCGACGGCCGCTGGCGTGCAGACACCCGAACTACCCGCGCAGGCAATTCTGCATGACAAGGACACCTGGATCGACGGTGGTCGCCACACGCTGGCACGCGAATAGCTGAAGTCAAACAGCTGACCCGTTGGCAAGGCACACGCAAGCAACCTCTCGAACGATCAGTGTTGCACCCCAAGTGAGGTCGCTTCGACCGATGACGAACAGTCCAAAGAAAATTCTCAATGAGATTCTCGCCCTGCCAATGCGCACGCTCGCGGGCGTGGCGTTATCGCACATTGTTCTGCTCGGTATGGCCCTGTTTGGGGGTTTGTCCTATCTGGTCATGCAGGCCGTATTGGCAGTGGAGCTCCTGTTGATGAGCCTTGCGACTATTCCGCTTTATCCGGAACGCGGACTCGGCAAGCACGCATTCGACATGCTCAAGCTCACGGGTCTTTTAATGTTTATATATTTCATTGTTTTTGCAACATACGGCATCGCAAGTGATGAAGGGCGCGGCGCCGCATTGGCTATCGCCTGGCAGAGCCTGGATGATGCCGACATCCACGATCTGATCGTTTCACTACTCTATGTGACCTTCAGTGTGGGATTTTCGCTGTGGCAGGCAAAACAAGCGCCAGATCCAAAGTTGGCTTGGGCGCGAAGTCGGTTGATTGATGGCGGCGTGACTATACTTGCGATGATTTTCATGAGCATTGTCGCCGTGACCTTGGGCACTTTGATCGTTTCGATGCTCAAACATCTTGATCACCCGGTCGACGCAGACACTGTTCTGATTGCGCTCATGGTCACAACGCGACTCCTGTTCACGCTGATCGCGGCGAGCATGCCCGAGAGCACGGCGAAATCGATCGCGGACAGTCCTTACGTCGACTGACACATGGATCAATTCCAACTGCACGCGCAGGGGCGCACTCAGGCCCCTGCTGTCGTGCAGATCTCAGTTCTCGAATCCATCAGCAAAAATCCTGTCAACGGAAAACACCTGCACGGTGCCGTTGTTCGTGGCCCCGAAGCTGTCAGTCAGTGGCGCGCCGGCATAGATATGTTGCAAACCAAAGGCCACGCTGCGGCCGATATCGTCGGCGCCGTGGGCGTAGTCGGCCATGTCCAAGCGGGTCTGGAACCAGAGATCACTGCCGCCGACATTGACTGTCCTGAAAACGCGCACGGCACCCTCGTTGGTGACCAGGCCATCGAAGCTGGGGCAGCCGACCGCGAAGACTCCGCTGTCGTCGCCACTGCGATTGAGCGAGATCGATGCGCCACACAGATCGCCATTCGCAGCGCCGGTGCTGGGGAAAAGCTCAATATCGAGTGCGTAGCTGAAAAGGCCGCTGGGCTTGAACAGCGTCACCGAACCGGTTCTCACGCCTGCGCTCTTCTGGCGGCCAGTCGCACCGACATAGACATGCCCCGCTTCATCGATCGCCACTGCCCCGCCGAACGCGTCAGCGAAAGCGGGATTCAAGGCCTTGAGCGTTTCGAACCGGGTCAAGCTTCCGCTTACCGGTGCGTAGAGATAGGCCTCGCCGGCCAGAGCCTGCCCGTTCTGGGTCACGCCCGGTGCGCCGGCGGCGAGAAAAAACGTGCTGCCACTCGTGGCACTGATCGCAACGCTGGCACCCAGCAACCCGGCATTGCTACCGTAGTCCAGACCAACAAGAGGATTGTTGGTTTGCTCCTCCAAGTGATAGACGTACACCGCGCCATCAGTGAGAACGTTCGGTGCGCCAATCGCGACGAAGCTACCTACGCCAGCGGTCAAACCGTCGCCATCGATATCCACACTTTTTCCGAAATGGCCACCCGCGAATTCACCTGGAAAAAATGCAATCGGATTCCCGATGGCCGGTTCGGGATTGATGTCCGGATTATTGTAAAATTGATCGAGGAAAACCGTCACCGAACCGGCGTCAACCAAAGAGCCGATATCGGCGTCTGGAGCGCCCGCCACGATGACACCATGATGAACCGCCAGCGCGGCGCCGAAATGGTCGTTGGCGACGGGATTGTCGCGGTGAAGGATCTCTCTTATGTGCCAGCCGCCAATCGGCGAGAGCGCATAGACGATGCCGGCAGCCGGAAACGTCCCACCCGCCACGAAGCTTACGGTCGAATTGGGCGAACCGACGTACAGCGCGCGAATTGAACCGTTCGGGTACAAATCGGCAGCAACGGTGGTTCCAAATCGCTGGTTGTCCAGATGCTGGGCGAGAGGAATGTTCGAGTCATATACCCAGGTTGCAGCCTCACAGACCGAAGCGGCAGACAGAGCAGCAAACAATACAGCGAGTCGAAGACGAAAAAGGCTCATGGTGACGAACTCCAAACACCCCAGGGCGGGGTCATGTCCTCCATCAAATGCCTTGGAGCAGTGAAACCGAACGCAAGGCGCGATTCTCCGTTTCGTCTGCAAGCCAGAGTCGCGCGGCTTTGGACCAAAATTGGCCATCGTTCGATCAAGCGTTGCGTGTCAACACGGCCGGTGTCAGCGGTAAATTCGACCCGCGATTTGACGCTTCATTCGTGGCCTTCGCGGAAAAGCGTCAGCGCGCAGCGCAGACCCACAAATGCTCGGCTCGCTCGCGGACTTTTTCTCATCGCGATCCGATTCCCACCGAACGCCGCGCGGTCGAATTTCGATTTCAAGGGACATGCGAAAACAGACTCGGCTCTGCTGGATCGGCGCTGCGCGATGACGCTGCTCCTGCGCACCCACACGTGAAGCTTCGATTGCAGATCGTCCCAACCAGGCCTGGATGAAGCGGACATCCATGATTTGTTCCTGTCGCTGCTCTATGTCGCCGTCAGTCTTGGTTTCTCGCTGTCGCAGGTGTTGCGCCTTCCCGATCCAAGAAAGGCCTGGGCAACAAGTCGCTTGCTTGACGGCACGGTGACCATGCTCGCGATGATTTCCATGAGCTTTGTCGCGGTATTTGTAGGCAGCTCGATCATGTCCATGTTCAATCGTTTCGGACTCTCAGTGGATGCCGACAGGGTCCTGATCATCCTCATGGTCATCACGCGATCCGCATTCGCGTTGATTGCTGCGACGATAACTGAGGACGAGAAGAACGTAATCGCCGCCAATCCCTACGTGGACTGAGTGCCTGTTCAACTTCACTGGAATGCAAAGGGTAGCGTCGCGCACCCCGCGCATCGCAAGACTCAATCCTCGAATCCATCGGCGAAAATGGCGTCTGAATTCGATCGTGCGCTTGCCTAAGTAGACCGATCCGCAAAGGCAAGCGATGCCGATGATCAAGGATAGGAACCTGTTTACAATGCCTCCGCAAGCAACCTGCGCGGCAACGGTATCGCTTCTCGAACAAAATCACTGATTCAGAACGAAATAGAGGCCGAACTTCTGATGCGCGGTACGCGCCAACTTTGCCGAAACTTGCGTTCTTGAACCGTAGCAAGGAGCGCATTTCCGCGAGCAAACAGCGCCGCACGATTGATTAGGCCCTTAAATCATACGACTTTTCACCTTGAAGTCCGGCTCACCCTTAACCGTTCGCCCCCGGATCAAGTCCAGGGCAGGCTCTGAGCTTGTCGAAGGGTAACTCCGAGATTCAGAGCTGCTCCGGGCCACTTCCGATCATGGTTTCCTTCGACAGGCTCAGGACAGGCTCGGCTCACCACGAACGGAAGTGGGTGGAATTCCCCTCACGCGTCTGTTGCCCGCCGCAGGATCAATATCCAGACTATTTACGGCCCGAATCAATAGTGAGCAGACACGCTCTACGCGGGGCGTGCGGACAAGGTGATGTCGGCGGCGGATATTGTGACGTCCAAATACCGGAAGTTGCTTGGCAAGCCAATCGCAACAAGATCGGTAGCACATCGAAACGTCATGCTACGCAGCTAGACCTGACCTTTGCGCCAACAAGATGAATGGTCACGTTGCACTGCTTCCATAGTCTTTCCACGTCGCGTTCTCCGTCAGCGTCGAGCGCCACATGGGAATGCCCTTGCATCCGTCGATTCGCTTTAGTGCGGCGACCAGATTCTTGCGCAGGTTCGGGTGAAGCCACGGGCTCAGCGTGATGCGGGTAATCGCCGAGAGCTCAATCGCGATGTCCAGCGCGGTGCATGCGATCGCCTTGGACTCCCACAATGCGCGATATTCCTTCTCAGGTTGAAATGGGAACCGCTTGATGAAGGGCAGCTCGTTGGTGGTGGGCTTCTTTTTTCGCAGCTCATTGATCTTTACGTAATCCACTTCCTTGAACTTCACGCCGGCCACTTTCCGAAACGCAGATTCCAGCGACGGTCCGTTGAAGTGAATGCATACCCCTGACGAGCCCGGCGAAAAGACGCGCCAATGGTGATAGGTCTCTGGTGCGGAAGTGAAGCACAGCGCGAGAACGGACTTCAGGCTTTTCTTCTCCTTGTACGTCGTCAGGAAGAAAGAGTCGTTCTTGTCGTCCCATGACGAAGGATCCAGCAGCGTTATCTGACGATTGGTCAGTACCTGAACCAGCGATGGGATGTCGGTATATCGGCGGTAGTAGTTATCAGGCATGTCAGTTTCCGATTTGCGACGCTGCACAGAAATCGCGGTCAGGATCGGGCCTGATTATTTCACATTCTACCACCACTCGAAGCACAGCACCTTAGCAACCCTAAAACAATTAGGACAAATAAACCATACCGCATTGACTGCATTTGTTCATACTTTCAGTGTAGGCAGGATGGCCGGCTTACTTCAGCGCGATTCGTACCTGGATCTTTTTTTTCCGCAAGAACGCACACGCCTAGTGCCTGGCTCTTGGCCTGATACATGGCGGCGTCTGCGGCACGCAGGTAGTCGTCGGTTGTCGCGAAGCCGGCTTGGCTGCTGACCACGCCGATACTTGCGCCGCTGATCACAGTGTGGGTTCCGATCTCGTACGGAGCCGCGAGGGCGGCGGCAATCTGCCGGGCGCGCTCGGCGGCAGCATCGTGATCGACGGACTCAAGCAGCACGTTGAACTCATCGCCACTCATGCGGGCGACAAGATCCACCGCGCGCACACAGGATTCAAGTCGGCGTGCCACCTGCTGCAACAATTGGTCACCGACATGGTGTCCAAGCGTGTCATTGACGGCCTTGAACTGATTGAGGTCCAGCAGCAGCACAGCGAACATCGTGGCGTGGCTTTGGGGCAGCGCGTGATCACCGTTGGACGCATCGATTTGATGCAGCGCGATCGCATGCTCGAGGCGATCGCGGAACAACGGCCGACCTGGCAAGTTGGTCAAGGAGTCGTAGGAGCTGCCGCGTTCTGCCAGATCGCTCAGTGAGCCCGCCATCCGCACGGCAATGCCGTCTTCGAATTGAGCGACACCGCGCCAATTGACCCACACCAATCGGCTCGATGCATGAAGCGCGCGAAAATCCACTGAAAAGTTCGGGCTGTTCCCTGACAGGTGCCTGCGGTACGCCATCTGCACGCGCTCATGGTCATCGAGATCAATGAGCTGCTGCAGAAAGTGCCAGCCGTTGTCATGCAGGTTGCCGATGTCGGTCAATCCAACAATTTCATGGAAGCGCTCGGACACATGCAAGACGTCCGTTCGCAGGTTCCAATCCCAAATGCCGTCATTGGATCCGCGCGTCGCGAGTGCGTAGCGGTTGTCGGACTGCACCAGCTCGAGCTCGGTAGTTTTCTGCTGGGTCACATCAATCATCAGGCCGATCATGCGATTCGGCCGCCCCTCGCCGACAACCACACGGCACAGGTCGCGAACCCATACGACGTTACCGGACTTGGTCATCAACCGGTAGCTCATCTCGTACGCATAACTGTGCATCGCGTTGTACGCGGCATCGTCGATGGCCTTTGCTGCCGGCAAATCATCGGGATGCACATGCGTCCGCCAAAAACTGGGTTGCGAACGCCACTCTTCCACCGTGTAGCCGAACAGTCGCTCGACCTGCGGGCTCAGGAACGTATTGACCACGCCGAGTTCCGCTTCCCAAACCACGCCGTCGATGGTCTCCAGCAGTCGCAAGAAGC
>JBBQTY010000185.1:0-8017 GCA_038234445.1 Lysobacterales bacterium
TTGAAGAATGAGCGTCCCGGGCGTAACCCGAAGACCGGCGAGGAAATTCCGATTTCCGCGCGGCGCGTGGTAACGTTCCGGCCAGGGCAAAAGCTGAAGGTCCGAGTAGAGGCGTATGCTGGATCAGGGGAGCAATAGCGAGCTACCGGCGATACCGGCAAAGCGCTATTTCGCTATTGGCGAAGTCAGCGAGCTTTGTGGTGTCAAGCCGCACGTGCTTCGTTACTGGGAGCAGGAGTTCCCGAACCTCAAACCCGTCAAACGGCGCGGGAATCGGCGCTATTACCAGCGTCACGACGTGCTCATGATTCGGCAGATCCGATCCTTGCTCTATGATCAGGGCTTCACCATCACCGGTGCGCGCCAACGGCTCGAAGGACCGCAGGCTCGCATGGAAGTGAGTATGTCCGGGCAAATCGTCAAGCAAGTGCGCATGGAGCTGGAAGAAGTCCTGCAGATCTTGCGTCGCTGACGTACGCGGTTGCATTGGCTGCAAGCCTGCTACAATCCGCGCCCCTCGTATCATCCTGTAAAACCAAGTCCGTATTCGTCGGGGCGTAGCGCAGCCTGGTAGCGCACCTGCCTGGGGGGCAGGGGGTCGTGGGTTCGAATCCCGCCGCCCCGACCATCTACGACTTGTGTATCAACCGCATCGCTCCTGTGCGCAAATCCGCGCGACGCTATCCCTCGGTTCTGCTAATCCAGCGGATGTCTATCTGTGCGCAGCCGCGCCCATCGAGCTCCGCGTTTGATCGGTTAGACTTAGCCGATGACTACCAATCCCAGCAGCCGTCGCGGCCTTTATCCCGAGATAGAGCCTTTCAACTCCGGTCGTCTGCAGGTTTCATCCCTGCATGAGCTGTATTACGAGCAAAGCGGCAACCCAGACGGCAAACCTGTTGTCTTTCTGCACGGAGGGCCGGGCGCGGGCAGCGGTCCGAATGGGCGGCGATTCTTTGACCCGGCGCACTACCGCATCATTCTGTTCGATCAGCGCGGCTGCGGACGCTCGACGCCGCACGCCGAGTTGACCGAAAACACGACTTGGGATCTCGTTGCTGACATTGAACGTCTGCGTACGCATCTGGGTATCGATCGCTGGCAAGTATTTGGCGGTTCCTGGGGTTCGACGCTTGCACTCGCCTACGCTGAAACACATCCGACACGCGTTACAGAACTGGTCTTGCGTGGCATTTTCATGCTGCGTCGATCGGAGCTCGAGTGGTTCTACCAGAAGGGTACCGATGCGTTGTTTCCTGATGCCTGGGAAACCTATCTCGCGGCTATCCCCGAAGTCGAACACGGTGATTTGATGAGTGCCTACTATCGACGTCTAACCAGCGCTGACAGCACAACACGTCTGAACGCGGCCAAGGCCTGGTCGGTTTGGGAGGGATCGACGAGCTTCCTGCTGCAGAATCCGGCGCATATTGATGGCAGTGCTGAAGACGCGTTTGCGCTCGCGTTTGCGCGGATTGAGTGCCATTACTTTGTGCACGGTGGTTTCTTTGAGCACGATGATCAGTTGCTTCGCAACGCTCACCATCTCAAGGACATTCCTGCCGTTATTGTGCAGGGCCGCTATGACGTGGTCTGCCCGGCTCGCAGTGCCTGGGATCTGCATCGCGCGTGGCCACAGGCGGATCTGCGTATCGTCGCCGACGCCGGCCATTCGGCATTCGAGCCCGGTATCGCGCACGAATTGATTGAGGCGACTGATCGCTTCCGCTGATCGACAGTCTTTCAGAACAGGCGATCACAGAACAAGAAAAGCCCGCAAATGCGGGCCTTTTTGTTGCAGTGAACTACGCGTCAGTTTGCTACGTGGCCTGAAGAACTCCGCAAACAGGTGCTCATGAACGTTTTGCGTTCATCGCCTTTCAGATGCTTGGTACCCGCATCCGCATTGCAAGTTTTCATTTTTTCCTGTTGGGTCGGTGCTGCCACTTTGTCACCTTTCAAGCAGGTGCTCATGAATGCCTTGCGCTCGTCGCCCTTCATGCCAGTGGCTTGAGTATTGCACTCACTCATTCGCTTGTTCTGCGAGCTTATCGCTTTTTCCGCAGCCTGGGCAGGCAGGATGAAACACGCAAATGAGACAAGAGCGACAGCCAGAAACCCGATACGGTTTTTCATGTCAAACCCTCTGCAAATCAGATCCGATACCGCCCGGCATCGGATCTGCAGAGTCTACGCCGTGGAAACTTGGCGCCAAGCAGCGTGGAACGCTCTGTCACAGCACGTTGCAATCAGTTCAGGCTGCAGCAGCTCTCACCACCGCAGGTTGGGATTTGCGCGGTCCCTCGACGAGAGCCATGCGCACGCCGCTGACGAGCAGGTCGACTTCCGCCTCCGTGATCGCGAAATGCGGCGTGAAGCGAAGCGAGTTGGTGCCACCGTGGATCACGCCGAAACCATTCTCGCGCATCCATTCCTCGGTGCTGTTTGCGCCATAACATTTGAACTCGGACGACAGCTCACAGGAAAACAGCAGACCGGTGCCCTGAACCTTGGTGATGTAACCAGGCAGTTCGGCCTTCAGTGCTTCTAGCTTGGTGATGAACTGGCGTCCGCGCAGGCGGATGTTCTCGCGTATTTCCGGTGTCAACATGTCGAGCACCACGCACGCCACATCAAGTGCGCGGGGATTGCTGGTCATGGTGTTGCCATAGATTCCGCGCTTGTAGAGCTCGGCAGTATGTTCAGTGACGGCAAGTACCGAAAGCGGGAATTGGCCGGCATTGATCGCCTTGGAATACGTTTCCATGTCAGGCGCATCGACGCCCTCGAAGCCGGGGTAGTCAACGATCGAAAGCACACCATGAGCCCTCAGACCTGCCTGAATCGAGTCAATCAGCAACAAGCTGCCATGCGCCTTGGTCAATTCGCGGGCCGCCTTGTAGAAGTCGACGGTCAGCGCGCGACCTGGATCGCCTTCACCCATGACGGGTTCGAGAAACATGGCCTCGAAGAACCAGCCATTTTTTTCCGCATCGGCGAACACCTGGCGCAATTGCGCTACGTCATACGCATCGACCGTGATGACGCTGCGCTCGTTGCGATAACTGGCCAGATTCTGCTGGTAAACCTTGCGTGACGAATCCGAATATAGCGCTGGCCTATCGGTGCGGCCGTGGAATGCGCCCTTGACCGCGAGTCGTTTGATCTCGCGACCGGCATAGCGACCGCCTTCATCGGTCATCAGCTTGGCGTTGACGTCGGCGATGCGGCCAGCCAGCGAAACCGATTCCGATCCCGAATTGAGGCACAGGAAACGGGAGTAAGGCGAACCGCCGCGGGTATGCCCGATTTCGCGCTTGAGCGCTTCACCCATGCGCAGTTGGGCAAAGTTCGGCGTCATCACATTGGCCATTACCTGGGCCCGCGCGAGCACGTCGAGTACCGGCTTCGGTGCGTGGCCGAAGCCGAGCATGCCGTAGCCACCCGAATCATGGATCACGGCGCCCTTGAGAGTAATGATCCACGGCCCGCGCGCGCTCAGCGCAACATAAGGATTGACGCCATCGTCGGGATAGAAATTGATGTAGTCAGCCTGAATCGCCTGGCTCTGCGCGTTCTCATCGAGCTTGAGCAAATCCGATCGGCTGGAACGCAAAGCCAAGAATGCGGCGTAGGCGGCATCAATGACTTCGGCGAGCTCGGGATAGCTCTTGACCAGGGATTCGAGCGTGGCATCGTCAAGTCCGGTCGTTCGAGCTGCGGCTCCCGCCGCACGCATCTCATGCAATTTCACCAGCAACGCATTCATAGGTACCTCCTGAAAAGCACAAAGCCCGCGCCGGGTGACGTCGCGGGCAGTCAGGCCTTAGCCATTGATTAGACGAGAAAAACAGTGGGCGAAGAGTAGCACATAGGCCCCTATCGCGGTACCCCCGCGCGGCGCACTTCGACGCAGGGTGAGACGTATGAATGCCCAATCTTTGACTGACATGACGCTTGTCACAGCGTTCGCTTGACCGTTGCGACTCAACTCGAAATCGCGCATCGCTCAATCTGTATCCAATGGACGGAGAAAGCGCAATGAAACGAGAGGGTGCTGACGTGCTTGCCGAGCTTCGAGGCGCAAGAAAGGTCTATGCGAAGCTGCTAGCGCTTGACGGGCTCGATTTGCAGTTGCGTGGCGGTGAGTTGCTCGCCCTGCTGGGCCCGAATGGTGTGGGCAAGAGCACAGCAATCGGCTTGCTCCTGGGTCTGATTGCGATCGATGAAGGCGAGGTGCGATTGTTTGGCCAATCGCCCCGTATGCTGTCCGCGCGTCGCCAGGTCGGCGTCATGTTGCAGAGTGCCGGTATCCCTGAAGCTTGCAAGGTGATTGAACTGCTTGAGGTGACACGCGGCTACTACGCCGAGCCGCGAACGCTTGCTGAATGCGTGGCCTTGGCCGGTCTCGATGGACTGCTTCATCGGAGTTACGGAAAACTCTCCGGAGGCCAGCAGCGGCGTGTGCAGTTCGCGCTTGCCATTTGTGGACGACCCAAGCTCCTGTTTCTCGATGAGCCGACCACCGGCCTCGATATCGAGGCGCGTCAGGGATTGTGGAAGGCCATTCGCGCGCTCATCGGCCAAGGCTGCTCGGTGTTGCTGACCACGCACTATCTCGAAGAAGCCGAGGCGCTGGCCGATCGTGTTGTCGTTCTTGGTGAAGGTCGAATACTTGCCGAGGGTAGTGTCGAATCGATTCGCGCACGCGTTGCCCACCGGCGCATTCGTTGCACCACACGCTTGTCGGCCGAGCAGATTGCCACGTGGTCGCATGTGCGCAGCGCCGCGATGGAATCGGGTCGCGCCGAACTCATTGTCGATCTCGCCGAGCCGGTCATTCTTCGGTTGTTGATCGAGGATCCGGATCTCGCCGATCTCGAAGTGCACCGCGCGGGGCTGTCCGAAGCATTTATTGAACTGACGCGGGAGGCCGCATGAATAGCTTGACGATGCTCCGTAGTGGGCATGTCTACGGTTGCTACGTGCGCGAGGCCAGATACGAATTTCTTCGACTGGCACGCACCCCTTCATTCGTGCTGCCAACCTTGTTGTTTCCTGCGCTGTTCTATCTACTTTTCGGTGTCGTTCTGGCTCGGGGACATGCCGGTGGAGATGCCGCGCGCTATCTGCTCGCGACCTACGGCGTGTTCGGCATCATGGGCGCATCACTCTTCGGCTTTGGCGTGACCATCGCGATCGAGCGCGAGCGTGGCTTCCTCACTCTTAAGCGCGCGTTGCCGATGCCGCCCGGTGCCTATCTGTTTGCCAAACTGATGATGGCGATGATCTTCGCCGCGATCATCTCGCTGATGCTGGACATTCTTGCGGTAACGCTCGGAGGCGTCACGCTCGCACCAAACCAATGGCTGGCTTTGTTTGGGATCAATGTGTTCGGCACGATACCGTTTTGCGCGGTTGGACTTTGGTTGGGAACCCTGGTGAGTGGCTCGGCGGCGCCTGCGCTGGTCAACTTGTTGTACCTGCCCATGTCGTTTCTTTCCGGCTTGTGGTTGCCGCTTCATCTGTTGCCGGATTTCATCAGTCGGTTCGCACCGCTTTGGCCTTCCTATCACCTTGGTCAGATCGCGCTGGGCGTGGTTGGCGGGAGCGCGGGGACGTCACCATTGATGCACGCCGGCGCCTTGCTGGCAACGGCCTTGGCATTTTTTTCACTGGCATTGCGCAGGCTCGATCGAGCGGCCGACGCACCCGGTTCCTGATCAACCGATTTGCGGGCGAGCGCATGGCGGTTGCTGCGGGGTTCGATTCAAGTAGAGTGACAGTGAAGAGCGGAGAGCCCTCATGAGCAACACGTTCTATCCCAATTTGCTGCGACTTCGCGCACGCCTCGTCCCTGAAGAACTTCAGCTGGGCTGGATGCCCTTCTTGTTGCTGGGCTATCTGGTCTTTCTTTTTCTGCCCTCGTTTTTCGGCACGCAGGGTGGCCGGAGTGATTTGGGTATACCGTATGGTCAGCTCACGCCGACGCTGATTTCTGTTGTGATCTTCCTGCCCATTTATTTCCTTGTCTATCGCAGCAAGGGTTTTCGTACGATCGCATGCATGCTCGCGATTGCTGGTCTGTCCTATCTCCTGCTGCCCATCAACGGGTTTGCCAACACGTATGTGGTTTATGCGATTGCGTTTGCGGCGTTTGTCGACGCGGGCTTGATCCAGCGCATAGGCTGGATGGTTGCAATGCTGGCGGCCTTTCTTGTCGAATCCCAGCTGCTGGGCATTCCGCTTTTCGTTTTTGCGCTGACGGCGATACTTTCCATCGCGGTCTTCTTTTCGAACCACTTCCAGATCGAAAATGCGCGAAAGCGCGTTGCGCTAAAGTTGTCGCATGACGAAGTGCGGCGCCTTGCAGCACTTGCCGAGCGCGAACGTATCGGCCGCGATTTGCACGACCTGCTTGGTCATACCCTCTCGCTGATCGCCTTGAAATCCGAACTCGCCGGCAAACTGCTGGAACGTGATGCACGTGCGGCGCGGCGCGAGATTGACGAGGTCAGCCGAGTCGCCCGTGATGCGCTTTCACAGGTGCGTCGCGCGGTCACTGGAATCCGCGCGGCAGGACTCGCCGCCGAACTGGCCTCGGCGCGTCAATTGCTCGAATCCGATGGGGTGTCCTTCACCTATTCGCTGGGCGAAGTGGAGCTATCAAGCGCGCAGGAGACCGTACTTGCTCTTGTCGTCCGCGAGGCGGTCACGAATATTCAGCGCCACGCTCGCGCACATAACGCAAATGTCGGTCTCGATGTGAGCCATGGCGAATTACGCCTGCGCATTGACGACGATGGACGTGGCGGTTCGATCAATGCCGGAAACGGACTCAACGGCATGCGCGAGCGCGTCGAAGCATTGGGCGGTCGTATCCGCATCGACTCAGTGCGCGGCAAGGGGACGAAGATCGAAGTCGCGCTGGCACAGGAAGACTCGACTCCGCTCGTCGCTCGCTTGAGTGCCGTGCGATCATTGCCGGCAAACTAGGGCGCCCAGCACGCAGATCCGTTCTCGTTGACATCAGTCCAATATTCACAAGGAACTTTTTCTAGCCATGATTCGCGTGTTGCTGGCGGAAGATCAGGCCATGGTGCGCGGAGCGCTTTCCGCTTTGCTCAGTCTTGAATCGGATATTGAAGTTCTCGGCGCAGCGGCGGATGGCGAGAGTGCCTGGCGCGAGCTGCAACGATTGACACCCGATGTGCTGGTCACCGATATCGAGATGC
This sequence comes from Lysobacterales bacterium, assembly GCA_038234445.1. Taxonomy (GTDB): domain Bacteria; phylum Pseudomonadota; class Gammaproteobacteria; order Xanthomonadales; family Rhodanobacteraceae; genus Dokdonella. The sequence goes on from JBBQTY010000185.1 coordinate 7,236, forward strand.
CCGGCTTGACCGGTCTCGAACTTGCTCAACGCATTCAGCGTCAGGAGCTTGCGACGAAAGTGGTCATTGTCACCACGTTCGCGAGGCCCGGATTCTTGCGCCGCGCGCTGGACGCCGGTGTGGTCGGCTATTTGCTCAAGGATGCACCCGCCGAGAATCTCGCCGAGGCGTTGCGCAAGGTCCATCGCGGTGGACGATCGATCGATCCGCAACTTGCCGTGGACGCCTGGTCCGAGGCTGATCCGCTGAATGAGCGCGAGCGCCAGGTTTTGCGGATGGCGGGGGATGGCATGGGCGCGGGTGACATTGCCACGCAGCTCAACCTTTCTCACGGAACGGTGCGCAACTATCTGTCGGAGGCGATCGGAAAACTCGGTGTAAACAATCGCATTGAGGCCTATCGGCTCGCGCGACAGAAGGGCTGGCTTTGAGCCAACCGCGTACCTGGCTGGTGGTAATGCTGTCGATCTTTGTTGCTGCTTGTCAGCCAGCACCCGTGGCCTTGTCGCAGCAAGCGTATATCTGGCAACGCATCTGGAGTCCCGAGCACGCGCTGGCGCTCGACGAGAGCCGAGGCCTACTGTCGGGATTTCGTATCCTCGCCGCGCAGCTGCACCCGCGTGAGGGTCTCGTCGAAGCCCGAGTCGATCTGGATCTTCTCGCACACGATCGCCGCCCGGTGATTGCCGTGTTGCGCATGGATGGCGAATTGGCGACGCTTGATGCGGTTGCGATTGCCGCGCTGCTGTCGCGAATCATCAAGGCGTGGCGTGCCGCCGGTG
>JBBQTY010000186.1:0-7969 GCA_038234445.1 Lysobacterales bacterium
GAAACCCGGCATGCATCGCGGCGAGGTCGTTTCCGCGTTGATTGAAAGCCTCGAACACACCGATGCAGAGGAGGGTGACGCGCTGCATGTGTTCGGCCTCAGTCATCTCGCGCCCTCCGAACTCGCGGTGCTGCGGGCGTACGCGCGCAAGCATCCGGTCGCGCTTTACGTGCCCGATCCTTGTCGGGAATTCTGGGGTGGCATCGGCGGTGATCTGGCCAGCTTGCGTCGCTACCGGGATGCTGAGCAATCGCGCATCGCCGAGGCTGCGGGCAAGGATTACTGGGTCGATCAAGAGCATCCGCTGCTCGCGCGCTGGGGACGCATGGGCCAGCATTTCATGCTTGCGCTCGGCGATGGTAGCGGTGATGTGCTTGAAGACATTCGCCATTGGCAGGATGAGCAAGCATTCGCGCCCGAGAATCGCCTGCAACGCGTCCAACAAAGCATCCGCGCGCTCGAACCGGGTTTGCTCAAGGTCGATGTGCGCGAGGTCGGCATTGAATCCGAAATCAACGATGCTTCGTTGCGCATCCACGCCTGCCATACGCGCTTGCGCGAGCTGGAAGTGCTGGGCGATCAGATCTTCGACGCGATGGCGATAGCGCCGATAAGGCCATCCGAAATCGTCATCATGGCTCCCGACATTCAGGCCTACGCGCCGTTGATTCCAGCGGTGTTCGGTGTGCCCGGCGATGCGCGTGAGCGTTTGCCGTATCACCTCGCCGACATCGCGATTGCGCGCCGTCATTCGCTGTTCGCGACGTTCACTCGACTGCTGGAGCTGCCCGGCACGCGCGTGACCGCGCCGGAGATTGTCGATCTGCTGCGTGTGCCGGAAATTTCGCGCAGGCTGGGCCTCGATGCCTCGGCGATCGACGCGCTGAGCGAATGGTTGCGTGAAAGTCGGGTCGCCTGGGCGCTCGATGCGAAGTTCCGCGAACGCTTTGGTGCACCGCCGATCGCCGAGCATACGTTCGCCTGGGCAATGGATCGTCTGCTCGCGGGCTATCTGATGGGCGATGCGGCGAACGCCGATCGTCAGGCTGCGGTGACGCTTGCCGATGGCAGCGAACTCGCGCCAATGACCGGCATCCACGGTCCGGCCGCGGAGCACCTCGGCGCGCTCGATCAGCTGCTGCAGGAGATTCAGTCGCTCTGCGATCTCGCCGAAAAAACCTTGCCAGCCAGCGAATGGGCGCAACGACTCGAAACGCGATTCGATGCCTTGTTCCGCATCGATCCGATGGATCGCGAGGCGCGCGAGGCGAGTACCTTCATTCGCCAGTTCATCCATGCGTTGGCTGAAGAGCCGCGCAAGGTCGATGCGGATCCCGACCTTCATTTCAGCGTCGTGCGTGAATTGCTTGACGAACAACTCTCAGCGGTACCCGAGCGTCAGCGCTTCCTGATGGGCGGCATGACCTTTTGCGGCATGGTTCCGCAGCGTGCGATTCCGTTCAAGTTTGTCGCTGTGCTTGGCCTCAACGACGGCGAATTTCCGCGCCAGGGAAGTGATGCCGGTCTTGATCTGATGAGTCGCTATCGACGTTTGGGCGATCGTGACGTGCGTAGCGATGATCGCTATCTGTTTCTCGAAACACTGATGTCGGCGCGCGAACGTCTGCACTTGAGCTATCTCGGCGAAGGCGTACGCGATGGCAAGCCGCGTAATCCGGCCGCACCCTTGGCCGAGCTGCTCGCGGCACTCGATCAGGCTGCGGATTTTCCTGAAGACGTCGAGAACAAACAGCCCTGGCTCGTGCATCACCCGTTGCAGCCGTTCAGTCGGCGCTATTTCGACGCGGTCGATCCGCGCTTGTTCTCCTACGATTCGCGCCAGGCGGACATGGTCGGCAGCGGCACGGAATCGCGCGTGGCGCCCTTGCTCGATGGCGTGGTCGTTGCAGCGATCGATCCCGCCACCGCGATCAACCTGCGCGAGCTGCAGTCCTACTTTCGCGACCCGGCCAGACAACTTCTTGCCCGACACATGCAGATCCACCTCGATGCACTGGAGGATGATCGTCTGCCGCAGGACGAGCCGATCGAACCGCGATTCGTAGCTTGGGAAAGCATCGCGCGCAAGTTGTTCTTGGACGTCCTTGCGCAGCGCGTGGACGGCTTGTCGGTTTCAATCGACGAGGCGCCTGCCTGGGTGCGTCTCAGCGGTCGCATGCCGCCGGGTCGCGCTGGCGAAGTGGCCTGGGAGAACGAACGATTGGCATGTCAGGCATTGCTCGCCAAGCTCGACGAAACCGCACTGTTCGCAGGCAACGTTCCCGCGGCGCGAAGTCTTGAATTTGAAATGATGATCGATCGCGCGCGGCTTGAGGGGCGCATCGATCATCTGTTTGTCAGCGACGACGAAAGCGAGTGGCGTTTGTTGCGAGCGTTTCCGGATGCGCGTGCGGACCGCGAAAAGCTCAAGGATGAAAAGTCGCTCAATTTCAAGGAGCGCATTCCGATCTTTCTCGATTGGGCCTTGTTGCGATTGCACACGGCTGTTGGAGAAGCCGCGTGGCCGAGCATTCGCGTGACTGCGCTGGTCAAGGGTGAGGCGCCGTGGTTTGCGCTGTTCGGTCACTGGGATCAGCGCTTGCTCGATGCCGATGCTGCACGGCGCACGATCATGCTCGAAGACCTGCGCAGACGCGTCGTTGCCTTGATTGAATTCTGGCGCGAATCGCAAGCACAACCGCAATGGTATTTCCCGAAAGCATCATGGGAAACGGTCAAGGAAAGCGCGCGCAAAACCGCAGCAGATGATGCGGAACCTGGCGTTGGCGCGGCCTGGATGTCATCAGCGGGAGGCATCGGCGAGCGCGACTATGCGCCGGGCTATGCGTGGTTGCTCGCCGGTGATGTGGCGTTTGATTCGGACAGCGATGAACTTGCTGCACTGTTCGCGAATGCTGCGAAGCTAAAAGCGTGGATCACGCTCGATCCTTCGCTGGGAGAGCAGGCGTGACGACGCTGCCCATTTCAGAAATGCCCAAGGACTGGCGCGATCTCGCCCTCGTTGCGGACGGTCGCAGCTTGATCGAAGCGAGTGCCGGCACCGGCAAAACCTGGACCATTGCGATCCTCTATTTGCGCCTGATTCTGGAACGCGAGTTTTCACCCCGTCAGATCGTTGTCACCACATTTACCGATGCCGCCGCGCAGGAGTTGCGCGAGCGATTGCGCGATCGCCTGCTCTGGGCCGAACGCTTCGCTGACAATGCGTTTGCGCAAAGCGAATCAGCGACTGGCGACGAAACCTGGTTGCGCGCGCGCTGGGTGATGGATCCATCGCAACGCGCGACCGATCTGCAGCGTCTGCGTCTGGCCATCGCGGAAATGGATGTGGCACCGGTCAGCACCTTGCATGGTCTATGTCGCCGCATCCTCGCTGATCATCCGTTCGCCTGCGGCGTGCCCTTTGTCAGTGGTGAATTGATTGACGGTCGCGTCGTTGTTGAAGAAGTGGCGCGTGATCTGTGGCGCCGCTTTCAGCAGGCACCCGATGAAGACGCGTTCGTCCAGATGCAGCAGAAGGTCGGCGCCGATCTGACGCTCGGCAAGTTCATCGTGCGCTTGCGCAGTTGCCTGATTCCGGGCGTCAGCGTGCCGCTGATTTCGATGGAAGCCGACGAGGATGCGATTTCGGCAGACGCGTTGGCGCAACTGCGTGCTGTCGCTGCCGATGAAAGTGTTTTTCGCAAAGGCAGCAGGCTTCGCAATGCCTGGCTCATGTTGGCGGACTGGATCGAAGATCCCGCGCGCTTTCCTGACAGTGATGTGCTGGCGGATCTGGCCGCGGCTACCGAGCTCAAGGGCGTACTCGCAGGGCGCAAGAACGATGAGGATGTTCTGTGCGTCGCTGCCTTGTCGACGCGTTGCGCGGATCTCATCGAGCGCCGCCAACGCTGCGAGGTGCAACAGTTCTGGCATGAGGTCAGCACGATTGCGCGTGAGCAGATCGTGCAACGCCAGCGGCGTCGCGACGTGCATTCGTTCGACGAATTGCTGACCACGGTATTGGCCGCGCTGGAACACGAGATCGATGCGGGCGGCGAACGCGTACTCGCCGATGCGCTCCACGCGGCTTGGCCGGTGGCCATGGTCGACGAGTTCCAGGATACCGATGGCGTGCAATACCGCATCCTCGATCACATCTATTCCGATGCCAATGGAGCGAATCGGGGACGGCTGATCCTGATCGGCGATCCGAAGCAGGCGATCTACCGCTTCCGTGGTGGCGACATTGATGCCTACCGCGCCGCGGCAGCCAGCGCCGATGCCGACGGCCGCCTGAACCTCGATATCAATCATCGTTCCTCACGTGCCCTGGTCGAGGCGCTCAATGCTTTTTTTGCCAGTGGCGGAACGATTCTGAGTGCGCAGGAAACCGACGCGGCGATCCGCTACCAAGCGGTGACTGCGAGCGCGCGTCGCGACGACGCGGTCTATACGATCGATGGCGAGGCGTGTACGAAGCCTCTGATCATCGACTTCCGCGAGGAGGATCCCGGCGGCGCCGATGATCGTCGTCAGGCGGCCCTCGAAGCTTGCGCCAACCAGATCGTCGAGATGCTGCAATCCGGACGTCATACGATTGCCGGCAAACCCGTGCAGGCCTCCGATATCGCCGTGTTGTTGCCGACGGCGGCAAGTATCCGAAGCTTGCGCGATGCCTTGCGCGAGCGCGGCGTGCCTTGCGTCACCAGTGAACGCAGCAGCGTGTTTGATACCGATCTGGCCCGCGAGCTACGCGTGATCCTGCATGCCGTGGTGCACACCACCGATGCCGCGGTGGTGCGCGCGGCACTCGCGACGAGAATGTGGGGAGCCAGCTTCAGCGCGCTGCGCAAACTTGAAGACGATGTTGTCGCCTTCAGAAAAATCAGCGAAACGTTCCGTCAATGGCATGAGGATTGGCAGGCACGCGGCATCCAGTTCGTCGTCGATAAACTGATCGATCACATGGCGCCTCGCTATCTGCGCACGGTTGGCGGCGAGCGCGCGATCACTGATCTGCGTCATCTCGGCGAGTTGCTGCAGGAGCATGGCGAAACCGTCACCGGCAGCGAAGAACTGCTGGTCTGGTTTGCCGCACAGACTTCGCAGGATGCCGCCGACGAAGATGCCGCCGAGGCCGCGCAACTTCGAATCGAATCCGACGATGCGCGTGTGCGCGTGATGACCTTCCACGCAAGCAAGGGCCTTGAATTTCCGATCGTCTTCCTGCCGCTGATGTGGGCGCACGGCGAACACCCGAACAAGGGCCTGCCAGTGATCAATCAGGAGGGAAGCCGCGTTGTCGAAGTTTCAAAAGCGGCCGCCGAGCAGGAGAAACAGGACTTCCAGGACGAACGTTTCCGCGTGCTCTATGTGGCGATGACACGCGCGATCCATGCCTGCCATGTGTTTGCCTTGCCGCCCTCCAGACCGGCGAAGAAAAACAGCACAAATCCACTCCAGGGCACTGCTCGCTCGGCACTCGACGTGATCCTCGCGCGCATGCAGCCTGCGCCGGGATTGCCGGACTTCGTGGAGCGATTGCCTCACGTCGCATGGAACGCCGCACCGATCTGGCCCGGCGAAGATACCAACGATCTGCGCTATCAACCGGTCGATGCGACGAAGACGATCGCGCGCATCGCGCGCCTACCGCCGCCACGCGCGACGGGTCCGCTCGAAGGCCGACACAGCTTCACCACCTTGACCCATGAATACGCGAAGGCGTCGCTTGACCCTGATGCGGCGGCTGGTGACGAGCGCGATGCCGATGCCCTCGCGTTGCGCGTCGCGGCCATCGAAGCGGATCTCGCCGATGCAATGACGCGGATCGACGACTCTGCGCATCCGGCCTTGCTCGCCTTGTCGAGCGTCAAGGGCGCCGATTTCGGCAACGCGATCCATGCCGTCTTAGAGCATCGCGACGTGACCCTCCCGCTCAGCGCTCAGCACGCGCTGATCGAAGCGCACTTGAATGAATACGGTGTGCGCGCCAAAGACATCGATGAGGCCACCTTCGTACGCCGCCTGGTCGAACGCCTGCAGGGCGCGCTTGACGCACCGCTCGGTGTCGCTGGCGCATCGAGTCTCTGTCTGGCGGATCTGCGTGCCGAAGACTTGCTCGCCGAGATGGCCTTCTACTTTCCGTTGCAAGAGGTCTCGATGCAGCAGCTGCGTGCGGTCTGCACCGAACATGGCGAAGGCGAGCTGGTTCCGCACAGCATGCGCATTTTGAGTGGGCTCATGAACGGCAAGATCGATTTGATCTTCCATCACGCCGGTCGATTCCACGTGCTCGACTACAAGGGCAACGCGCTCGGCGAACGCCTGTCCGACTACGAAGGACAATCTCTGCGCGAGACGATGCAAGAGACCCACTACCGGTTTCAGGCGCTACTTTATGTTGTCGCTCTCGATCGCTATCTTCGACAGCGACTGGGTAAGGGCTATCGGCGCGCCGATCATCTCGGCGAATGCATCTATCTGTTTGTGCGTGCGGCCGGCTTGCACGGCGATGCCGGAATCTGGCGGAATCGATTCTCCGACGCACTGCTGGACGCGGTCGCCGAAGTCTTCGACAGATCCATTGCTGCCAGCGAGGTCTCGTCATGAGCGCATCGGCGTATCACTTCCATCGATTGAAGTCGGCCGCTGTCATGGCCGAAAACTGGCGGCCGCTTGATCGTGCCGTCATGCGTTGGGTGCTTGCGCACGGTGGCTCTCAAGGGCTTGCCGAGGTCGCTGCCTGGGCGAGTTTTGCCGAAGGGCAGGGCGATAGCGCATTGCGCCTCGATATCGGCGACACAGTTCGCCACGGCATGCGCGCATTGGGCGAAGACGAGCGCGATCAACTGCGCAACGATGCGCTGGTCGGGAGCGCCAAGGAGCCGGAGCGTGGAGTCATCGATACACCGTTTGTGATCGATGGCGAGCTGTTCTACCTGCGCCGGAATTTCCTGCATGAAGTTGCCGTAGCGCATCACGTCGCTTCACGTCGTGAATCACCGGTACCTATCGATGAAGTCGCTGAAGGTGCAATCGACTCACTGTTCCACGGCGACAGTCGCAGCGAAGTCCAAGCGCAACGTGATGCCGTCGCCAAGGTGATCGGCAAGCGCTTCTTCGTGCTGACCGGAGGCCCCGGCTCCGGCAAGACGACGACCGTACTGCGCATGCTGCTGATGTTGATTCGACAGCGGGTCGAACGCGGCGAGGCGGCACCGTTGATCCGGATCGCAGCGCCCACCGGCAAGGCCGCACAACGTTTGTCCGAATCCTTGCGCGAGGGTGCGGAAAGACTGCGCAATGATGATTCGGGCGAATCCGCAGCGGAATGGGCGCCTTACCTCGACACTGCGCTGGCCGCACAGGCGTCGACGTTGCACCGATTGCTCGGCAGTCGCGGCAGTGGCGGTTTCAGTCATCACGCCGACAATCGGTTGACTGCCGACATCGTTGTGGTCGATGAAGCCTCGATGGTCGATCTGACTCTGCTACGCGTGCTCCTCGATGCCATGCGCGAAGACGCTGTGTCGATCCTCGTGGGCGATGCCGATCAGTTGACTTCGGTCGGCACCGGCTCGGTGTTGCTCGATCTGGTTGGCGCGATGGAAGCCGAAGGCGCGGAAGATCTGGTCCGTCTCGATCACAGCTTTCGTGCCGACCAATCGCTGGTGCCGATCAACGAAGCGATCCGGGCGGGCGATCGCGCGGCATTCGAGGCGGCTTGGCAGCGCGCAGGCGACAAGGTTGTGCGCATGGATGTTTCATCTCAGGCGAAGCTTCGGCTGGCGCTCGGACAGTGGTTCGGTCGGTTGCGGCAGTCATTGCTTTTGGTTGCTGCGTTCGCGCCGATCGACAGCGCGGACCAGCCTCGTATCCTTGCAGCCCTCGATCAACTTCGTGCGCATCAATTGCTCTGCGCACTGCGCGAGGGCGAGTTCGGCGCGGAGGCAGCCAATGCCGC
>JBBQTY010000187.1:0-7934 GCA_038234445.1 Lysobacterales bacterium
CGCCAGATTGTCTCCGACATGGTTCAGGGCGGTGGATTCCCGCCGTTGTACCTGCAGCCGATCAATTTCGATGCGATCTTCGCCGAGCAGCTGCGCCGCCGCGCCGAAGCGCCGGCTGAAAGTCAGACCCTGAACTCCTGACCTCAGTGACCACGCCGGTTGCAGTTCTCGGCGCCGGATCCTGGGGCACGGCGCTGGCCGTGCTGCTTGCGCGAAATGGCGTCCCCACCACCTTGTGGGGGCGCTCGCCGCAAGCCGTGGTCGATATGGCCACCGCGCGCGCAAACACGCGCTATTTGCCCGAAATGAAGTTTCCGGATTCGCTTGGCATCAGTGGCGTCATCGAAACCTGTGTGCGCGATGCCGGCATCATCCTGATTTCGGTGCCGAGCCACGCGTTTCGCGATTTGCTCGACGTGATCACACCCTGGGTTGCACCGGGCGCTGGTATTGCCTGGGCGACCAAGGGTTTCGATCCCGGTTCCGGTCGGTTCCTGCATGAGCTCGTCAACGAACGTCTGCCCGATCATCCGGCGGCGGTCGTCACCGGGCCGTCGTTCGCGCGCGAAGTCGCACTCGGCATGCCGACCGCGTTGACTGTGCAGTCGAATGAGCCTGAATTCGCCCAGCAGCTCGCCCGTCTGTTGCACGCGCCGACCTTCCGCGCCTACACCGGCAACGACATCCTCGGCGCTGAACTCGGCGGCGCGATGAAAAACGTGCTCGCCGTGGCCACCGGCGTTGCCGATGGCATGGAGCTTGGGCTCAATGCCCGCGCCGGTTTGATCACGCGCGGCATGAACGAGATCCTGCGTCTCGGAACCGCGCTCGGCGCAAAACCAGAAACCCTGATGGGTCTAGCCGGCCTCGGCGATCTGGTCCTCACCTGCACTGGCGACCTATCCCGCAATCGTCGTTTGGGCATTGCGCTTGGACGCGGTGTCTCGTTGGCGCAAGCGGTCGCCGACATCGGTCAAGTCGTCGAAAGCATCGTCACGGTTGACGAAGTGGTCCGTCTAGCCCAGCGCGTCGGCATCGAATTGCCGATCGCGGAACATGTGCAACATGTCCTCCACGAAGACATGACACCCGCGGAAGGCCTGCGCGCGCTGCTTGCTCGCGAACAGAAGCCGGAATATCCCGAGTAGCGTCGCGAGAATTCGGTAGGAGCCCCTTCAGGGGCGAGCTTTTGCTTCGCTTTGCCAAAGAGCTCGCCCCTGAAGGGGCTCCTACACAAGTCGATCCCATTCGGAACTCATGGCCGCGAAATCATGCGCCACCCTCGAAATCGCGCTGTCGCCACGCCTCGAACGCCACCACGGCCACGGCATTCGACAGATTGAGGCTGCGATTCTGCGGCCGCATCGGCAAACGAATGCGTTGCCCGACAGGAATCGAATCGATCACCTGCTGCGGCAGGCCACTGGTCTCGGAACCGAACATCACCGCATCGTCCGCTTGGTAGGTCACCAAGTCATAACGCACCGTGCCGCGCGTTGACACGGCGAAAATCCGACCCGGCTTCACCGATGCCACAAACGCTGCGAAATTCTCATGCACGGCCAGCCGCGCATACTCGTGATAGTCGAGTCCCGCGCGCTTCAACCGCGCATCATCGAGCTCGAACCCCAGTGGCCCTATCAAATGCAGATGCGCACCGGTGTTCGCGCAGAGGCGAATCACGTTGCCGGTATTGGGCGGAATTTCAGGTCGGTGGAGGACGATGTTGAGCATCGGGACATTGTGCGCGAAACTGCCACGAATCGCGCCATCAAACGCGAGGGTTGCCAAGCATCATGAAGGTTTTGAACGCATCCGCGATCCTTCAATTCTGGTTCGACGAGATCACGCCCGCGCAATGGTGGAAGGTCGACTCTGATTTTGATCAACTTATCCTGGAACGATTCTCGGATGTTCACGCGAAAGCGAATCGCTGCGAGTTGTTTGGCTGGCGTCGTGATCCAAAAGGACGTTTGGCCGAGATCATTGTTCTCGACCAGTTCTCGCGGAATATCTTTCGCGGCACGCCGCGGGCTTTCGCCAGCGATCCGCTGGCGCTGGCGTTGGCCCAGGAAGCAGTGGCCGCTGGCGCCGACGCTGCGTTGACTGAGGAGCAACGGAACTTTCTTTATATGCCGACCATGCACAGCGAGTCGAAGGCGATCCACGAATTTGCCGAACCTTTGTTCAAGGATCACGCATCAAAAAACACCTACGAATTTGCCTTGAAGCACAAGGCCATCATCGTTCGCTTTGGTCGCTACCCTCACCGCAACGCAATTCTAGACCGGCAATCGACCCCCCAAGAACTGGAATTTCTCAAACAGCCTGGCGCGGGGTTCTGAGGCGGCTCTGGCGAAAATCGACACAAGTAATCCGGCATCATCGAGCCAGCGCCCATCCGGTTTAGCGCGCTGAATACCGGTTGAGCAAACCCGCACTTCCATGCCGATAAACTAGAGAGCGTGCCTCCGGATGGTTGCAGACTCTCCTAGCCCGTCACGGGATATGGATGAACTGAGCCGGGCAGCATGAAAATCCATCCAGAAAATTGGAGAACGAAATGCACAAGAGCAGAATGGCAGGATTTATTATCGACTGCAGAACCGACGATCTCGTATCGGCGGCAGACTTCTGGGGCGGAGCGCTCGGCATGAAGGTGCAGACCTTGCCCGGTGAAGAGGGCAAGTATGTGAAGCTGATCGATCCAAGTGAGCAGCTTCACATCGAAGTCCAATCGGTTTCGCACGCCAGCCGTGTGCATCTCGACATCGAGACCGATGACGTTGAAGCCGAGGCAGCGCGACTCGAGAAACTCGGTGCCAAACGCGTGCACAAAATCAATTCGTGGTGGGTCATGGAGGCACCGACGGGCCAGCGTTTTTGTGTGGTCAGGGCGAGCGGCGAGGCTTTCGACGTCCGGGCCAATGTATGGGAGCAGCTTTGACAAGCGGGATAGCGCCGATGTCACGTCACTGGCGAAAGGCGGCGTGTCCTGCACACAAAGCGTCATGTGCTACAGCAAGAAAGGAACATCGGCACGCATTCGAGGAACTCGCAACATGAAGTGTTTCAACCACGCCCAGACCGATGCCACCGGCATTTGCAAAGTTTGCGGCAAGGGCATTTGCCCGGCTTGTACGATCACTCGCGAGTTTGCGGTTTGCTGTTCGGAGTCGTGCGCGAATGAGGCGGTTGAGTTGCGCGAGATGATGCAGAGGGGAAAGCGCGTCTACTCAGTGGGTGGTCGCGGGAAAAGAGTGGCGACGCAGCCGATTGTCATGGCGGTAGTCGGCTTGTTCTTCGTGATCGCCGGCATCGCCTTCAGCTTTGTCAACGCGCCGCTAGCCTACTTCATCGGCTCGGCAGGTGTGGTCTTCATCTGTCTCGGCTGGTTCACCTACCGGCGCATGAAGTCGCTGGGGCTCAATGTCTAGCGAGCCTGCGCATGATGGGAGACGATTGCGCAAGGTTCGTGTCGCCAGCATTCGATGGTGGCGGCATACTCATCGCTCCGATATCGGAAGTCGAGCATGACGCCCGCAGCAGTTCATCCTTCCATGTTTGCCACGATCGGCGTGATCGCCCTGGTGCTTTGGCGTCTATACGCGCGTATTCGCCGAACGATCGGACGGCAGACGTTCAAGCGCAGACGGGTGATCATGACGTTGATCGTGTTTCCAATCCTACTTGTCCTTTTGCTGATGACAACGATTGGTCATCCGCTTAATGCCATCCCTCTCTGTGCAGGTGCTGCCGTGGGTGCGTTACTCGGCGTCTACGGATTACGACTGACCCGCTTCGAGGCAACCGAGACCGGACATTTCTACACCCCCAACGCCCATCTCGGCATTGCGTTGTCACTGCTGTTTGTTGGACGTCTGGTCTACCGATTCCTGCATCTGCAAATGAGTGGCGATGGTCCGGCCGGGCCACCGATGGATTTCACGCGCAGTCCGCTGACCTTGCTCATCTTTGCGACCTTGGCCGGCTATTACGTGAGTTATGCGGTCGGTCTATTGCGTTGGTCGCAGCGCACACCGCTGCCGTCTCCGCTCGGCCCGGTGAAATCGGAAACAGCCGCATTGGATACCGAATCTGACCAGCCTGCACAAAATGGAAATGAAGATGCGAATCGACACGCTGCAACAGTGGCACCAACTGGTCAGGACCAAACAAACCGATCAACTGGATAGCTTGCTTGCCGATGAGGTTGTCTTCCACTCGCCGGTCGTGCACACCCCCCAAGTCGGCAAGGCCATCACGACGAAGTATCTGCAAGCGGCGCTGCACGTGTTCGGCAACGATTCGTTTCGCTACGTGCGCGAAGTCAGCGGATCGCGCGACGCCGTTCTCGAATTCGAGCTCGAACTTGATGGTGTCGCGATCAACGGCGTCGACATGATCCGTTGGAACGACGAAGGTCGCATCGTCAAGTTCAAGGTCATGCTGCGCCCGCTAAAGGCGGTCAACCTGATCCATACGAAGATGGCACAGATGCTTGAGGCCGCTGGGCGCGCTTAGGGAGCGTCCAATTAAACTCAGCCGTTCGCCCGCGGATAGGGGCCTGTCTCTTGATCACATCCTCGCTGCGAATCGAAGAGCCTCCAAAACCTCACGCCACGCTAAGCGCGCCGCCCCACGTATCCGTCATCCCGGCGAAGGCCGGGATCCAGTGCCTCTGCTTTTGATTCGTCAGTATCAACTACAACATCAAAGTCACTGGATCCCGGCCTCCGCCGGGATGACGAGAGGTATGGTTGTTGCGTTGGGGCCGTTTTCGGAATGTTCTTCAGAATTGATCTCGGTAGAAAGATTCTGATCAAGAGGCAGGGATCGGGGCAGGCTCAGCTCACCACGAACGGAGGTCGGTTGAAATTCCCTTGATTTCTGTTGTGCCTTGGCCGCCGTCCACCCTAAAATCCGCGCGATTCTGCTAAACACAAAACGCCGACCGCCATGTCGGCATCTGGTGCGCGCGGAGGGTGACGTTCTTGCGTTTGATTGTCGGCCGAGTGATTGCCTGATGGCTCACCCTTGCTTGTCCTGCGGCGCCTGCTGCGCGTCTTTTCGCGTTGCCTTCCATTGGTCGGAATCCGATCAATTCCCCGCAGGAGCGACACCTTCGCAATTGACCGAAACGCTCGATCCGCATCGTCTGGTCATGCGCGGAACGCAGGCAAGCGCACCGCACTGCATTGCCTTGAATGGTACGGTCGGCCAGCGCACGACCTGCGAGATCTACGCGCAGCGACCTTCGCCGTGCCACGAGCTCAAGCCGGCCTGGGAATCGGGTCTTGCGAGCCCGCAATGTGATCGCGCTCGGTTCATCCACGGTCTGGCGCCTCTGACTCTCGATAGTTGGATCGGCGTGTCGCCCGATGTTGCCAGGGAAAACCGTATCGAGCCTAGCGCGATGATCGTCGTGTGCAACGTCGTGCAAGCAGAGGTCTGCGCCGATCAATCGCTCTGAAGGAACTGACGGATCAAACCGTTGATGCGATGCGGTTGCTCATGCACGATCCAATGCGTGCCCTCAGCGATACGTTCAATGACGAGATCGTCGACCCATTGTTCAAGCCCGTCGATCAGGTTTTTCGGCAAGGCGTGATCGCTCTCACCCCAGATCACCCGCGTCGGCACTCGAACCCGCATGTCCTCGGGATTCACCTTCAAGGCCAGCGGCCCCGGCTCGGTCGCCGTCGGCGGATGCAGTGGCGTCGCGCGGTAGTAGTTGATCGCACCGTGCAGTCCGCGGTGCCAGCACGCGTGGTAGCGCTTCCGCACCTCGTCGGAATACCAAGACGGAATGTCCTTGCCGAGATTGCACAAGAAGCCTTCGACCAAGGCGAAGTCGTTTTGCATGAGCGCCTGTTCGGAACCTTCACGTCTCAGCCAGTTCATGTACTGACTCGATTGCTGCTGCACGGGATCCTCGCGCAGCGCCTTGAGGAACAACCACGGATGCGGCGAGTTGATGATGATCAGCTTCTCAAGTAACTGCGGAAAGGAAATCGCAAGATTCCACGCCACCGCGCCACCCCAGTCATGCGCGACGAGGACGAACTTCTCGTAGCCAAGATCGGCTGCGAGAAGGCGCAGGTCGTCGACCAGATGCCGGGCTTTGTACGCTGAGACTTCCTTCGGCATATCCGAAAGGTTGAAGCCGCGCAGATCGGGCGCGACGGCGAAATAATCTATGCCGAATTCGCCCAACTGCGCCTCCCACGCGTACCAGAACTCCGGAAAACCATGCGCGAACAGAATCAGCCGCTTGCCGCGCTCGCCCGCACTCGCGTAGTGCAAACGCGTGCCGTTGGGAAGCGTCGCGAACTGGTCGGTATCGACAGGGACAGACATCGGCTGCGGTTCTCCTGGTTACGAAACGCATTATGTCGCGCCGCGAACGGCGCAAACGAAACTGCGCCGCGGACTCCTATGCCGGGAAGGGGGCCATGATCGGCGCCGCAATCCTGTGCGATGATTGGACCATGCCATCACCCGCCAACCTATTCGCCCTGCTTATCTTCAGCGTGACCGGCTTCGCCGTGTTCCGCTGGGCAAGCAAACAGTCGTATTGGCGGGCCGCCGGAATCGGTGTCGCCTTGATGGTCTATCCCTACTTCGTCGAGAGGACTTGGCTGCTCTACGCGATTGGCCTTGGCTTGTGCGCCTTGTTGTACTTCTTCAGGGACTGAGCGGATAAAAACCCGACGCGATCCGTCCGTGGACCGCGCCGGGGTATTGCTCTACTTCAGGCGCACCAGTTGCTGCATGACGCCTTCCAGGCCACCGAACACGGTGAGCTTGTCGATCTTCTCGGTAACCTTCTCCAGCGTCTCCAACTCCTTCAGACGCATCAGAGTCGGATTGTCCTCAAGCATCTTGGCCGTGTTGAGCAACGAACGCGTGGCGTTCGCCTCTTCACGACGACGGATTACGTTGGCCTGGGCCAACTTCTCCGCTTGAACGACGCCGTTGAGAATGTCCTTCATCTCACCGGGCAGAATCACATCCTTGACGCCAACACCGAGCACCTCGATACCGTAGTCGCTGACGCGGCCACGCACGTAGGCAAAGATGTCGGCATCGAGCGAAGCCTTGTCACCGAGCAATTCATCCAGCGACTTCGCGGCCACCGCACGACGCAAGCCGTACTGCAGTTCGCGATACAGAAAATCGCTGTACTTGACGACCCGTGTACGCGCCACGACCGGGTCGCTGACACGCAAACTGGCCGCCAGATTGACACGCAACGAGACCTTGTCACGCGTCAACAACTCCTGTCCCGACACCTCCAGCGACAACAGACGCTGATCGATGACTTCGGCGACCACATTCTTGCGGAAGTTCCAGAACGCAAAACTTCCCGCCTTCAACGTACGCGCCAATTCGCCATCAACGAAGACCAGGCCGCAGGACTCGACCGGCACGGTCACTGCAACTGCGACCCGATCCAGCACGCCGATCTGACGCAGACGTGTCGCGACCGCACGCGGCACTTCCAATCCCGCATCGAGCGACAACCGCTCGATGACGACTTCGACCAATCCGCGCCAGAACAACGCGCGGCTGCCGGGTGGCAGGACGTCGGTCAGACGTCCGTTCTTCGAGACCAATCCGATCTCGTCGCTGCCGATATCAGCCAGCACGAACGTCTCGCCGAGCTTGTCGCCAAGTGCTGCGATCAACGCATCCTTGTCGTTGCCACGGTACTCGGGCTGCTCGATTGCGTGGACGATCACGCTGATTCGACCCATCGGATCGAAATATGTGTGCACGCCCGGCGTCAAGACGCCTTCCAGTTGACGGTTGCGAAACACCAGGCCGCGCTCGCCGTCGCCGATCACGACCCTCTTGGTCCAGAACATGTTCCTTCTCCTTATTTTTTGGCTCTGGTGGTCCGATCCATTAGAGAAGCATCGTCGACCGAG
>JBBQTY010000188.1:0-7679 GCA_038234445.1 Lysobacterales bacterium
GGCATGCGGTCGTCAGCGGCCGTGGACAGCTCGGCTACACGTACACCCGCCAGTACTGTGCCATCGGTTTGCACCTGGCTCATGTAAATGTCCTGGCCCTGGCTGTCGGGGTAGCCGTTGCTAGAGAAGAACAGGAACTTCCCTCCGGGCGTACTCACCATCGACGGGCTGAACTCTGCACCGGCGGTATTCGGCCCATTCGGGTAGCAGCCGAGGTTCACTGGGTTCGACCAGACGAACGGAGAATCCTCGTGAGTGAGGAAGATGTCGCCGGCCGACGGACCGCCGGTCGGCGGTACCGGTGGAACATCGCCTGGAAAGCAGTCGTCGGTGGTCTGGCGCGAACTGACAAAGAGCAGCGTATTGCCGGCCAATGCGGTGGGACAGTAGTCGAACTCGGACGAATTTGCCGGTGTGCCCAGATTTTCCGCGGAGCCCCAAGTCGAATTAACCGAGGCGCGTCGCGCGCGCCAGTTGTCGAGCTTGCCTAGTCCACCGGCACGGTTGGATGCGAAATACAGGCCCAGGCCGTCGGTCGATTCAATGGGACATCCCTCGGCAGAGGCGGCAGTGTTTATTGCCGTTACGGGCTGCGGATCGCTCCAGGGGCTGAAATCCTGAGCGCTGGCCAGACCGCAACCGCACCCGGACAGGGCAATGGCGATCGCGACTTGTCGAACGGGATGATTCATGACGACTCCTTATGTGGCGTGACGTGTATCGGTTCTTCCAAACATCTATATCGCTGCGTGGCGACCTCGGCACTGCGAGCGAGCGCGCCGTACGTCGATCCAAGACGCGGGCGACGTTCGCCTCGTCATGCTCATCGTCCCGTGAGGTGACGACCGCCTCCGTGTCGACCGACTTTTGTGGGAACATGCCGCTGCGGCGCGCGACATCCAGAGTTTCCCCAAGCTACCCCGGCCAGACTGGATGACTTTCATGGGCTTTCAGGCGGAAATGCTTGGATAGTTGTTGTGCAAACCTTAGGTAAGCGCACAAGTACCTGATCTTGAAAAGAATCCCTTTTCCATCGTGACTTCGGGCATGCAAAACGAAAACGGTTGCGGCGGCTGGATTCGCTTCGATGCAATCGAGATTGACGTCGGTGGCCACCGACTTCGCGTCGACGGCGTCGACGTTCCGCTCGAACGCAAAGCCTTCACCGTGCTTGTGCTGCTGACCAGCCAGCCCGGTCGTGTCTTCACGCGCCAGGAAATTCTCGACACGGTTTGGGGGCATGCGCACGTCACGCCCGGTGTACTGAATCGCATCATCACGCTGGTGCGCCAGGCGCTTGGTGATTCGGCCGAGACGCATCACTACCTGCACACGGTGCATGGCGTCGGCTATCGCTTCGATCTGCCGGATTCTCTATCGATTCAATCAGCGAACAGCGCGGCCTCAGGCGATGACGAAACGTCCGTTGCATCGGCGATCGCCACGAATATCGCCAGCGAATCGAGTGGATCAGTAAAGCCTCGGAGGATTCGAAAGGCGCTCTGGGCGATTTCGTTGCTCGCCGTACTCGCATTCGGCGGATGGATGCTGTGGTGGCCAGGCCAGCAATTCGCGCCAATGACGGATGTCGCCAAGAGCGGGGAGCAAAGTATTGCCGTGATGCCGCTGGTGAACGTCGGTGGTGACCCTGAGCAGCAGTTCTTCGCGGACGGACTGTCGCAAAACCTGATCGAATTGCTATCGAAATTCGACGGATTGAACGTGATCGGCCGCATCTCCTCGTTTCAGTTTCGCAATTCGCAGGCCGACAGTCGTACGATCGGCGCCAAGTTGGGCGTGGCCTACCTGGTCAGCGGCAGCGTGCAGCGCGCCGGCGATACCGTGCGCATTCATGCCGAACTGGTCTCCACAGCAGATGGCCGCACGATGTGGACAAGCCGCTATGACCGGCCCTACAAGGAGCTGTTCGCCCTGCAGGATGAAATCGCGATGGCGATCAGCAACGCCCTGCACACGAAGTTATTTTCGACGCGCCATGCCACAAGCCAGGACGACCGCCCTCCGAGCGGCAGCATCGACGCCTACAACGCTTATCTGCAGGGGCTGCAAAAATTTTACCAGCAGGATTTGGACAAGGCCGCCGAGTACCAGGAAACTGCAACCCGCTTGGACCCTGACTACGCTGCGGCCTGGGCGCAGCTGTCGGTGAGCTGGACATCGCATGGGCAATTCGGATCCAGCGGCGTCGACGCCAAGGAATATTTTCGCAAATCGCGTGCCGCGGTGGACCGGGCGCTCAGCTTGCGGCCCGACTTGGGGCTCGCGCATGGTGCCCTCGCACACCTGCTGCTCGCTGCGGACTTTGACTGGCGAAACGCCGTCATCGAATTCCGCCGCGGCGTACAACTCGCGCCGGACAACGGCCAGAACCACGGCGGCCTCAGCCGGGCGCTCGCCGCCACCGGAAAGCTGCGTGAAGCCATTGATCAGCGCGAGCATTTTATTTCAATGGAACCGCTCTTCGCAGGTAACTATTTTCTGGTCTCCGACCTGCTGGTCGCGGCCGGCCGGCTCGACGAGGCCGAAAAAAGCGTTCACATCGGCGCGGAACTGCAGCCCCGGCCGTTCGCTAACAACCAACTCATCTTCATCTCCATTCTGCGCGGCGACGTCAAGACCGCGCTGAGCATCGCCGCGCAACAACCGCAACCGCAGTGGCGCGCATTCTATCTTGCATTGGCTGCCCAGGCCGGACCAGATCGCGATGCGGCGGACGCGGCGTTGGCTAACATTGTCGAAGGCGGGGTCTGGGCCGAAGCTCAGCCTTACCAGATAGCGCAGATCCACGCGCTGCGCGGCGACGCCGCAAACACCGTGCAATGGCTGGAGCGCGCTTGGATCCAGCGTGATCCGGAACTCCACCACCTGCTTTACGATCCCATCATCCTGCATTTCCGGGACGATCCTGGCTTTGTTGCGTTCTGCACGAAGATCGGGTTGCCGTCGCCCAAAGACAGCGAGGCGCTGAGCATTGATCAGATCCGAGCGGCGACTCTCAACAAGACCTCGGGCTAGTGGGGCGGCAAACAATGTTGCGCAGGATCGGAGTAAGTTCGCTGTCTCGTTTGTCGGCGAGTCTCATCAGCGCGAGGGGCGTTCTTGTGCCTTCTGCGAGTCATGGCTTTTGGAGCATGTGGTCCGGATCAAAACTTGACTCCAAGTGGCATTTTCGTGGGGACGACGATACGCAGAAAATGTTCATCGACCCCCTGATCCAAACGGGAATATAAGACGTGAACAACGCGGTTTGAAACGGCAAGATCGGTTGAGTAAACAAAGTTATTTAAGACAATGGTGTTTGTGCACGTGTTGACAAGTTATTTTGCAAATCAGAATCAATAAATAAGCATGATGGCTCCCTGCAAGGTCAGACTGGACAAGGCGGAAGCGAACTAAAAATCCATCCTGCATGTTTCGCCATGCCGACTATGAAGCCAGTTGAGACAAGTTCAGTGAAGCACTCTTGAGTACACGTCCACTCATTCAAAGCGCTCGAAGGCAACTAAGCTTGTTCGTGCCGGCAAACGTCGGTAATTCGATTGAAGCCATGCGACAGATCCTGGATCCAGTGCAGGCACGACGGATTCCGGCGCACGTCACGCTTTGTCGGGAGGACGAAATTACCGGGCTGGCCTATGACAATCTGGCTCATCGAATCTCGGGGCTTCACCACGACCAAATCACCTTGGATTTTGGTCGGCCGTCGATTTTCTGCGGTCACGGAATCCTGCTTGCCTGCATCGCTGGCGAGCGCTCATTCCATGCGCTGCGCGTCAACGTTCTCGACTCGACGAATATAAGAGTGCAAAAACCTCACATCACGCTCGCACATCCAAGGAATCCGCGGGCGACAGGCAACTCCATGGACAACGCCTTGCTATTGCCCGACATTTTTTCGATCACGTTTCCCACCGTTTGCCTCATCGAGCAAATGGACGGCGGGCCGTGGGCAGTGCTTGAGGAATTCAGCCTCGGCTGATGCGCATGCGGAAAAGATGCTTGAGCCATCTCAGACTGGACTTGCGCAAACGTCCGCTAATGAAATCAACTCTGGCTCTTTCTTGGTGATCGTCACTCCCTTCATACTCGCTTCAACACAGGAGTAGACATGGAAACGATCCACGTGGTGCAACCATTCGATCTGGGAGGCAAGGGCCTCGTGCCGGGACAAGTCTCCCAGTACAAGAGCGCTGATGAGGCTGCGCGCAGGGCCGAGCGTTTGGCTGACAAACATGCCGGCATCATTGCCTACAGTATGGATGTGGACGAAGAAAGCGGTGAGTACAGCAAGCCGCGAGTTTTGTTCAAGTCCGGCGATGTGCCGGATTTGTGAGCGGAATGCCCTAGAGTTCAATTGCCATGGCCAACTCAGCCGAATGGAAGCAGCGACCTGGACAACGACTCACGCTGGCTTGAGCAACTGTTTTTTCGTCCTTTTGAAAGGGTCGGTTGATCAGCCACATGGCGGCCGCAATGTCGTAGCATGGTTGCCTAAGTCGATTGGAGCGAGTGAGCGATGACTATCTTGAATATGCGTTTCACGACACGCGCGATTTTGGCGCTCGTGCTTGGTTGTCTCGGCGCTTGTGCCACGGGTCCTGGTGGTGTTCGAGCCTTGGATAAAGGTTCGGCAAAAATGGGCCTGGCCAACTGCCCGCCGCGACCGAGTTGCGTGTCGAGTAGGGATACGAGTGAAATCCATCGGGTTGCACCTCTCAAGTTCGAGGGCGATGGTGCGGTAGCCTTTGATCGCGTCCGCGAAATACTCTCGGGTATGCCGCGGACCAAGATCGTCGACTTCGATGATCACTACTTGCACGCCACTCAGGCCAGCCCGGTATTTCGGTTTGCTGACGACGTCGAGTTCTTGCTCGATGCCGAGAATTCACAAATCGAGGTGCGTTCCTGCGCACGCCTCGGCTTCTACGATTTTGGAGTCAACCGCCGCCGCATCGAGCAGGTTCGATCGGCGCTGAGTCGGCGATGAGCTGAAGTTCTGGCGGTCGAACGTCGACATAGCGGACAAGCGAAAACGGAGATACCCATACCGCTGCGTATCATTTGCAGTCGAATACTTCGTCCGTCGTGCGGGTGGATAGACGTCAGCCCGCAGTGCCGACCCGAATTGAGCAATCCGCTCGTGTCGCCAGTTGCGGTGGGAAATGCCACTCGCCCAAACCGGCGCAAGTAGATGCCAAACCGAGTCGACCAATTTCTGACCTGAAGATCTCCCGGTGCAGCGATGCAGCTCGCCTCGGCGAAGTATGCGCAACTGGGGCGGCTCGACTGCCCGGAGTTCAGTCGATCGAAGCAACGCGATTGCGACCGCCGCGCTTTGCCGCGTACAAGGCTTCGTCTGCGCGAGCATAGAGAGTGCTGACCGAGCCACCGATGCGTAACGTGGCGAGGCCGATACTCACAGTGAGGGGAAATTGGTGCTGAAGTTCTTCAATCGTTGAACGAAGGTGTTCGCATTGGAGAGTAGCCTGATCGAGGTTGGCTCCTGGGAAGACGATCGCGAACTCCTCTCCTCCGATTCGAGCAACACTATTCCGCTCGCCGCACTTTGCTCTGAGGATACCTGCCACGGCGATCAAGACTTTGTCGCCCGCAGGATGACCGTTGCGGTCGTTGATGGCCTTGAAGTGGTCGATGTCGACGATCGCCACAGACAGAGGCTCACAATCGAACTTTGTTGCGGCGATTGCTGATTCCAGGATTCCGCTGAATGCGCGTCGATTCAACAATCCAGTGAGTGAGTCAGTGCGGGTCGCCTCGGTGAGTTGCGCATTTTCGGCAAGCAGCTCCTTTTGGTATCCGAGGAGCTTCTGCTCATACCATTCGCGCTCGGAAAGATGGCTGGTCAACTTTCGATGCGCCAAACCAAGTTCGAGCAGATTGACCACTTGACGCGACAGGCTTGCGAGCGCTTCTCTTTGGAACGGCGCAAGGTCACGCGGCGTACGATCCATTACGCAGATTGTGCCGACCGCTGCGCCACTTGAGCTGACCAGCGGCGCACCGGCATAGAAGCGCACCTTGTGCTCTCCAGCGACAAGTGGATTGTTGACGAAGCGCGTATCGGCAAGTGCATCCGGTACCACCAGGATTTCGTTTGGCCTTTCGATCGCGTGCGCGCCAAATGCTACGTGTCGTGGCATGGATGCCAACGAAAATCCACGCTGCGACTTGAACCATTTGCGCTCCGCATCGAACAGTGCGACAGAACTCATCGGTGCATCACAAATGCCCGAGGCAATAGCAACGAGGTCGTCGTAGGATGTATCTGGCAAAGTATCGAGGATGCCATAGCCGGTGAGGGCCGCGAGACGCGCTGTTTCTGTATCTTCCGCATCCAACTGGGTCATGGAGATCGCTTCGCTAATTTTGAGCACACTAGGTCAATGTGGCTGACCTGATACTGAGCAAATGTTCTGCCGAAAAGGGGTGGTTCAGGTTTGGTATTGCAACGCGTGACTGACGAACGCGCGAGCGTCCAACTTGTCGCTGTGCCTTCACCGTCATAATTCTGCATTTCTGGCTACCCTGGTGTTGTCGAGCTGGGGCAAGATTCGTATCGATTGAAACCTGGCAGCGAGGGTAGGGGTTTTGGCCTGAAAGGTTCGCAAGGTGAGACTCAGCCTCTGCGCTTTTCGGGCTAACGTGACTTTGAACGACATAGGGAACAAGCGATCAATGACCCTGTGTGCCCGCGCAAAGTGTTGTCAACCCGGCTATCGTTGCGTTCTGATCACGAAGAAGTCCCATGAAAAAATTTTACGACCCGGCGCTAACCACCAATCCGCATGGTCCTCTGTACCGCGTTGACAAAGCGATAGCAGCGGCCCAGCACGCGCTTGATGCTGCAGTCGATGCAAAGCGGCATCACACCAATCAGAATCTGGCGCATCAAGTAATAAAAGAAGCTCGCGAAGGATTGAAAAAGGCTGAGCTGATGCGCGTGCTCAAGATGAAGGAGCTTGGGCAGAAAGCGGGGGAAAAAGCAGGTGAGGGGCGTTGAGTGAATAGACTAAAACAAGGCGCTCTGTGATTGAATAATTTATCCGCGCGCAGAAAGGAAGGGCGTCAGCGCGCAGCGCCGACCCACATGAGAATGGCGTTGTCGTCGCGTGACGCATCCGGCGCTGAAGGATCGGCTATGGATAGGGGGCCGGGAGCAGATCCATGTATGGTCGCTTGCTGGAATGTTATGTCGAAGCATCGCCCCCAAGAGGGGACACGCGGCTGAAGCCGCTTCCCACGAAAGCCTGGATCGGAGTTGCGAGCCGAGGCTTGGTGCATTGAACTGAAAAAGAGTGGCGGCTCCGCAAGCGACACTCCGGCGCCCGATTCACTTGCTGCCGTTGCTTCCTTCCGGACCTGGGGGGCGAAGTGGCGCGCTTATGCGTTGTCGTCGGACAACGCATGCGACGCTGAGCGACCGGCCATGGATGGCCGGGCCGGACACAGCTCCACGGACGGCTGCTTGCCGAGAAGTGATTTTGACGTTCAATGAGAGTGGCAGCCTCGCCAGCCACACCCCGGCACCCGAGTCGCTTGCTGCCGTTGCTTCCATACGGACCTGGGGGGCGAAGTGGCGCGCATATGCGTTGTCGTCGGACAACGCCAGCGACACAGAGCGACCGGCCCTGGGTGGC
>JBBQTY010000189.1:0-7673 GCA_038234445.1 Lysobacterales bacterium
GCATGACCATGCCTTCACGCGCGGCGCCTTCGGCCAGCGCGCAGATGCGCTCGATGCCGGCCTTCAGCCCTTCCTCATGCGAGTACGACAGGTCAAGCAACTGGTTCTTCTGGTCGTACGGGGTCATCCGCAGCAGCTGCCGCAACTTGCGCTGCGAAAGCACCGGTGAACTGAGCAGCACCTGGCGCGCGCTGTCGGCCGAGAGATCGAACAAATTGCCTTCCAGACCGATCTGCGAAACCAGCGACATGACGAGGCGTTCGCGCAACGGATCGATCGGTGGATTGGTGACCTGGGCGAAGGCCTGGCGGAAGTAGTCGTACAACGAACGGGATTGCTGAGACATCACTGCGATTGGCGTGTCATCGCCCATCGATCCGGTCGCTTCGGCGCCGGTTTCGGCCAGCGTTCTGAGGACGATATCGCGCTCTTCGCAGGTCAGCGCGAACTGCTTCTGGAAACGCGCAAGCATATCGGGCGGCATCGGTTCGGCCGCCAGTGCCGGGTCGATCAAGTGCGATTCGAGATAGATCACGCCGTCGCGCAGCCAGTCACGATACGGCGCACGCTGGGCATTGATGCGATCGATGGCGGCGCTATCGAGCAGTCGATGTTCAACCAGGTCAACGGCCAGCATCTGGCCCGGCCCGAGTCGGCCCTTGGCGACGATGCGTTGATCGGGCACATCCCAAAGTCCCGCTTCGGAGGCGACGATCAGATGTCCGTCATCACTTTGCGACCAGCGTGCCGGGCGCAGTCCGTTGCGATCGAGCGCACACACGGCATGGCGCGCATCGCACATGACCAATCCCGCCGGGCCATCCCACGGTTCGGTGTGCAAGGCGTAATACTGATAGAACGCTTCGAGATCCTGATCGAGATTCTCATCGGCGCTCCATGCCGGCGGCACGAGGATGCGCGTCGATGCGAGCAGATCGATGCCGCCTTCGACGAGCAGCTCGAACATGTTGTCGAGGCTTTGCGAATCGGAACCTGTACGGCTGACGTGATCACCGATGTCGGAAATATCGAGCAGCGGTGAATGCAGCTTCGGCTGGCGAGCGAGCGCCCAGTTGCGATTGGCGCGTATCGTGTTGATTTCGCCGTTGTGGGCGAGCATGCGGAAAGGCTGGGCGAGCTTCCAGTTCGGCGAGGTATTGGTCGAAAAACGCTGGTGGAAAGTCACTGCCGCGCTGATCAGTTCGGCGCGTTGCAGATCGGGGAAAACGTCACGCAGACGGCCCGGTGCGGCCATCGCCTTGTAGCCGATGGTCGCCGCCGCGAGACTGACCACATAAAACGTGACGTCATCGGCCAAGGCCAGTTCACTGCGCCGACGTGCACGGAAAAGTGCGCGATCAAACACCGCTTCATCCATCCCTTCAGCAGCATTGACGAAGATCTGCCGGATGCACGGACGACTCGCGCGACCGAGCGGGCCGCAGGGTTCATCGGTCACCGGAACATCGCGCCAGCCTGCAGGGTGCACACCTTCCTCACGAAGACAATGCTCCAGCTGCTGCGCTGCAGCGTCGGCCTTTTCGGCATCACGATCGAGAAAGACGAGACCTGCGGCATACAGCGAGCCGATCTCGATCGATGCTTCGCGGGCGAGAGTGCGCAACCAGGTATCGGCCCGATAGACCAGGACGCCACAACCATCACCGGTAATGCCATCGGAATTCACGCCACCGCGATGCGACATTTTGGCGAGGGCCGCAAAGGCCTGATCGACCAGCCAGCCACTGGCATTGCCGTCAATATTGGCAATCAATCCGAAACCGCAGCTGTCATGCTCGAAGGCGGGATCGTAGAGTCCGGTGGTCTGCAACGGTGTCATTGAAGCATCCTGCGCGAAGATCGGGCGCGCCCATCCATGGCGATGAAGCCCGAAGCACATCAACACGGCGGATCCATCTCGCAGCGCCGTCGATCAGCGATCGACGTAGCCCCAATCAATCACAATTGCTGCTATGCGTCAAATTATTTTGGACGTCCAAATGGTTCCAGTCGAAACCATCGACGCAGCATGCCGTGAAACGGGGCCGATTGAATTGTTTTCGATTCAACGCATGCGCAGATCGAACCAACAACAACGCAGTAACGCGAGGCAAGAAAACAAAGCCCGCGAACCCTATCGGCTCTTGTGGATTGGCTCCAGGGGGCAGCTCCGAAGCGTCGGCGCCATGCGCCGACGCTTTTCCTCCGCCTCGGCCGAATGGTCAGTTATGGTCGCGAATGACCAGCAGACGTAACTCGGTCATGTCTTCTATCGCGTAGCGGACGCCTTCGCGGCCGAGACCCGAATCCTTGACCCCGCCATACGGCATGTTGTCGACGCGGAAACTCGGCACATCACCGATGACCACGCCGCCTACATCCAGGCGATCCCAGGCGCGCATGGCCTTGTTGATGTCATTGCTGAAGATGCCTGCCTGCAAACCGAATTCGCTGTCGTCAACAATGCTCAGCGCCTCGTCGAAATCGGAATAGGACTGAAGTGTCGCGACCGGACCAAAGGCTTCCATGCAATTGATCTTCTGATCGGCGCCGACATGTTCCAGCACGCTTGCTTCAAGCATCGCGCCTTCACGCTTGCCGCCGCAGAGCAGGGTTGCTCCGCCTTTAACTGCTTCCTGGATCCACTCATCAAGCCGTTGGGCTTCCTTGACGTCGATCATCGGTCCGATGAAGGTTTTCTCATCCTTCGGATCGCCGGCGACCAGCTTGCGCGCAGCCGCAACAAATCGGTCACGGAATTCATCGTAAAGATCCTCGTGCACGAGGATGCGCTGGACGCCGATGCAACTTTGTCCGGATTGGTAGAAAGCGCCAAAAATAACGCGTTCGATGACCGCATCCAGTCGATTGCGCTGATCGGCCTCGACCACGCACGCGGCATTGCCACCGAGTTCGAGGACGACCTTCTTCTTGCCGGCCTTGGCCTTGAGATCCCAGCCGACCGCCGGTGAACCGGTAAATGAGAGCAGCTTGAGTCGATCATCGGTGGTGAACAGATCAGCGCCGTCGCGATGCGCGGGCAGGATCGAGAACGCACCGAGCGGCAGATCGGTTTCGGCCAGCACTTCGCCAATGATCAAGGCACCAATCGGGGTACGGCTGGCCGGCTTCAAGACGAATGGGCAGCCTGCCGCGATGCCTGGCGCAACCTTGTGCGCAGCCAGATTGAGCGGAAAGTTGAACGGCGAGATGAACGAGCAAGGCCCGATCGGCACGCGGCGGGTAAATCCTCGATAGCCCTTGGCGCGAGCCGAGATCTCCAGGTTGAGAACCTCGCCATTGATACGCACGGCTTCCTCGGCGGCTACCTTGAACGTGTCGATCAGACGGGTGACTTCACCGCGGGCATCCTTGATTGGTTTGCCGGCCTCGATACACAACGCCATGGCCAATTCGTCGTAACGCTCGCGAAAGCGTTTGACGCAATGTTCCAGCACGGCCTGACGCTGGTACGGAGCAAAGTCGCGCATGGCCTCGCTTGCCGCGACCGCCGCCGTGATTCCGGCATCGATTGCCTTGGCATCCGCCAGCGCGACACGCGTGGCCACTTCGCCGGTGAACTTGTCGGTGACTTCAAGATCGGTATTCGGCTGACAAGCCTTGTTGGCCAGATAGTACGGATAGCTGGACTTGAGCATGCGGCGCTCCAGGGTCAACGGATGAAAGGATGAATCGATGAATCGATGCTTGGATGATCTGGCGAGTTGAGTCAAAGCTTGGCGCTGAGCTCCTTGATCTCTCGATTGAGCACACGATCGTTGTCAGAGTAGTCGATCGGCAAGTCGATCAGATGAACGCCAGGGGTGTCGAGACACTTGGCCAGCATCGGGGCGAACTCCTCGGCGGATTTTGGTCGATGGCCGTGCGCGCCGTAGCTTTCCGCATATTTGACGAAATCCGGATTGGTCATGTCCATGCCAAAGTTGGGGAAGTTCATATTGGCTTGTTTCCACTTGATCATGCCATAGGCATCATCGTGGATCAGCAGGATGACGAGATCAAGCTTGAGCCTCACCGCCGTTTCAATCTCTTGCGAGTTCATCATGAAGCCGCCATCGCCGGCGACAGCGACGACCTTGCGATCCGGGTAGACGATTTTTGCCGCGATCGCCGAGGGCAGGCCGGCGCC
The DNA here is from genome assembly GCA_038234445.1 of Lysobacterales bacterium. GTDB lineage: Bacteria > Pseudomonadota > Gammaproteobacteria > Xanthomonadales > Rhodanobacteraceae > Dokdonella. The sequence goes on from JBBQTY010000189.1 coordinate 4,151, forward strand.
CATCGTCGCCAATGCGTTGTCGAGCAGCATCGTGTTCGGCTGCGTGCAGCGGTAGTAGCGCGCGAACCAGAGTTTGTACATGCCGTTGTCGAGACACAGGATGCCGTCATCGGGCATCACTTTTCGCATGTCGACGACCATGCGCACCGGATAGATCGGGAAGCGTGCGTCGTCGGCGCCCTTGAGCAGGTGCGCATCAAGATGCTTGCGCACATTGTCGTCGTAACTGAAATCCCAATGCGGCTGCTTTGTCAGCGTCTCGTTGAAGCGCCAGATCGCATTGGCGATGTCGCCGACGACCTCAATTTGCGGAAAGTAGACGGTGTCGACCTCGGCGGTCAGATAGTTGACATGGATGACCGTGCGCTTGCCGTGGCGCATGAAGAACGGCGGCTTTTCGATGACGTCGTGGCCGACGTTGATGATGCAATCGGCCTGCTCGATCGCGCGATGGACGAAATCGCCATCGGACAGCGCGGCGTTGCCGAGCCAGAGCGGATGGGTTTCATCGAGCACACCCTTGCCCATCTGCGTAGTGAAGAACGGAATGCCGAACTTCTCGACGAACTGACGCAACATCTTGCTGCTGAGCTTGCGGTTGGCGCCCGCGCCGACCATGAGGATCGGACGCTTGGCGTCACGGATCGCCTCTACCGCGCGCAGGATGGCCTTCTCGTCAGCGATCGGCCGTCGATGGAAACTTGCCTTGAGCACAAAGGCGTCTGTTTCATCCTTGGCAATATCTTCGGGCAGTTCCAGATGCGTGGCGCCCGGACGTTCCTCTTCGGCGCGGCGGAATGATTCACGCACACGCGCAGGAATGTTGTCGGCGGAAACAATCTGGCGCGTGTACTTGGTCAACGGCTTCATCATGTCGACGACATCGACAATCTGGAAATGGCCTTGCTTGGAGGCCTTGACCGGCTTCTGTCCGGTGATCATGAACATCGGCATGCCACCGAGTTGCGCGTAGGCCGCCGAGGTGACGAAATTGGTTGCGCCGGGGCCGAGCGTGGCCAGACAGACACCGGCCTTGCCGGTCAGTCGCCCATACGTCGCGGCCATGAAACCGGCGGCTTGTTCGTGGCGGGTCAGGATCAACTTGATCGATGAGGTGCGCAGCGATTCGAGCAGGTCGAGGTTTTCTTCGCCCGGAATGCCGAAGACATATTCGACGCCTTCACTCTCGAGTGCCTTGATAAACAGATCCGAAGCTTTCATGCGCTGCATTCCCCTGTCGTTGATGCGGGTTGGATGATTTTGCCGATTGTTTCGACTGTCATGGTTCCGAGCGAGTTCGGTGCGAGCGCGCGATCAGCGGGCAGAGCAGGTGCGTGTCGCTGCCAGCATTCGCGAGTTCGATGGTTCGGCAGTGGGATTCCCTGTCCCGATTGTGGGCGCCGTTCGCGATATCGGTCAATTGGTGCTGTTCAGACGCAAGCTCAGTTCGCCATCCGAGAGTATGCCGCGTAAGCGCGATTCGGCTTTGACTTGCGCGACGCTGTGGATCACCGCGCCGGAATCGCGATCGACAAGAACCGCATAGCCACGGCTGAGCGTCGCCAGCGGACTCACCGCATGCAAAGCACGCACAAGTTGTTCGAGACGCGCCTGCTTGCGTTCAATTCCATGCAGGGCCAGATTTCTCAATTGTGCGGCGAGTGCGCCGAGATGCTCATGGGCGGCAGTCAAATGACGTCGCGGATGCTGGGCCATCAAGCGCCCTTGGTTGCGTGCGAGCCTCGATACGCGACGCTCGCGATCGTGGCGCAGCGTCATCAGCATGCGCGCCTGCAAAAGCTTCAAGCGCTCACGCCCGCGTGCAAGGCGCAAGGTCGGGCGTTGCAGGTTAATACGCGAGAACAGGTGATCGGCACGCTGGCTCGACGCTTCGAGACGTCGGCGCAAGCGCAGCAGCAGTCGATCATGATGATGTTGCAGTCGACGAATCAGATCATTGACATCGGGCACGAGCAATTCAGCCGCGGCTGATGGGGTTGGCGCGCGCAAGTCGGCGACGAAATCGCTGATCGAGAAATCAACCTCGTGGCCGACGGCCGATACCACCGGAACAGGACTGCGCACGATCGCCCGCGCGAGTGCCTCATCATTGAAAGCCCACAGATCTTCGAGCGAGCCGCCGCCGCGGGTCAGCAGCAACACGTCATAACGGCCCGCATTCGCCGCCGCATCGAGCATCGAAACGATCGCCGCAGGCGCGTCCTTGCCTTGCACCGGAACCGAAAGGATCTCGACCTCGACCAATGGAAAGCGCCGCGCCAGCACATTGATCACATCGCGCACCGCAGCGCCGGTAGCCGAGGTGATGATGCCGATGCGCCTTGGCATTTTCGGAATCGCGCGCTTGCGATCCGCGTCGAACAGGCCTTCGGCGGAAAGCTTCTGCTTGAGCCGCTCGAATTCACGGCGCAGCGCGCCTTCACCGGCCTGCTCCATGTGTTCGACGATCAGTTGGTACTCGCCGCGCGCCTCGTACAGGCTGACCCGCGCCCGCGCCAGAACTTGCGCACCATCGGCTGGTTTGAATGGCAGCCAGGTGCTGCGCGGCTTGAACATGGCGCAACGAATCTGCGCGCTGGAATCCTTCAGGGTGAAGTAAAGATGGCCGGAGCCGGGGCGCGCGACATTCGACAATTCACCTTCGATCCAGATCGAAGGTAGCGCATCTTCGAGCAGATCGTGCACCAGCCGATTGAGCCCCGACGGCGTCAGGATTCGGCGCTCGCGTTCGTTGTCATCGTCGGTTTCGGGCGTCATGGATTGAAGTCAGCGCCTAGGCGGAATGAGCGACGCCATGGCGGCAGTCGAAGAATCGACAAGTCTGCCTGCTTCGGCGCGCCGCAGCCAGTCAGAGTTGCGGTTTTGACCGGCCGATGACCGGCTCTTTGGCGACGCGGGCCTCACGTCGGGCGATATACAGGCTCGCGCAGATCACCACGGCGGCGCCAATCATCGTGTAGTGGTCTACCGTTTCGCCAAAAATGGCCCAGGCGAGAACGCCCACGACCAACAACTGCAGATAGCTCAACGGTGCCAGCGCCGAGGCTTCGGCCATTTTCAAGGCGCGCGTCCAGCAATAGTGGCCGCCCGTGCCGAGCGCGCCGGAAAGGATCAACCAGGGCCAAATGTTCGCATCCGGCCATTTCCAGACGGTCAGTGCAAACGGCAGACTCAGCGGTACCCAGAGCAAGGTCGTCAGCAAGACGATGCGATCGGGTGGGTCGATGCGCGACAGATATTTGATGCTGATCGTGACCATGCCGCTGAGAAATGCCGCGAACAAGGCGATCAGGCTCGCGCTACTGAAATCCGCGGCGGTCGGTCGGACAATGATGATGACGCCGATAAAACCGATGATGACCGCGCTCCAACGACGCATGCGCACGACTTCACCGAGGGCCACCACCGCACCGATGGTGACGAACAGCGGTGTGGAATAGGAGAGCGCCACGGCCTGCGCGAGCGGAAGGTGGACGAGTGCCCAGAATCCGCAAAGCATCGA
>JBBQTY010000190.1:0-7659 GCA_038234445.1 Lysobacterales bacterium
GTGATTTCAAGATCGCGCCTGGGATCGTCTGAATCAGCCCCACGGACATCCCATTCGGGTACGCAGGGCGCAACAAGAAACGGCAGGCCGGAGATGCTCCGGCCTGCCGTCATTTTTGCAAGGTTTTCAAACTTCAGGGCGTGGCGGGCAGCGCTTCAAAGCCGGTCTTGAAGATCAGGTCATTGATGTCAGTGCCGTTGAGTTTGAACGGCAGATCGACCGAGTTTGGCGAACTGCCGTTTTCAAATACTCTCCAGCCCGGTCCGGAAATGGTGCACGTATCTTGCGGATCGGTAGTAACCGGGCATTTGATGCGCGCGACGCCATTGGCCGACGTATAGGATTGACCGAGGATGCTGACCGGCGGGGTAAATACCGGGTTGGTTGGGTTCGGCCCTTTCAACTGCCAGTCCATCCAGTATTGGGTACCTCCCGCCATGGTCCCGCCCGAAAGCTCCAGCGGTGGAATCGCCACAAGCAGACTCTTGATGCGGCGCTGAATGTCGGAAAACATCGTCGCGCCAAATGATTGCGCGGTTCGATAGGTGCCTGGCGTCGACGAGACGAGAACGTTTGCAACGTTGCCATCAAAAACTTTTGTGCTGGTGGCGAGCTCCGGGAAACCGCGCCAGATGATCAGGCGCACATCGGTGAAGTCGGCATCGCCGGAACCGCTCTGATAGGCAAAGAGCACGGCACTGTTGATCGTCCAGAAGTGATTGACCGGAACCACGAAATCATCGGTCAAGCGGTAATCCGGGCCGGCATTGAAGCCGAACGCGGTGTATCCCGCGTAGGTCACATCCTGAGCCAGGCTGACATCCTCGCCGCTGACATGTGCACCGGCGTTGGTGACGAAAGGACCGTTGCTGTAGAGCTGCTGGGCAGCGGCCGATGTTGCGATCAGCAATCCACCGGCCAGGCAAAGGGCGGCTGCGAGACTTTGACTCTTCATTCAACGTTTCCTCTATTCGGTCGCTTGCAGACCCGCTCAGGATTCCGGGTCATTCACCTGACAGCGACTGCCGACAGGTGACGAATCGCCAAGTTTAGCGCGTGGACGCGCCGATGGGTGGGCCGGAACGCGGCATTACGAACTCTTAACGTGACGCTAGGGCACGAGGTGGGGACCAGAGTGTCAGCCCTTGTCGGCAGCAGGCGTCGGCGCAGCTGGTGCAGGGAGACGCTTCTGTAGGGCCATCGCCTTGAGCGCATTGAGTGCTTCGCTGAGCGCATAGTCGCTCGGAACGCTCTTTTTGCCCGCTGTCGCTGCGTCGGAATCGCCATCCGCTGTTTCAGCATCGCCTTTCAGATGGTTGCGCAGATCGCGCTCGCTGACGCGCCCAAACGGATTGCCCTGATTTTCGCTCAATGAAAGATCCGCCAGCTCGATATCGGGCTTGATACCCTCGGCCTGGATCGATACCCCGCTCGGCGTGTAGTAACGCGCAGTGGTCAGCTTCAAGGCATGCGTGTCGTCGAGATTGAGCACGGTTTGCACGGAACCCTTGCCGAAACTGCGTCGACCCATGAGCAGCGCGCGGTGGTTGTCCTTGAGCGCACCGGCGACGATTTCGGCCGCCGAGGCTGTACCACGATCGATCAGCACGACCAGCGAAGCGCCTTCGAGCGCATCGCCCGGGGTTGCGCGAAACGCCATTTCCGATTCTCGAATGCGACCGCGTGTGGTCACGATGCCACCCGAATCGAGCAGCAGATCGCTGACTTCGACGGCAGAATTGAGTAGGCCGCCCGGATTGCTGCGCATGTCGAGCACGGCGCCAGTCAGGGGTTTGCCGTTGTCTTTTTGCAGGCGTGCGATGCGCTTGCGCAAATCGCTGCCCGTTTCCGCCTGGAACTGGCTGATACGCAGATACGCGTAGCCCGGCTCAAGCAAGCGCCCGCGCACACTGGCGACACGGATCAGTTCACGCTTGAGGGTGAAATCCTGGGGTTCGCGCGAGCCTTCTCGCAGGATCGAGAGCTTCACCTCACTACCGGGCTTGCCACGCAGCAAATCCACCGCATCATTGATGTTGTCCGATTGCACCGGTGTGTTGTCGATGCGCAGGATCGTATCGCCAGACTTGATGCCCGCGCGTTCGGCCGGGGTGTCGTCGATCGGTGCGATCACGCGCAGAAATCCATCGACCGTGGATACCTCGATACCGAGGCCCGCGTAGCTGCCCGAGGTGTCTTCGTTGAGCTGGTCGAGGGCGTCGGCTTCAAGGTATTCGCTGTGCGGATCGAGCCCGACCAGCATGCCCTTGATCGCGGCCAGCATCAGCTGATGGTCATTGACGGGTTCGACATACGCCTGCTTGATCAGACTCAGCACCGCAGTGAATCGGCGCACGTCATCGAGATTGATCTCTGCGTCACCTTTCCCGGGTACAGCAGCCGGCTGGGGTGCCACCACCGTGTCGGCGCCAAGGACGCTGTCTTCGTCATCGCTGGCTGCGCCATCCATCGGCGGATCGGCCGCGTAGGCGTGAGCGGACAAGGTCAGAACAGCCGCGAAAATCAAACCGGAACGGAATCGAAAAGCCATCAGGGAAACCTCGGAGAATGCGTGCGGATCATAGCGCGAGTGAATGTGAACTCTGTTCAGCGAAGCCAGGCTTTCGGATTGATTGGCTTGCCCTTTAGACGCAACTCGAAATACAAGGCCGCCGATTTCTGGCCGCCACTGCTGCCGCTGCTGGCAATCGTCTCGCCCGCCGAGACCCAGTCGCCGACTTCCTTGCGCAGCGATTCGTTGTAGCCGTAAAGACTCATGTAGCCGTCACCATGATCGAGGATCACTAACATGCCGTAACCCTTGAGCCAATCCGCATAGGCAACGCGCCCGCGGGCAATCGCGTGAACCGGGCTGCCATCGGCCGAGCCGATCAACACTCCCGACAAGGTTCGGCCACTGTCATCAAGCCCACCAAAGCCGGTCAGAATGCGGCCGGACGCAGGCATCGGCAATCGACCACGCAGACTGGCAAACGGTTCCGCACCGGTGACCTTGTCCGGAATGTCGGCAAATATGTCGCGCAGGCGTTCAAGAAGTTCGAGCAGGACTTTTTCATCCTTGGCCATCAGCGCGAGTCGGGCTTGTTGATCCTTGAGCTTGACGTCGAGGTCGCCGAGCAATTTGGCGCGCTCGTCACGCTGGGCCTGCAGCGCGGCAACGTCAGTTTCGCGCTGGCTGCGCGTTGCGGTCAATTCACCGCGTTTGTCCTCGATACGCTGCTGCACCTCGGCCAGTTGCTTGAGATCGACGAGCAGCCCATCGATCCGGTCGACCCGCGCACGCTGGAAGTAGCGGTGATAGGCGAGCACGCGCGCAATCGCGCTGACATCCTCCTGTTGCAGCAACAACTTCAATTCCTCGCTGCGACCGAGTGCGTACGCCGAACGCAACAGTACGGCGAGCGCTTCACGCTGTTTGCCGAGCTTGCCGGCGAGTGCTTCACGCTGATGGTTGAGCGCGTCGAGACCGGCCACTTGCTCGGCCAGTTGCGTATCGATGGCTTGCACGTCGATGGCTGCGGCGGCGATGGCGGTTTCCTGCTTGCGCAAGGCGGCGGTCGCTTCATCACGCTCGCCGCCTATCGTGCGCAGTGCCTCGGTGAGATCGTGGATGTGCGCGCGAACCTGCTCAAGCTTCTGCTGCGCCTCCTTTTCACCGGCCTCGCGCGCAGGATCAGGTGTTTCGGCCCGGGCCAGCATCGCAACAGCGAGCACGGCGACAAACAAAATGCGACCGATAGCCATCAATCGGCAAATTCGACAAGGTTGTGCCCGCTCATTTCATCGGGCTGATCGAGTCCCATCAGCGCCAGCACGGTCGGCGCGAGATCGCGCAACGCACCCGCATGCACGCGCGCCTTGCGTCCGACGTACACCAGCGGCACCGGGCCAACCGTGTGCTGCGTATGCGCGATGCCATTCTCGTCAACCATCTGTTCGAGATTGCCGTGATCGGCGGTGATCAGCATCTCGCCGCCACTTTCGCGGATCGCCGAGGTGATCCTGCCTAGCGCGACATCGATGGCCTCGGCGGCCTTGATCCCCGCACTTTCGATGCCGCTGTGACCGACCATGTCGGCGTTGGCGATGTTGCAGACAATGAAATCGAAATGCTGCGCACGAATCTCGGCGACCAGTCGATCGGTAAGCTCAGGCAGGCTCATTTCGGGCTGCAGATCATAGGTGGCGACTTTCGGACTCGGCACCAGAATGCGCTGTTCGCCTTCGAACGGCGCCTCGCGCCCACCCGAAAAGAAGAACGTCACATGTGCATATTTCTCTGTTTCGGCGATACGCAACTGGCTCAAGCCTCTTGCTGCGAGCACCTCGCCAAGCGTATTGGCCATCGATTGCGCAGGATAGGCGATCGCGGTGACGGCCAGACCGGCCGCGTATTCGGTGAGGCTGACGAAGGCTGAAAGTTTCGGAACCCGCGCGCGCTCGAAGCCGTCAAAGCCGGTTTCGACAAACGCGCGACTCAACTGGCGAGCGCGATCGGATCGGAAGTTCAAGAAGATGATCGCGTCGCCATCCGCAACCGGCATACCGCGTCCAATCACGGTCGGCTGAACGAACTCGTCATTTTCATCGCGTGCATAGGCGGCATCGAGCGCTTCCAGGCTGGAATCAAATTGCAGCGCGGATTGCGCATCGACGATGACTTCCCAGGCGCGCTTGACACGATCCCAGCGCTGGTCGCGATCCATCGCGTAATAGCGCCCGCTGATACTGGCGATATGAACTCCTGACGTTTCAGCGCATTTCGTTTCAAGTTTGATCAGCGATTCGCGCGCGCTGCGCGGAGGCGTATCGCGCCCATCGAGAAACGCGTGCACGGCAATTCTGGGAACGCCGAGCTGCGCGGCCATATCGATCATCGCGAACAGGTGCCGCTCGTGGCTGTGCACACCGCCGTCCGAGAGCAACCCGAACAGGTGCAGGCATCCGCCATTGGTCTTGGCTGCGGCACACGCGGAGATCAGGGATGGATTCTGCGCGAGCGTGCCATCGGCGATCGCCGCATCGATGCGGGTCAGATCCTGATAGACGATGCGCCCCGAACCGATGTTCATGTGGCCGACTTCGGAATTGCCCATCTGTCCATCGGGCAGGCCTACGTTCAATCCATGGGTCTGGACCAGATTGTGCGGGTATTGGCCAAGCAGGTCGCGCCAATGCGGACAATCGGCGAGGGCGATCGCGTTGTGCGCGGTTTCCTCACGATAGCCCCAGCCATCAAGAATCAACAGGAGTACGGGTTTCGGTCGAGTCATGGCGAGATTCAACGGGTCGGCGGCGAGTTGGGTGTACGGTCAAATGGTAACGGATGGCGGTAACGAAACGGATTAAACGATTTTCATGCGCGCCGCATCTACTTGCCTGACCCCAACGCCAGGAGCATTCCATGTTGCGCCCCACCCTGTTTTCCCTCGTATTCGCTGTTATCGCAATAATCCCGCTGACGTCAGTCTCGGCCAGCGACGACACCAGCAAGGTCAATGGTTCGATTCGCATCGATGACGGCCAGACCGTCGGCGATCTCGACACCGTCAACGGTTCCATCCGCCTGGGTGATCACGGCAAGGCCGAGGAAGTATCAACGGTCAACGGCTCGATCGATATTGGCGACGACGCCAGCATCCGCACGGCGGGCACGGTGAATGGCCGCATCGTGCTTGGCAAGCGTGTGCGCGTGAGCGGCGAGGTTGATACGGTCAATGGCTCGCTCACCCTCGACGAGGGCGGTGATGTGAGTGGCGATGTGTCCAACGTCAATGGAACGATTCGTCTGAACAATGCGCACGTCGGCGGCGTCATCAAGACGGTCAGCGGCGATATCGAGATTGGCGCCGATTCGCGCGTCGACAACGGCATCCATGTCGAAAAATCGAGCGGCTGGTTCAATTGGGGTTCCGACAAACCGGTGCAGGTCGTGATCGGCCCACGCGCCGTGGTCAAGGGCAAACTGGTGTTCGAGCGCACCGTTGAACTGCACGTCAGTGACAGCGCACAAATCGGTGAAGTGACTGGCGCCACCGCGATCAAGTTCAGCGGCGATCATCCTTAGACACATCGCTGTTGAAGCATCGCCCTGCGCGACGTGCGCGCAGGGCGATGATGGCAAAGGATCAGTAGCCAGTCTGGCGCAACTCCTTGATCACGGCATCATGGGTCGCTTGCACTTCGGCCGGCGGCTCACGCGTCAACAGGCTGACCACCACGATCGCAATCATCGCCGCGATGAATCCCGGGATGATTTCGTAAAGCGCGCTGCCGGACTGCTTCCACAAGATCACCGTGGCGGCGCCGACGATCATGCCGGCGAGCGCGCCATTGCGATTGATGCGCTTCCAGTACAGCGAAAGCAGGATCACCGGCCCGAAAGACGCGCCAAAACCCGCCCACGCGTAGCTGACCAGACCGAGCACGCGACTGTCTGGATTCGATGCAATCGCAATCGCGATCAATGCGATCAACAGCACCATGCTCCGGCCGACCCAGACCAGCTCGCGATTGCCGGCTTGCTTGCGCAGGAAGCCGCGGTATAGATCCTCGGTCAGGACGCTTGAACAAACCAGAAGCTGGCAGGACAACGTGCTCATCACCGCGGCCAGAATCGCCGACAGCAGGATGCCGGCAATCCAGGGATTGAACAGCTGTTCGGCGATCAGGATGAACACGCGTTCCGAATTGGCGTTCACTTCTCCCGCCAATGCCGGATTGGCTCCGAACCAGGCGATGCCGAAGAAGCCGACAGCGATTGAGCCAGCAAGGCACAGGGTCATCCAGGTCATGCTGATGCGGCGTGCGGCAGGGATGACCGAGACGCTGTCGGCCGCCATGAAGCGCGCGAGGATGTGGGGTTGCCCCATATAACCAAGGCCCCAGGCCATCGACGAGATGATCGCGATGATGCCGCCCTTGCCAACCCATGCAAGTCGTGTCGGATCGACCTGATGGATCACGCTCAGGCTCGCATCCAGTCCGCCATTGCTGACGACCACCATGATCGGCGCAAGAATCAGGGCGAAGATCATCAAGGTCGCCTGCACCGTGTCAGTCCAGCTGACCGCGAGGAAGCCGCCAATCAATGTGTAAAGGATGGTCGCCGCTGCGCCGTACCAGATTGCCTGCGCGTACGGCACGCCGAACACGCTCTCGAACAAGCGTGCACCCGCGACGATCCCGGAGGCGCAATACACCGCGAAGAACAGCAGGATGACAACGGCAGAGAAGATGCGCAACAGGCGCTTCTGGTCGGCGAAGCGATGAGTGAAGTAATCCGGCAGAGTCAGCGCATTGTTCGTGCGTTCGGTGTACAAGCGCAGCGGACCGGCGACGAAGCGCCAGTTCGCGTACGCGCCAATCAGCAGGCCGATGCCAATCCATGCTTCCGATGCGCCGCTGATGTAGAGAGCGCCCGGCAATCCCATCAGCAACCATCCACTCATGTCCGAAGCGCCGGCCGACATCGCCGTGACATAAGCTCCGAGGGAGCGACCGCCGAGAATGTAGTCATCGAACGTGCGCGTCGAATACCAGGCGTAGAAGCCGATTGCTATGGTGGCGAGAAGGTAGATGGAAAAGGTGACGATCAACGGCGTACTGGCGGTCATTGAGACTCCCTGGAAAACGAAA
>JBBQTY010000191.1:0-7618 GCA_038234445.1 Lysobacterales bacterium
ACAACGATGCCGAAACCTATCCCCTGCTCGGCCAGGTCATCGGCTTCGTCAGTCCCGAACAACTCTTCACCGTCGCCGAATCCGTACTGACCACGCAACGTGATTTCGGCAACCGCGATGTACGCAAACGCGCGCGACTAAAATACACAATCGAGGATCGCGGCATCGACTGGTTCAAGAGCGAAGTCGAACATCGCGCAGGTTTTGCACTGGGTCCGGCTCGGGCTTTCGCGTTTGAACACAACGGCGATCGCTTTGGCTGGATCGATGGCCACGAAGGTCGCTGGCACCTCACTTTACGCATCGAAGCCGGCCGTGTCGCTGATCGCGGCAAGGCGACTCATCTGACCGGTCTGCGCGAGATTGCACGCATCCATCGCGGAGATTTTCGACTGACGGCCAATCAGAACCTGATCATTGCGAATGTCCAAGCCGCTGAGCGTGCCGCGATCGATGCACTGGTGACGACCCATCAACTCGATCTGTATCGCAACGCAAGTCCGTTGCGCTTGAACGCGCTGGCCTGCGTGGCCTTGCCCACCTGCGGGCTGGCCATGGCCGAGGCCGAACGCTATCTGCCCGACCTGATCGGCAAGGTCGAGAGCTTGCTGGCGAAACACACACTTGAGGATACGCCGATCCATCTGCGCATCTCGGGTTGCCCGAACGGTTGCTCACGCCCGTACCTTGGCGAGATCGCCCTCGTCGGCAAGGCGCCGGGACGCTACAACCTCATGCTCGGTGCGGATCGCCGCGGTCAGCGTCTCAACGCATCGCATAGTGAAAACATGGATGAAGCGACGATCCTCGGCGAGCTAGATCGGCTCTTCGCCCGCTACGCGGCTGAAAGAAATACCGAAGAGGGATTCGGCGATTTCCTCGTTCGATCCAAAGTCATTCGTCCCCCCGCAGGGATTCCCGTACAGGTGATTGCATGAGCATGCTTCCCGATCTCATCTCGGCCGCCGAGGATTCACGCGCACTGGCGACATTGAACCAATGGCTGGAAAAGCAGAGCGCGGAGGATCGCGTGGCCTGGGCGTTGGAAACCCTTCCCGGCAAACATGTGCTGTCATCAAGCTTCGGCGCGCAGTCGGCAGTATCTCTGCATCTGGTCAGCCGCCAATGTCGCAAGGTGCCGGTGATCCTGATCGATACCGGTTACCTGTTCGACGAAACCTATCGCTTCGCCGATGAATTGACCGAGCGCCTGGATCTCGACCTGCATGTCTACCGGCCGAAGATCGGCCGTGCCTGGATGGAGGCCCGTCACGGCCGTCTCTGGGAACAGGGGCTCGAAGGCCTCAATCGCTATGATGATCTGCGCAAGGTTGAACCGCTTCGCCGCGCGCTTGAGGACCTTGGTGCGCGCACCTGGTTCGCCGGCTTGCGTCGAAGCCAGGCGAGTACGCGGGAAAACACCGACGTGCTTGAACTCAAACACGGACGCTGGAAAGTACACCCGCTGATTGATTGGAGTGATCGCGACATTTGGCAATACCTCAGCCATAACGATCTGCCCTATCACCCGCTCTGGCACGAGGGCTATGTCTCGATCGGCGACGTGCATACGACGCGACCGTGGCAACCCGGCATGCGCGAGGAGGATACTCGCTATTTCGGCCTCAAGCGCGAGTGTGGGATACATCTGTAGGTTTGCGCATCTTCGTCTGCCATCGCGCGTATTGGGGCGACGTGCCGGCACATTAAGCGGCCTTGAACGCCTGCCCCCTCTTGGCGGAGATACATTTCATCAATGTGAAGGAAGTGCATCGGGCCTCAAGGCCTCTCCCACATTCGCAGGACGTGCGGCGCGCGCAGACTTGCCGCTGCTTCGGAGCGCATTCCAATGCGGTGGAGTTGGCCAATTGGCTGCGGCCGCACCTTGAACGACACGAACCACATCGCGACGATCGATATGCGGAGCCAGTGCAGCAATCAGATCGAGGGCATAGTCACGCTGCACACGATCACGCTGCAGGACGATCCAGCTAGTGCAAGTCGGCAACAGTCCGAGCGCCGAGAACACGCAAAAATCCACGCGATCCTCATCGCTCAAAGCCATCTCGGCGAGCACCCCCACACCAAGACCCGCGCGCACATAGGTCTTGATCAGATCGGCATCCCGCGCAGTCACCGCGAGCTTCAACTCGCAACCGGCCTCGACAAATGCACGTCGCAATGAAGACTCGGTCGCCAGCGAGGATTCGTAGCTGACCAGCGCATGCTGGGCGAGCTCATCAATGCGCGGAGTGCGACCAAGCTTGGCCAATGGATGCGTTTTCGGCACCAGAATCTGCCGATCCCAACGGAAGATCGGAATCGCCAATTCGGCATTCGGCGGACTGCTGGCAGTGCTGATGATGGCCAGGTCGGCAGCCCCTTTGCCGAGCAACTCGATCAGCTCGGTGTCTCCATGCGGCTCAAGTCGGATACCCACGTCCGGATAGTTCCGCTTTACCGCCGCGACCGCGTCAGGCAGGACAAAACGCGCCTGGGTGTGAGTGGTGACGATGACCAGCTCGCCACCGTTGTCGCTGCGCAGGTTCGCCGCCATCACACGGATATTCGCCGCCTCGGCGAGGATCACTCTGGCCCGTGCGATGACCTGCGCGCCTGCCGAGGTCACCGAATCGAGACTCTTGCCTTTGCGCAAAAAAAACTGGAAACCCAGCTCGTCCTCCAGCTGGCGCAATTGCCGCGAAATACCTGGCTGAGTGGCATGCACCCGCTCGGCGGCCAGCGTGATGTTGAGGCCGGCATCCGCGATGGCGACGATATAGCGCAATTGGGTCAGGGTCATGGGGTTGAATTCAATGGCTTTCGACAGTGAAACATCAATGGTCGCACGCCATAAGGGCACCGTGGTGACATCCGAAAAGGCGCTTGGGTGAGAGTCTGCAGGCAGGGCCCGGTTTCGCAGGATAGTGGCAATCTCCCATTCAGTCCACTATAGCCGTATAGACGGCCATATAATCATTCATCACCGAATGACATATGAGCCTGAGCGATTGGTATTTCCGCCGTCTGAGGAGTCACCCTATCCTAGCGAGCATGAAGTCTCGACATCCCCCATCGTGCAAGGCCGCCTCGCACGTTAAGAAGGCTGGATCGGTGGGTACGGCTGCGCCCGGGAAATTGCGTCCTTTCAATGGGCAAGAGCTTCGCGGAGCAGAAACCTTGTCCGCTGCAAACTCCCTGGAAGGCCTGGTAACCCTGGTCGGCGCAGGCCCTGGCGACCCCGGTTTGCTCACCCTGAATGCGGCGCGCGCCCTCGACGACGCTGATGTCGTTCTGCATGACCAACTCGTTTCGGCCGAGGTGCTCGCTCTCGCAAGACCGGGTGCATTGTTTGTCGAAGTCGGCAAACGCGGCGGAGGCTTGCAAACACCACAGGATCGAATCCACTCGCTCATGCTGGAATTTGCCCTTGCCGGCAAGCGCGTCGTCCGCCTCAAGGGCGGAGATCCGTTCGTGTTCGGCCGCGGTGGTGAGGAGCTGGAATTTCTGCGCGCAAATGGAATCCGCTACGCGGTCGTTCCAGGCATCACCGCTGCCATTGCCTGCGCGGCGTATGCGGGGATTCCGCTGACCCATCGCGATCATGCGCAAGCGGTGCGCTTTCTCACCGCCAATTGCCGCGATTCGATCGACAAGATGGACTGGCGTGCGCTGGCGGATGAGCATCAGACTCTGGCCTTCTACATGGGCGTCGCCAGCGTTTCTCGAATCCAGCAACAATTGTTAGCGCACGGTCGCTCTGCGCTGACCCCGTTCGCCATTGTCGAAAACGGGTCACGTCCTCAACAGCGCGTGATCCGCGGAGAGCTTGGCGAGCTCGCGGTGCTCGCCTCATCCCACGCCGTACAGTCGCCCTCGGTGCTGATCGTCGGTGAAGTCGCGCGCCTGGCCGATGCCCTACACTGGTTTGGCTTGCCGCCATTGACGCCGCCACTGGCCGCGGCGCATGTTCTGCGCGCGGCCTGATCCCACGGAGACACAACCATGCGCTACGAATCGATTCTCGACACGATCGGCAACACCCCGATCGTAAAACTGCAGCGTCTTGCCCCGAACGGCATCGACATTTTCGTCAAGGTTGAATCGTTCAATCCGGGCGGCTCGGTCAAGGATCGCCTTGCGCTGGCGGTCGTTCTCGATGCCGAGCGCAGCGGCCGACTCAAACCCGGCCAGACAATTGTGGAAGCAACGTCGGGTAACACAGGTGTCGCGTTGGCGATGGTCGCCGCGGCGCGCGGTTATCCGTTTGTCGCAATCATGGCCGAGTCATTCTCGATAGAACGACGCAAATTGATCCGCGCCTATGGTGGCAAGGTGATCCTCACCCCGGCTGCCGCACGCGGATCCGGCATGGTGGCCATGGCAAAAGAGCTGGCGGAAAAGCATGGCTGGTTCCTCAGTGCCCAGTTCGACAACCCGGCCAATCCGGCCTGGCATCGCAGTACGACGGGCCCAGAGATCCTCCAGGATTTCGCCGGCAAGCGCCTCGACTATTTCGTCAGCGGCTGGGGCACTGGCGGCACCTTGACCGGCGTCGGCGAAGTGCTGCGGCTTGCACGTCCCGAAGTGCAGATCATCGCCAGCGAACCCGCTGGCGCGGCGATGTTGTCGGGTCAGGAATGGAAGCCGCACAAGATTCAGGGCTGGACGCCCGATCTTATTCCGAGCGTGCTGAATCGCGAGGTTCCCCATCGCATCCTCACGGTGGATGACACGGTCGCTCGCGATACCGCTCGATTGCTCGCGCAACAGGAAGGGATCTTCACCGGCATTTCGGGCGGCGCGACGCTGGCCAGTGCGCTCGATATAGCACACGAAGCAACATCAGGCTCGGTTGTTCTTGCGATGCTGCCCGATACGGGCGAGCGCTACTTGTCGACCTTTCTTTTCGAAGGCGTCAATGAAGGATCGGATGACGAATGGCTCGAATCTCTCGGCTAGCACTACGACAGCGGACAGACTTTCGGATTCCGGATTTTCGGAATCTGCGCTCGAGGGATCAATTCGGCTATTTGAGAATCGCGATGGTCGATTCAAGCTGACTCAACGAAAAGGGCACCGCGAGGTGCCCTTTTCGTTTGAAAAACTCTGCGGCCGCAAGTGGAATCAGGCGCCCTTCTTCCACTGACCGAGAGCGGCGAGACCATTTTCCTTGGCACGCTGCGCAACCGTCGACTGCGCAGAGGCAAAATTCGCCGCCATATCCTTGCCCCACAACTTCATGGCAGCTTGCTGCATGGCGCGACCGTAGGAGAACGACAGCGGCCAAGGATGCGGCCCCTGTTGATTCATCGCATTGAGGTTGGCCGTCGCCTGCATGTCGGACTGGCCGCCCGAGAGGAACACGATACCCGGCAACGAGGCCGGTACCGCTGCCTTGAGGCAACGAATGGTCGCATCGGCAACATCGTCGGAATCGGACTGCTCCGGACAATCCTTGCCCGCGATAACCATGCTCGCCTTGAGGATTGTGCCTTCAAGAAACACATTCTGCTCGTACAACGATGCAAACAGACTGCGCAATGTGGCTTCTGTCACTTCGTAGCATTCATCAATATCGTGCACACCGTCCATCAATACTTCCGGCTCGACCATCGGCACGATGCCCGCCTCCTGGCACAGCGCCGCATAACGAGCAAGCGCATGGCAGTTGGCCTCGATGCAGGTGCCGCTCGGCGCATCACCGCTGATCGTGATGACGGCGCGCCATTTGGCGAATTTGGCGCCAAGTCGGGCGTACTCATTCAGGCGCTCACGCAGTCCATCGAGGCCTTCGGTCACCAGCTCACCCGGAAAACCGGCCAGCGGAAACGGACCGCGGTCAACCTTGATACCCGGCAGGATGCCGGCATCAAGCATGAGCTTGGTAAACGGAACACCGGCCTTGGTCGACTGGCGGATCGTCTCGTCATAAAGAATCGCACCGGAAATATGCTGATTCAGACCCGGCGTGGTCAGTAGCATTTCGCGATAGGCGCGGCGATTCTCTTCGGTGTTTGGCACTCCCACCGTGTCGAAGCGCTTCTTGATCGTGTTGTTCGACTCATCAATCGCAATGATGCCCTTGCCCGGGGCGACCATCGCCTGGGCGATGCTTTCAAGCTGCTCGATACTCATGGATGGTTGACTCCAGAAAAACAAAGCGTTGCGCCGACGCGACGTGTATCGGCCGGAATGGGGGTTTCAGGGGCGCGGAGTATAGGCCAGATCGCACTTTGCTGCAGTCTGAAACAGCCCAACGCACTACCCCGGAAAATTGACCAGGCAAGCACGATAATCCCGGCTAAACGCTTATTTTTGTTGCCTTTTCGGATCCCAGCGGCGGGCTGGAATGACGCACTTCTGCATGATCGCCGTTCGCGCTTGCGGGTCCGGCGGCAGATTGAACGGAAAAATCAGCGAACTGAACACGCGGTCGCGACCCGCATTGACGATGGTCGGTACGAATTCGAGATTCGAAACGATACTCGACGCCAATTCCCCGAGGCCGCCCGGCGGCTCGACCTTCTCGACCGTAATGTGACTGGCCCGGCCATTGCCCTCGACGATGAACGAAACCGCCGCGCAACCCGATTGATCCATGTTCTTGCCACCTAGTGGTGCATTGCCCTCAACCGAGGACTTCATCATCACCCAGTATTTTTCGAGATCTTCGGGCTTGACTGAGCGCGGGGCCATTTGCGCGTATGCGATTGGCACCAACGTGAACGTGAAGATCCATGCGATCAGAATTCGTTTGGACATGAGGGTTCTCCGTTGCGTTAAGTGCGAAGGATAACCAATTGGAGGTGATGGGACTGTTGTCGTTGATTGGTGTTCTAGTGAGTGGCCACGCGCACGGCGTGCTTGGCTTTGTGGTGGCTGGAACCAGCATCGTTGCGCGTTGCCAATTTTGAGCACGCTCCTACTTTGCGCGGCATCACTTTTTTTTCCACTCGCCTCCCACCGCTCGTCAGCCCTGCGAAGGCGGGGACCCGCCGCATTCGCAGTGGCTCTTTACGCTCCTTCGGAGCGCGGCATCCCTGCCTTTTTCACTCGCCTCCGGCGAGCGAGTCACTTTTCTTTGCGTGGCCAAAGAAAATGTAACCAAAAGAAAGGCCACCCCACACTCGCGCCTTGCGCACAGTCCCTGTGCTCCAGCTCCGCGAGCCTGCTACGGGGTTCGCCGACAGTCCATCCCTGGACTGACGTCGAACTGGCCCACATCGTGTGGGCCATCCTTCGGACTTGTCCTTCGCAGTCTCGCCGCGATCGAGGGGACCCCGGTAGCGCGCGTCGTGCGCGCCAAAGCAGCAGCAAGAGCCACCCTCATCCGCCCTCCGGGCACCTTCTCCCGCAATGCGGGAGAAGGAAATTCCAGAGCAAGTTCAAAGTGTGCGGGAGTTTGCTTTGTCTTGGCTGCGCAGGATGCGAAGTAGCCGGGGCCCCTATGCAGCGGCAACGTGACGGAGGGATAGCCCGCAGGGTGGGCGCAATGGATTGCGCCCAGTTCGACGCCAGTCCAGGGATGGACTGTCGGCGAACCCCCGGAGTCGCGTTGCGTAGTCGGAAGGCAGGATGCCTGGAGACCGCTGTATCGGGGTGGCCTTCTCTTTGG
>JBBQTY010000192.1:0-7519 GCA_038234445.1 Lysobacterales bacterium
GTGGCCAAAGCCATCGCCGATTCCGGCGCGACCAGTGCACGCGAAATGGGCAAGGTGATCGGACTGGTCAAACCGCAAGTCACCGGCCGCGCAGATATGGGCCAGATTTCGGAGCTGATCAAGGCGAGGCTCGCGTAGCGAGCCGGGCGCCGGGATTCGAAATTCGGGATTAGGGATTCGTCAATGCCTTGGAGGCGAGCGAACGCAAGTGGTATCGATTGCGTAATGCTGATTCTCCGCAACACTGAATGACGCCACGACGCAGGCTTCTGCGAATCCCGAATCCCGAATTTCGAATCCCGGCTTCAACCCAATCCCCAATCCCCAATCCCGGCCCCTTAGACTAATCACATGGCCGGCCGCATTCCCGAACGTTTCATCGACGATCTTCTGACCCGCATCGATATTGTCGATGTGATCCAGGAGCGGGTGACGCTGAAGAAAGCCGGGCGGGATTGGTCGGCGCGCTGTCCGTTTCATGACGAGCGCTCGCCGTCGTTCACGGTCAGTCCGGCCAAGCAGTTTTATCACTGCTTCGGGTGCGGCGCGCATGGCAGCGCGATTCGATTTCTCATGGACTACGACCGCCTCGAATTTCCCGATGCGATCGAGGAGCTCGCCGCGCGCGCCGGCCTCAAGGTCGAATATGAGGGCGGCCAACGCGACAAACCGCGTGAGGATGTCAGCGACCTGTACACCCTGCTCGATGCGGCCGCGACGTTCTATCGCGAGCAACTCGCACGCACTCCGGCGGCACGTGACTATTTCAAGCAACGCGGCCTCGATGACGAAACGCTCAAGCGCTTCAACCTTGGGTTTGCGCCGAATCAGTGGGATGCGCTGAAGAGCGCGCTCGGCACGAATCCGCAACGCGTCGCTTTGCTCGACAAGGCCGGCATGCTGGCCAGCGGCGATCGCGGCAACCAGTACGATCGATTTCGCGATCGGGTGATGTTTCCGATTCTGGATCGACGCGGACGAACGATTGCGTTTGGTGGTCGGATATTTGAAAAGGGAGCAGACAAATCGCTGCTTTCTGACTCGCGCACACAGGAAGGACGCGAGCATGCCGATGCAGACCAAGGCGCTGAACCCGAGCGCAAGGGTGCGGGCGGTCCCAAGTACCTCAACTCGCCGGAAACACCGCTATTCCACAAGGGCCGCGAGCTTTTCGGTCTGTGGCAAGTACGTGATGCCAACCAGAAGATCGCACGCTTGCTCGTGGTCGAAGGCTACATGGATGTGATCGCCCTGCACCAATACGGCATCACCCAGGCGGTGGCCACGCTTGGCACAGCGACGACCAGCGACCACGCAGAAATCCTGTTCCGCAATTCGGCTGATGTGTACTTTTGCTTTGACGGTGATCGCGCGGGCCGACAAGCGGCGTGGCGCGCCGTCGAATCCGTGTTGCCGCGCATGCGCGATGGTCGCCAGGCCTGGTTCCTGTTCGTGCCGGATGGCGAAGATCCCGATTCGTTGATTCGCGCCGAAGGTCTCGATGGCTTCGAGCAACGCCTCAAGCAAGCGACACCGCTCAGTGAATTCTTTTTCGCCGAAACGGGCAAGGATGTGAACCTGACGAGTATCGATGGCAAGGCGCGTCTTGCCGAGCGCGCGCGTCCGCTGATCGGGCAGATTCCCGATGGCGCTTTCCGCGACCTCATGTTTGTCGAGCTGGAACGGTTGAGCGGGGCGAAGACGGCACTCCTGGGCGCTACAGTCCAAGTGGGCGCTCAAGCTTCGGCTCGGCTCAGCGGTGGGCGCCCTGCGCAGCGTTCGCTCGTCCGTACCGCCGTGGCTCTGCTCGTACAGACGCCGTCTCTGGCTGCAGAAATCGAACCACCGTGGACCTTTTCCGAACTGCGTCAGCCTGGCATCCCCTTGCTGGTCGAATTGATCAAGCTCGCCCGCGAACGTCCGGCGCTGACCACGGGTGCCTTGCTTGAGCAGTTTGCCGAGCGCGAGGAAGCGGGCTCGCTGAACAAGCTGGCAACCATGGACCTGCTCATTGATCCGGGCCAGGTGCGCGCAGATTTTCTCGGTGCGCTTGCGCAATTGGACGTCCAGACGTCCCAACAGCGGCTTGATGACCTGATCGCGCGTCAGCTCGAAGGTGGCCTCTCTGATGCGGAACGCGATGAATTGCGCCATCTGATGGTGAACAAGCCCGCGCATCGGAGAAAGCAGTAAGTTTCTGCTGAAACCTTGACTTGACAAGGCGACGCCGGATCGGCTCCACTTGCTGCATGCGCACAATTATTACGACGACAATGACTACACCCCTTCGGGTGCGGTTCGTTGTGCGCAGATAGAATTACCGCACCGACTCCGCAGCTCGACAAGGCTGCGGGATGCTTGATCCTCCCAGTCCTGAAAAGCGCGGAGCCACCCACCGGAGGCCCGATGAGCCCGTTTGCCCAATTGTCAGCCACGCTTGCTGCTACGCGTCACACCATGTACGGCTTGAACGATGACGCGGCGCATCCGCTCATCGCGCACAAGTTCGGCGGCTCGTCGTTGGCCGACGCCGACTGTTTCCGTCGCGTCGCCGCGATCCTGCTCGAGCGCGATGACACGATTCAGGTCACCGTCGTTTCCGCGATGCAGGGCGTGACCAATGCGCTGATCGCTCTCGCCCAAATGGCAGCCGCCAAGGATCCTGCGTGGCAATCGCAATGGAGCGTGCTGCGTGAGCGACATCTGCAGACCGCACGCGATCTGCTCGATGACCGCTCAGGCGCATTGCGCGTCTGGCTCGAAGCACGTCTCGCCGATCTCGCCGATACACTGAAGGCACTCGCCGTGCTCGGCATACCGGCGCGCGAGGCGCTCGATGCGATTCAGGGCCTCGGCGAAGTCTGGTCGGCCCATTTGTTGCGGGCCCATATCGAGTCACTTGACCACGAATGCGCCTTGCTCGATGCGCGCGAGGTGCTCGTGGTCAGTCATGGCGAGCTCGGTGTCGCCGTCGATTGGCAAGCCAGCGCCGCGCGACTGGCCGAATGGCGAACGGCGAATCCGCAAAATCGCATCATCATCACGGGCTTTGTCGCGCGCGATGGTGAAGGACGACCTACCACACTGGGTCGCAATGGCAGCGATTTCTCAGGGGCTATCTTTGCCGCTTTGTTCAATGCGCGCGAACTGCATATATGGACTGACGTCGACGGCGTTCTTTCGGCGGATCCGCGTCTGGTGCCGGAAGCGGTTTCACTCAATGCGTTGTCCTATGAAGAGGCTTGCGAGCTGGCCTACTTCGGCGCCAAGGTGATCCACCCGCAGACGATGTTGCCGGCAATGGCACTTGGACTGCCGATCCATATTCGCAACACGTTCAAGCCTGCACATCCGGGAACCTGCATTGCGAAGGTGGGCGATGCGGCCGAGGGTCCCGTGCGCGGTCTCTCGCTGGCCGATCAACTGGCCATCATCAACGTCGAGGGCGCCGGCATGATCGGCGTGCCGGGTACTGCCGAGCGCGTGTTCGCGGCACTGCGCGATGCCAAGGTTTCGGTCGTAATGATTTCGCAAGGCTCATCCGAGCACTCGATTTGCGTGGTCGTGCGCGGCGCCGATTGCACTCGCGCCGAGGTCGCCCTTGATGCAGGTTTTGCCCGCGAACTGATTCGGGGCCAGCTGCAGGCGATTACGGTAACGCGTGACATCAGCGTGCTCGCCGCGGTCGGCGACGGCATGGCCGGAATGCCCGGTGTTGCAGCCCGACTTTTCGCCACGCTCGGTCGCGCCCAGGTCAATATCCGCGCAATCGCCCAGGGTGCTTCAGAGCGCAATATCTCGGTCGCATTGGCCAGCGCCGATGCGACGCGTGCCCTGCGCGCCGCGCATGCCGGATTCTGGTTGTCGCCGCAGACCCTTTCAGTCGGGGTGATCGGCCCCGGCAATGTCGGCCGCGCGCTGCTGGATCAATTGCGTGATGCGATTCCGCGATTGCGCCGCGACGCCAATCTCGATCTGCGCGTGCGCGCGATTGCCTCGAGCCGCAAGATGTTGATCAGCGAACGCGGCGATCTTGCGGCGGACTGGTCTGCGCAGCTCGCTTCCAGTGAACTGGATTCCGATTTCAAACGCTTTACCGGCCACGTGCACGCAGCGCATCTGCCGCACGCCGTCATCATCGATTGCAGTGCAAGTGACGAGGTCGCCTCGCACTATCCCGCGTGGATTGCCGCGGGTATCCATGTGATCACTCCAAACAAACAAGCCGGATCCGGGCCCTTCTCGCGCTGGCAAGCGATCCATGATGCGCGCGCGGGCGGCGGCGGGCGCTGGCGTTACGAGGCCACGGTGGGCGCTGGTCTGCCGGTCATCTCGACGCTGCGCGACCTCATCGATACCGGCGACGAGCTTGTCGCGATCGAGGGCATCCTTTCAGGTACGCTGGCCTGGCTGTTCAACCGCTACGATGGCAGCGAACCTTTTTCGACCCTCGTTCGGGAGGCGCTCGCTCTGGGTTATACCGAGCCGGATCCACGCGATGATCTGTCCGGCCTCGATGTCGCGCGCAAGCTGGTGATCCTTGCGCGTGAAGCGGGGCAATCGCTGGAACTAGCCGACGTTGACGTGAAGGGTCTGGTGCCGGCCGCGTTGCTGGCGCTGGACAAGGATCAAGCCATCGCAGCGCTCGATTCGCTTGACCAAGAAATCGCCGAGAAGCTCGACGCCGCACGATCAAGGAATTGTGTGCTGCGCTATGTCGCCCGCCTCGACCAACAAGGCCATGCCAGTGTCGGCCTGGTCGAACTACCCAATACGCACGCCTTCGCCAATCTGCGCCTGACCGACAACAGTGTGCAGTTCACGACCAAACGCTACGCGACCAATCCATTGATCGTGCAAGGCCCGGGCGCGGGTCGCGAAGTCACCGCAGCCGGCATCTTCGCCGACCTTCTGCGTCTCGGTTCGGCACTCGGAGCACGCCTGTGATTTCAGCGACTGCCTACTCACCGGCCAGTATCGGCAATGTCGCTGTCGGCTTCGATATCCTGGGTCAGAGCATCGACGGCATCGGTGATCGCGCGAGCGTGCGTCGCATTGAGCAACCCGTCGTGCGCATCGATGCGATACGGGGATGCGTCGCCAATCTTCCGATGGATGCGATGCAGAACACGGCCGGGCGAGCCCTGATCGCGATGCACGAGTCACTTGATCTGCCGTTCGGGTTTGCGATTGAACTGGAGAAAGGCATCGCGCTCGGTTCGGGCATGGGCGGATCCGCCGCTTCGTGTGTCGCCGCCCTCGTCGCCGCGAACGCCTTGCTTGAGCAACCTTTGACGGCAGAACAACTCTACCCTTTTGCACTGGACGGCGAAGCTGTTTCGAGTGGCAGTCGCCACGGTGACAATGTCGGCCCGATGCTACTCGGTGGCCTTGTCCTCGCCACGCACGGGCGTCTGCTGCGTATCGCCGTGCCGCAAGATTGGTGCAGTGTCGTCGTGCATCCCGATGCGGTGCTCGAAACACGACGCGCGCGCGAAGCGTTGCAGGGCGCGTATGCCTTGAGCGAATTCGTCGAGCAAAGCGCCAACCTTGCCTTGGTCTTGAGCGGCTGCCATCGCGGTGACTCCGAACTCGTTCGCGCGGGTCTTGCCGATGTGCTGGTCGAACCACGCCGCGCGCCATTGATCCGCGGCTTTCGTGAGGTCAAAAATGCCGCGCTCGAAAACGATGCGATGGGTGCCTCGATTTCCGGCGCGGGACCGAGCGTGTTCGCCTGGTTCGAGAACCGGGCCAGTGCCGAGCGTGCAGCACCGGCGATGGTCGCAGCATTCGAGCACGCCGGCTTTTCGAGCCAGGCCTATCTCTCTCCGATCAATGGCCCGGCCGCGACGGTGATCAAATGAAATTCACAAGTACACGAGACAACTCGATCGCCGTTGATATCGGCAGTGCGCTGATCGCGGGGCTGGCCGACGACGGCGGTCTCTATGTACCGACGACTCTACCGACGTTCAGGCCAGAGGATTTCGCTGGCGACCATTCGATCGCGACGATCGCCACGCGATTGTTGCAACCGTTCTTTGCCGAGCACCCGCTGGCCGATGAACTTGCGGCAATCTGTGCCGACGCGTTCGACTTTCCTGCGCCGCTGAAAGCACTGCCGACCGAGCAGTCCTATTTGCTCGAACTGTTCCATGGCCCAACGGCTGCATTCAAGGATTTCGGGGCGCGGTTTCTCGCGGCGTGCATGCGCCGCTTGCTCGAAACGAAAAGGGAAACGCTGACCATCCTCGTGGCCACTTCCGGTGATACCGGAGCAGCGGTCGCAGCAGCTTTTCACGGGTTGCCGAAACTGCGCGTCGTCGTCCTTTACCCGGATGGTCGCGTGTCACCACGTCAGGCGCATCAGCTAGGCTGCTTCGGCGGCAATATTCGCGCCCTGCGCGTGGGCGGCAGCTTTGACGATTGCCAGCGTCTGGTTAAACAGGCTTTGTCGGATCGCGATTTGCAGGCGAGCATTCCGCTCAGTTCAGCGAATAGCATCAGCCTCGGTCGATGGCTGCCGCAGATGTCCTATTACGCTCACGCCGCGATTGGACATTGGCAGCGAACGGGCTCGTCGCTGAACTTCGTGATCCCGACCGGAAACCTCGGCAATGCCCTGGCCGCGATACTGGCGCGCGCCTGCGGCCTGCCGATCGGCGAAATCGCAATGGCGACGAACGCAAACCGGGTCCTGCCGGATTTCTTCGCCGGCTCCGACTTTTCGCCGCAGCCCAGCGTGGCAACGCTGGCCAATGCCATGGACGTCGGCGCGCCGAGCAATTTTGAGCGACTACGCTGGCTCTATCCGGATCCTGACGCATTGCGTACTGCGTTCACGGCGCAATCGGTCGACGACGAGACGATTCGCGCGACGATTCAAGCCGGCCCGAAACGCTACAACGAAGTGTTCTGCCCGCATACGGCCTGTGCCGTGCGTGTACTCGACGAACAGCGCGAGCTCGGCAGAAAGGGTGACTGGGCCGTGGTTGCAACGGCGCATCCGGCCAAGTTCGAGCAGATTGTCGAACCACTGATCGGACACCCGATAGAGCCACCGGAAGCGTTGGCAGCGCTGCTTGCTCGGTCGAGCTGTTCCGAACCCATGACCGCGGATTACGGCGCCCTGGTCACGGCGCTGGCATCGGTGAGCTGAACAAAATCGCCAATTGGTCGCAGGATTGCTCAAGAATTGATCAAAATCGAGAGCCTCCGAATGCCCTTCCGAGCACCGCTGGCCAAGCACTGGATATTTCGACCCGCACCGTGGATCGCTCGCAAGCCCCTGTTATAAAAACGTTTTTTACTAGCGTCGACTGGCAACTGTCATAAACGCGGGGGCAATGCAAGGCCGCGAGAAAAAATTTTCGCGCCGCCTAGTCGCTTTGTAGAACAATCATCTGTACAGTGTGCGAACTGTGTTTGCCAGGGTCACTGTGAATCGTGGCCCGATGTCGTCGAATTTCACGATTCCATCGTTCCGATTGCGCGCTCCTTAGCAACCTCAGTCTCGTCC
>JBBQTY010000193.1:0-7494 GCA_038234445.1 Lysobacterales bacterium
GACAACCGCGACAACAGCGAAGACTCGCGCTATATCGGCTTCGTCCCGCGCAAACTGATCATCGGTCGGGCGGGCCATATTCTCGTTTCGGCCGATATCAAAAACCACTGGCATCCACGCTTTGATCGCACCGCAAGTCGATTGAAATAGCCACATGCCTATCGCTATGAATTTTTCACCGCGCGGATCGATTCGCTGACTGAACCCAAGGGAAAATCTCACAACGTTGCAGAGATTATTTGTAAAATCCTGGCTTGCCCACCTGCTCGGGTACTTGCGCCACGCGAAGAATTTTCGAGGTGTCGTATCCATGGTTGCGCATCTTTTCAATCAGCTCGGCATAAAGCGCGTCGGACATGATTGGATCGCGTCCGAATATCCATCCAAGCTTGCGATTGGGTTGACCAATCAAGGCCCACGAGTAGTCGTCGGCGACTTCCAGAACCAGATAGTCGGCCTTGAAGATGCCAAAAAAGCGGATGCGCCAAAACGCATTCGCTGACTCGGGCTGGACCAATCCGACCGAACCAAGGGTCTTGACCTTGTCATCGGCATCAAATGATTTCCGATACCGGTAAACGGTCTCGACATTACCGTCCTTGTTCAGCGAATACACGTCCTCGCTGGCGACGTCGCCACGCTCGCCAAAGTAGTCAACGCGGCCGATGACATGCCAGGCTCCCATGTATCGCTGCAGGTCGATCGATGCGCTCGAAGTGAGCTTTGGCTTTCCATCGGACGCGGTGGCACACGCTGCTACCAGCATCGTTGTGAGGAAAATGAACCCGAATTTGATACGACTTGCCATTGCACTCTCTCATTCGCGATTGAATGGGTCATTGTCCGTGAAGACGCATGAAGCTATGGCAACCAAGTGAATACGAAAATCCAAACTGGCGTCCGCGCCTCGCCCACGCTGACCTCCTGCGCCCATGGCAGACCCGGGCCGCAACGACTTCACTCTCGAACCCGACGACAGCGAACTCCTGTCCAATCTGGTCGGGCCACTCGACGAACACTTGCGTCAGATCGAGCTTCGCCTCGGCCTAGAAATCGCCAATTGCGGCAATTTATTCTGTGTGCTTTGCGATGAGAGACCGCTGCAAAACCCGGGGATCCGCAAAATCCGGTCGCCAGCAAGCGATTCCTGAATTTCGCTCCTGATAAGATTATCAACCTGAGTTCCTGGTCGTGTGAAGCAGGGTAGCCATTGACCATTCCGATTCTCCCGCGCACTGCTATTGACCCTGCCTCCGAGTTGTACCTGGTTGCATATGCGGAGCTCAAACGCCTTGCCCAACGACTGCGTCGTCAGGCGCATGTGGCCGAGACATTGGACACGACCGCGCTGGTGCACGAAGCCTACCTGAAGATCCGAGGACACGAGCAAGCCACCGGCAAGGATCCGGGTTATCTGCACGCGCTCGCGGCGCGTGCAATGCGTCAGATCCTGGTTGATCGCGCGCGGCGACGCATGGCTGACAAGCGGGGCGGCGGTCTTGCCCACATCACCTTGGAGGGCATTGCTGTCGCCGTCGACAAGCAAGCTTTCGATCTGGTCGATGTGGACCACGCCCTGCAGGCGCTCGATGCGTTGGCTCCGCGCCTGGCTGAATTGGTCGAGCTGCACGTGTTTGCTGGCCTGAGCATGCCCGAGGTCGCCGCTTTCCTCGAGATCACCGAACGCACCGCGTTTCGCGACTGGCGCAAGGCGAGAGCGTTTCTCGTCCAGAAACTGGATCCGGAATCGACGTCTTGATCAGCATCGATCCTGAATCGTTCAGACGCATCGGCGAGTTGTTCGATGCGTTGGTCGATCTGCCTGCCGATGAACGTTCGGCGAAATTGCATGCCCTATGTGCCGATGCCGCATTGCGCGCGGAAGTTGAGGCCATGCTGCATGCCGACGCGCGTGGGCATGCTATCGAAAAAAAAGCGCGCGAACAGATCGAGGAATTGCTCGACGCCGACGGCGAATCCATGGTCGCGACAGGAACCCTGTTCGGCGTCTGGCGCGTGGATCGGGAAATCGGGCGTGGTGGCATGGGTGTGGTGTTCCGGGTTGATCGCAACGAAGGTGGCTTCACACAACGCGGGGCGTTGAAGCTGATCAAGCTCGGCATGGACAGCGAAGCCGTTGTCGCCCGCTTCGTTCGCGAACGTGAGGTTCTTGCCCGGCTCGACCATGTCGGTATTTCGAGATTGCTTGACGGCGGCATGAACTCCGATGGTCGCCCTTTTCTGGTCATGGAATACATCGACGGATGTTCGCTCGAAGAACACATTGCAGGACACCCAACCCTGCGCGAACGTCTTGAGCTGTTTGGACAGATCTGCGCGGCAGTGGCTTACGCGCACCGTCACCTCGTCATTCATCGTGACATCAAGCCTTCGAATATCCGCGTCACTTCCGATGGCGTGTGCAAGCTGCTCGATTTCGGTATTGCCAAGCTGCTCGATGATTCGATGGCCAGCGCCGCGACAATGACCCAGGCAAGACCCTTCACCCCGGACTATGCAGCTCCGGAACAACTCAGCGGAGGACAGATCGGAACACCCGTCGATGTGTACTCACTGGGTGCCTTGCTCCACGAAATATTGACAGGAACCCGCCACCATCGATCCGACCCCTCGACGAAATCATCCAGTGATGCGTCGAGCCAAGACGAAACCCGGGAGCAGACTCGGCGCGACGCCATTCCAGCGCTCTCCGCGCGAAGCTTGCGCGGCGATCTCGACACCATCGTGCTGCGCGCAACGCATACCGATGCGGAACGTCGCTATGCAAGCGTCGACGCGCTGGCCGAAGACATCCGTCGGCACATGCTTGGGCAGGCCATCGTCGCTCGACGGGATCGTACCCTCTATCGCTTGAGCCGCTTCGTGGTTCGCAACCGTTACATGGTTGCCGCCCTTGTTCTGGTCGTTGTCGTATCGATCACCGCGGCCCTGGTGAGTCTGGGGCAGATGCGCAAGGCTCGCGCCCAGGCGACGCGAGCCGAAATCGCCAAGCAGTTCCTGGCCGGCGTCTTCGAGCAGGCCAGTCCCGACGAGAACAATGGCCAGCCGTTCACTGCCCGCCAATTGCTCGAACGCGGCGAGAAGCAAAGGCAGCAGTTGAGCGACATGCCCGCCGAGCATATCGAGATCGGCAGCCTGCTGGCGCGACTGTACTGGGACATAGGCGACTATGATCGCGCCCAAAGTCTCGCTGAAGCAGCCGTCGAAGAAGCTCAAGCTTCTGCCGTGCCCGAGGATATTCATGCGGACGCATTGATTGCGCTGGCGCGTGTCGAGAATGAATTGCGCAGATTTCCGGATGCCATCAGGCACGCCGAACTTGCAGCGAAACTGATCGCGTCTGCGGACACGCAGCGATCATTGGAGGCTCGACGGCAACTGGTCAGCATACTTCTGCGCAGTGAAAACTATCTCCGCGCCGAGCCGATGCTGCGCGCACTTCTGGTCGACCAGCGCAAGCTCAGTGGCGACAACAGCCGTGAAGTGGCCAGTGACCTGGTCATGCTGGCGACGCTTTACTACAACAACGGCCAGGAACTGCAGGCCGTCGAGATGGCGAGCGATGCGATCGGGATACTGCATGAGTTGCACCGTGCTGCGCCGAGTGATCTGCTGGATGCGCAGACCCGGCTTGGATTGAGTCAGTTGCACCTCTATCGCTTCGTCGAGGCCGAGGCGGCTCTGCGGGATGCCGTCAAACTGGCAACCGGCATCTACGGTGCAGACAATATCCAGACCTGGACAACGCAGTCGAATGTCATACGCGTGCTTGAGCTCGAAGGTCGCCTCGATCAAGCCATTGCAGAACGTAGCGCCCTGCTCGACGTGCAGCGCAAGGCACTCGGCGAATCCAATCCCGCGCAGCTCGCAATACATACGAAATTTCTTGCTGCGGACTATCGGGATACAAGCCGCTTCGCCGAGGCTGAAGTCCTTTTTCGCGAATCCTTGCGCCTGACCCGACTCGCCGACGGATCGGACGATGGCGCGGATAGCGCGGACACCTTGCTCCATCTCGGCTACACGCTGCAATTGCAGGGTCGTTATGCCGAAGCCGAAAATGTCATGAAATCCTCTTATGCGATCATGAATGCCAATTCTGCGACCGGTTCGAACTGGCTCAACGACACCCGCGGCCGCCTCGGAACTTTGTACAGGCTGCGTGGACGCACAGCCGAATCGATCATGGAATTGCGCGCTGCGACGCATGCGTTGGATCCAGGCGTTGATGGCACGGGCGGGGGCAGTCCGGCGATTCGCGCAAACCTGCTGGCCAGCCTGAGCTTGAGCGAACTTGCCGCCGGCCAGATCGACAATGCACTTGCAAGCGCAACACAATCGGTCTCTCTGGCCGAAAAGGCGTTTCCACCGGGCAATTTTCGTAGTGCGGCCAGCCTGTATGCGTTGGCACGCAGCGAACTTGCCGGTGGTCAAGCGAGCGCGGCCGAACCGTTGCTGCGTAGAGCTCTGGCAGCGCGCATGCCGCCTCAATCCGCGAACGACCCTCGGGTACTCGAGATTGAGGTCAGCCTGGTCGCGGCATTGCGTGCGAATCAAAAAATCGGCGAGGCCGAAGCCCTGCGTGCCGTCATCCTGCCTCTTCTGCGCAAGGATTCGAATCCCGTTATGAAACAGCTCTTGCGCGAGATGGACAGCGGTTCTCACCGAGACGGATAGAGCCCATCAGTCTGACTGGGTGATCGCGTGTCAGGGTTGGCGACTGTATTGCGTGATGGGGAGATTCCCAGGAGATCTCCCTCATGCCGCGATCGTTTCCCATCTCACTGTTTCCTGCGCTCGCTTTGCTGGCGACCAGTTTGTCCGCGTCGGCCACGACGGTTCCACCTGGGCAACTTGTCCCAACTTTCGGCGTTGACGGAATCCGCAGCATCGCCTTCGACATGCCAGGCGAATCGCCGGTGGATTCCGCGCGTGCCATCCTTTTGCAAGGTGGATCTCCACTGAATCCCGGTTCCGGCAAACTGCTCGTTGCGGGTATCGCCGGCAGTCACATCGGAATTGCCCGTCTTACCTACACCACGGGTCAACTTGATCCTACCTTCGGCAATGGCGGCAAAGCCGTATCGACGCGCAGCAACGTGACCTCGTTTGCCGGCATGTTGCTGATGCCGAATGGGGATATCGTGATTGGATACTCCGATGAATTCCTCGGCGATGGTGACTCCAAGGACTTCTTCATTGAGGTCTTCACTGCCGATGGTCAGCCAAAGGACGTCGGCGGCGACGAAGTACCCAATCAGCGCTGGGTCGACTTCAGCAACGGCAACGACTCCTTCGGCACTCCCTGCGTGGATCTGTATCGTGACAGCGCCGCGCACACCTTGCTGCTGACCACCGAAGGCGGCATCGCAATTGCCGGTGACATCCTGATCAGCAATTTTGGTAGCCCTTTCCGTGCCGCCGTCAGTGCCGAGTTCAATGGTGGAAGCTACGTGCCGGCGCGTCCGAGCCTTGAGACCTGTTTCAGCGCCGGCGGCAACGGAGGTTATTCCTACGGCCCAATGCAGGTCAGCGCGGGCGTCTCGATCAGTCCGCAACTCGTTTATCTCGCTGGCAGCAGCGGTGCCGGAGATGCCCGCTACAAGCTGGCCGAGCTGACCTCGTCCTCATACAACAGCTACGGTGCAACCGTCGGTGACTACTGGTCAGAGCGCAACAGCGTGTTCAGCCAGATCCGCTTCGAACAGAACCTCGGCAGCCTGCTCCTGCTTGGGGATGCCGAATCCACCTTCGTTGGTGGAGGGCTGAAGCGCGAACCGATGATCGCGATCGGCAGCGCCGTGACGGTCCAGCCCCACTGGTTCTTTTCTGCCGGAGCTACCGCCGACGAGTCGATCAGCGTGCATGACGGTCAGCGGATTTTCGGCGCCGACTCCATCGTGGTCGCCGGGTCGGCGCACGATTGCACCATCGCCAATTCGTGCACTGCAGGAAACAACAGCTTCGTCATCGGTTTAAGCGACGGCAGCATTGCGTTCAATGCCTACGCTCCTGATACGCGTTTTGGCAATACGGGCTGGGCACGTCTGCGCGTGCCGATGTCATCAGGATCAAATTCACCAAGTGTGGAAGGTTGGAAACTGCTCGTCTCTGGAGGTGTCACCTTTGCGCAGGATACCGATGCCTTTTTGGTGGGCGACTTCAAGGCCAACAGCCTGCCCGCGAGCGCAGACCGCGACTTTTTCGTCGCCCGCGTACGCCTGGCCAATGGTGATGACGGAATCTTCGTTCCGGCCGACACCATCTTCCGCAACGGGTTCGAATGATGTGCGTACGGATTTCAGAGAATCGCTTGCGCCAGAATCGCAGCACCACGGCAGACGCAAGCGCATGCCCGGAACGACCGATCCGCTTGAGAACCAAACAGAGGCACTTTGTCATGACGCGTGAAGCTTGCTTCGCCGCCTGGGCGGCGCTACTGGTTGGTCTCTCGATGGTCAGCACCAGTGGCGTGCAGGCTGGAGAGGCCACGCATGGCTCAATCTACCTGTCGAACCTCAACGGGCCGCTCTATCTTGTCGCGTATGCCTATGACGGAAACGGTCAACTAACGGTGTCGCCTGCACAAACGATCGCTGTCGTCAGCCGCGGCGGTGGCGTGCGCAGGCAGAATCGTGATCTCGTCTATGTCGTCGGTGCCGGCAACGTGTCGATGGTCAATGCCGCCGACGGCTCGGTCACCAGCGTGAGCGCCAACAACAACGCGAACACCGCTGTCCTTTCGCCGGATGAGGCTACCCTGTGGGCCGGCTGGAAAGACACCTCGCTTGCGTCGGTTTCATTGCAACCCTTGGGCGCCGGGGTCACCCATGCCATAACCGGTGATGATGGCGTGGCGACGATGATCGCATTCACCCCCAATCATGGCGCGTTCTATACCACCGGTGGCGAACTCGACAACGAAAGTGGAAATTTCGGCAAGATCAATCTGATCAACTTCACGACACAGCGATTTCTCACAGGCAGCTTCGCGACTGGCATCAACTACGACTCCTTCAGCAACTCGCTGATCATTTCTGGACTGGGGCGCGCGCGACAAATCGACCCGGGCAATCCTGGCTCACCGGTCAGCAGCCGTGATGACAGTGGAACCGGCGAGAACTATCTGGTTCTCGAGCCTGACGGTCTCGGTCACCTGCTCGGCACGCGCTCGGGTTCGCAACCACGGCTCGTTTTCATCGACTACTCCAGCAGCGGTCTGATCGGCGGTCCGGGCTCAATCCTGATTTCGATGCCGCTGCCGGATACTGCCAATCTTTCCGGAGGCCCAGCGCTCGAACCCGACGTGATCTTTCGTAGCCGTTTCGACTAACCCTCAAACTGGCGAGTTGGCGCGGCAATCCGTCACTCGTCACTGGCATCGGCGGCTGTCGCGCGCTACCCTCCCGCGCCTATGACCGATCCCATTCGCAACGACTTCACTCTCGAACCCGACGACGGCGAACGCCTGTC
>JBBQTY010000194.1:0-7466 GCA_038234445.1 Lysobacterales bacterium
GAATCCTGCCAGCGAGAGGCGAAAAATGCGTTTGGTCGCGATCGCGTCCTGCTCGAACGCTATGTCGAGAAGCCACGACATATCGAATTTCAGGTGTTCGGCGACACGCAGGGAAACATCGTCCATCTCAATGAGCGTGAATGCTCGGCGCAGCGCCGCTATCAAAAGGTCATCGAGGAAACCCCCTCACCTTTCCTGACTCCCGAGCTGCGCGCGCAGATGGGAGAAGCCGCCATCTGTGCGGCACGTGCGCTCGACTACGTAAACGCCGGCACGGTCGAATTCATTGTGGGTCAAGCAGGCGATTTCTATTTCATGGAAATCAATACGCGATTGCAGGTCGAACATCCGGTCACCGAGATGGTGCTCGGCCTTGATCTGGTCGAGCTGCAGTTGCGCGTGGCTGCAGGCGAAGCCCTGCCCGCCTCGTTGCTCAGTGACAAACCACTCCCGGCGAATGGCCATGCGATCGAAGTGCGCCTGTACGCGGAGGATCCCGATCAAGGCTTTCTGCCCGGTTCCGGTCGCTTGCAGACGCTGCGACTACCGCCCGTATCGGAGCATGTGCGCATCGATTCTGGCGTGATCGAAGGCGACAATGTCAGCGTCTTTTACGACCCGATGATCGCCAAGATGATCACTTGGGATCATGATCGCCACGCGGCCTTGCAACGCATGCGCGATGCGTTGAGTGAGGTCAGTGTTGTCGGCCCGAAATCGAACGTCGCGTTTCTGGAACGCCTGCTGCGCCACCCTATCGTGATCAGCGGCAACATCGATACCGGCTATCTCGATCGGCATCTGGACGAATTCATCGGGGCCAGCGAAAACACGAATGCTACGACCAATGCCGCGTTTCTGTGGGCTGCCGCGATCGTTTCACTGCTGGTCGAAGAGAGCGAAGCGCTGGTACTCGCGGCTGCAAGCACCGATCCGAACTCGCCGTGGCGACACGCCGATGGCTGGCGCTTGGGTCATCCAGGCAAGCGCATCATTGCCTTGCTCGATGGCGAGAACCGCACTGAAGTGTCAGCGCATGGCGCGCAGGGCAACTATCGACTGATCTGCGCTGATCTGGCCATCAAGGTCGAGGATGCGAAATATGAAGGTGCCGTGCTCAGTGCGCGCTATGACGGCATTGCCCGACGTCACCGGATCTTTGCCGATGGCGCACGCATCACGCTGCATGATGGCGAATCGCGACGAAGCTTCGAGCACGCTCCCGCCTTCGCCTTTGTCGAATCCTCGGCAAATGACAGCGATCGTGTGCTCGCGCCGATGCCGGGTCGAATTGTTGTAGTCAAGGCCAAGCTGGGCGATAAAGTTGGCGAGGGCGATGAGCTGCTGGTCATGGAAGCCATGAAGATGGAGCTCACCTTGCGTTCGCCACGCGCCGGCCGCATTGAGGCGATCCAGGCAGTCGCTGGCGATTTCGTCGATGCTGATGCGGTACTCGTACGACTGGAGGCTTGTGAATGAAGATTCGATGGATTTTGGCACTATGCGCCTTTGTTTCCCTCGGCGCTTGCACCGAGACACGTTTCGAATCCACACCTGGCGACGAAATTGTCGCTTGTGATCCAAACTGGAAAGGGCTTTGGGTCGATGCTTCGGCGGATGCCTCATCCGACGAGCCTGATGAACTTGCCTTCATGGTCGATCAGGAATGCCGCTTTTTCATGCTTGAACGCCCTGAGAAGGATGGCTCGCCGAAACAGATCCATATTCCGGTCAACTACGTGCATGATCGTGGACAAGATTATGTGGTGGTCGTCGACAGCCAGCTTGGCGAAGTAGTCAAGCTTGATCCGGTTCACGGCATCAAGCCGGCGCCTGCGAAATCATTTTTCATTGCACGCTACCAAGTTGATCATGATCGCCTGCGCATCTGGCAGGTTGATTCGAAACGCACTGCGCATCTGGTCATCGATGACATTCTCGACGGCACCGTCGACAACGCCAGCAAGGAGCTTCACGTGTACGTCCGCGGCGATCGCGCGAAGGTTCTCGAAATCCTGCGCACGCAGAAGATCTTCGAGGACAAGCCAGGCGCGGATGTCCGACGCATCAAGTTGAGCCTTGAAGAATACGAACGGCGACGCAGTGCTCGACGCGCCGGCAAGTCATCATGAGTCGTATGCCCAACAGCGTGCGCATCGTCGAGGTCGGGCCGCGCGATGGATTGCAGAATGAGAAAGTGATCATTCCGGCGGCAACCAAGATCGAATTGATCAACCGTTTGTCACAGGCGGGTCTGCGCACGATCGAAGCGACCAGCTTTGTCAGTCCGAATTGGGTACCGCAACTCGCTGACGCGGCCGAAGTTTTCAGCGGCATCGAAAAGCGCGCCGGAATCAGCTACCCGGTTCTCGTGCCGAATGAACAAGGTTACGATCGCGCGCGCGCGGTCGGCGCCGAGGAAGTCGCTATCTTTTCGGCCGCGTCGGAAGCCTTCAACCGCAAGAATATCAATGCTTCGATCGATGAATCGATACAGCGCTTTGCGCCGATCCTCGAAAAAGCTCGCACAGATGGCGTGCGCGTTCGCGGCTATGTATCCACCGTGCTCGGCTGCCCGTATCAAGGTGAGGTCCCATTGAGCGATGTCGTACGCGTCGCTGCGCGCATGCACGCTTTGGGTTGCTATGAAATTTCGCTCGGTGACACCATCGGCATCGGCACACCACGCAAGGCCCGCGAAATGCTGCGAGCGGTTGCAGGCGAAGTACCCATCAGCGCATTGGCCGTGCACTTCCATGACACCCGCGGCCAGGCCTTGGCCAACGTGCTGGCTTGCCTTGAGGATGGTGTGGCTGTGGTCGACAGTGCGGTTTCGGGGACTGGTGGTTGCCCATATGCAGAAGGGGCTACCGGCAATGTGGCCAGCGAGGA
Organism: Lysobacterales bacterium; assembly: GCA_038234445.1. Lineage (GTDB taxonomy): Bacteria > Pseudomonadota > Gammaproteobacteria > Xanthomonadales > Rhodanobacteraceae > Dokdonella. The sequence continues at coordinate 2,893 of JBBQTY010000194.1, forward strand.
TGTCGTCTACATGCTCGAAGGCATGGGCATCGCCACCGGTATTGATCTCGGCAAACTCATCGACACCGGCCTCTGGCTTTCCAGGCAGCTTGGGCGCGAGACTTCCAGCAAGGTCGCGCGCGCCAGTCAGTAGGAGTCGTCGGCGAGCGATGCTATCCTCGCCCGACAGGCGAGAGTGATACAGCCTCAGGGAACACGTGAAAGGGATTCACGCAATGATCGAGAAACCGGATTCTTCTCCGCCGACGGTGAGCCTTCCGACGCAGGCAGCTGCGCCCGAAATGGATGTTTGGATGCAGCTCGGCGAGTTTGTTGCGCGTGCTGAAACGGATCCTGTCCTGCGCCTGCTGGTCGATGAGGCGATGTCCAGCCATCGTGAGCTTCGTGGCGTCACCGCTACGATCGCCAACCGCTACCGTGCCTTGATCGATGCCGTTCCTGATGCGATCACGATTCACGACGACAGCGGTCGCACCCTGGATGTCAATGCGAGTGCCTGTCGATTGCTCGGCCTGGATCGAAATGACCTGATCGAACGATCATTCTTCAATCTCTTTCCTGAAATTGACAATGACTTCCTGTTGCAATTGCAGCAGAGTTCGGATCAGGACGCCGGGCAGATCCGCTCATCGACGATTTGTCATGCCGACGGCGTGAAATCAGCCCTCGAATTGAACGCGCGGTGCTATCTCGATGGTCAGCAGCAACGCATCATCGTTTCTACGCGCGATCTCGGTCCACGTGAACGCGAGCATGCGCAATTGCATCAATCGGAAGCCGAGCTTCGTCAACTCATGCGCGAGATGGACAAAGGCGTGGTTGTCCGCAATCGGATGGGTCATTTCGTCTCATGCAATCCGGCGGCTTGCCGAATCCTGCAAATGAGCGAACCGGATCTGCTCGCGCTGCGCTCGGATCAACTCGATGATTGGCATTTCGTCGATGAAAACGGTTGGGCGATGCGCAATGACGCGCTGCCTTGGTCACGAGCAATGAAGACCGGCAAATCCACCGAAGCGGCGATCTACGGCCTCAAATCTCCGAGTGGGCATGGTACGCGATGGCTTTCAATCACGGCCGTACCGCGATTCGCTACGGACACCCGCGAAGCCGATCATGTGGTTTCGATCTTCGCGGATGTCACGCCAATCAAACAGGATGCTTCACTTTTCGCCCATGCGCAGTTCTTGACCAACCTTGGTGCCTGGCAACTCGTGTCGGGCACGGAACGAATGATCTGGTCGTCTCAAATGCATTCAATCTTCGACGTACCAATGTCGACACCGGTGTCGCGCGACCGCATGCTCAGCCACTTCAGCGGAATGGATCAACGCCGCCTGCGCCAGGCGCTGGAAGCGGCGAAATCCGAAGAAACCACGGAAATCACGGCACGCATCACCACCGCCATTGGTCGCCGCCGCCAAGTGAAGATTCGAGTGCGTGCATTGGATCGAGCGTCTGCAAACGGCGATGTGATCGGCTGCGTGCAGGATGTCACGGGCGAGACTGAATCCGAAGCGCTCACCAGCTCCGATTGAGTGAGCATTGCGGGGCTTGGCCATCACCCGGCAAGCCTTCGGTGTACTATCGAATTTCAATAGCGCAGAGTCGAACGTGCCAGCCAAACTCGCCCCCGAACGAAATCGCGGAGCCATTATTGCCTGTGGAGAATTGCCGGCAAACCAGCGCACGCCGATTCTTCTGGCGCGGCTCATCGGCCAGGTGGGCGATGCGCCGCGCATTATCCTGATTTCTGCGCTCGACAAATCCGACGATGACGATATCGAGCTTGAGGCGATGCTGACCGCAGCGGGAAGTTCACAACTGTATCGTCACGCTCTACGCTCGCGTGCCGATGCCGAAGACCGCCGCTTGCTCGATCTCGTCGAGCAAGCGGACATGATCATCCTCAACGCCGAACAACCGCTCAAGCTCAGCACCTTGATTGGCGGCAGCACGCTGGCTCGCCTGCTGCGCCGGCGCAACGCCAGCGGCATGGCCGTGTGCGGCATCAGTGCGGGAGCAGCCGTACTTTGTGAGCATATGCTCGCCTCGGGAACAGCGGGCCCAACGCCACGCGTTGGCAGCGCGACACTTGCGCCAGGGCTCGGCCTGACCAATCGTGTCGTCATCGATCAAGGCGGCCATGCGAGTGATCGTCTTGGACGCCTGCTCGCGGCACTCGCGCTCAACCCGTTTGCACTGGGTCTCGGCATTGATGCCTCAACCGTTGCCGTGATTGGCCCGGACAACGTGCTGGAAGTGATCGGCAGCGGCGGCGTTACCTTGATCGACCCCAGCGAAATGGCCGACTCGAACGCCGCCGAAGTGGAACCGGGCGCACCGATCCGTATCACCAACATGCGCCTCCATGCGCTTACCGCGGGCACACGATTCGACCTTGATTTCCGTCGCGCGATTGATTGATCAGCGACGACTGCGGAAGAATTCGCGCAGCATCAAACCGCTTTCTTCTGCAAACAATCCGGCTGCAACGTCGATGCGATGGTTGTGCAACGGCGAGATCAGTGTATCGAACACGCTGCCGGCCGCGCCGGTCTTCGGATCTGACGCCGCGTACACAACGCGTGAAACGCGCGCATGCACCAGCGCCATCGCACACATCGCGCAAGGCTCCAGCGTGGCATACAAGGTCGAACCTGGAAAACGGTAATTGCCGACCCTCTGCCCCGCTGCTCGCAAAGCAAGAATCTCGGCATGTGCGGTCGGATCGTTGAGCGTGATATTGCGATTCCAACCTTCTCCGATCACCTGCTCATCGACAACCAGCACGGCACCCACCGGCACCTCACTGTATGCGTCGCGTGCATGCGCCGCGAGTTCAAGAGCGCGCTGCATCCAGCGTGCATCGTCGGCAGAAAAATCGACTGCCGGTACAACGTCCACGCCTACTCCCACTCAATCGTCGCGGGGGGCTTGCCGCTGATGTCGTAGACGACGCGCGAGATACCTCGGAGTTCGTTGATGATGCGGTTGGAGACAAGCCCAAGGAAATCGTATGGCAGGTGTGCCCAGTGGGCGGTCATGAAGTCGATCGTCTCAACGGCACGCAGAGCAATCACCCATTCGTAGGCGCGCGCGTCACCAACGACGCCAACCGATTTGACCGGCAGGAATACGGCGAACGCCTGACTGGTCTTGTCGTAGAGCTCGGCTTTGCGCAGCTCCTCAATGAAGATCGCGTCAGCACGCGCGAGCAGTTCGGCGTATTCGCGTTTGACCTCGCCGAGGATACGCACACCAAGCCCCGGACCGGGAAATGGATGGCGATAGACCATCATGCGCGGCAGACCGAGCTCCAAACCGAGACGGCGGACCTCGTCCTTGAACAACTCCCGCAGCGGCTCAATCAGACCCAGCTTCATGTGCTCAGGCAAGCCACCCACATTGTGATGACTCTTGATCACATGCGCCTTGCCGGTGCCGCTGCCAGCCGATTCGATGACGTCGGGATAGATCGTGCCTTGCGCGAGCCAGCGCGCATTGGCGAGTTTCGAGGACTCCTCATCGAAGATCTCGATGAACAGGTTGCCGATGATCTTGCGCTTGGCCTCCGGGTCGCTGACGCCTTTTAGTGCGCTGAAGTAGCGGTCTGCCGCGTTGACGCGGATGACCTTGATGCCCATGCCGCCTTTGTCGGCCTCGTCGGCGAACATCGCCATGACCTGATCGCCTTCCTGCCAGCGCAGCAGGCCGGTATCGACAAAGACGCAAGTCAGCTGTTCGCCGATCGCGCGATGCAGCAACGCGGCGACAACGGAAGAATCGACCCCACCGGAGAGGCCGAGAATGACTTCATCCGATCCGACCATCTCGCGCACGCGGCCAATCTGGTCGTCAATGATATTCGCCGCCGTCCACAAGGTGCGGCAGCCGCAGATGTCAGCGACGAAGCGGCGCAGCAGGGCTTCGCCCTGTCGCGTATGCGTGACTTCAGGATGGAACTGCACGCCGAACCAACGCTTATCCGGATTGGCCATCGCCGCAACCGGGATGCGATCGGTGCGCGCGGTAACTACGAAACCGGGAGGTGCAGTGGCGACGTGATCACCATGACTCATCCATACATTGAGTCGTGGCGGCTGGTCCGGATGATCATTGAGTCCATGCAGCAATGCGTCTTTGGCTACGACCTCGACTTCAGCGTGACCGAACTCACGCGCATCAGCTGCTTCAGTCGAGCCACCGAGCTGCGCAGCGAGGGTCTGCATGCCGTAGCAAATGCCAAGGATCGGCACGCCGGCATCAAAAACTTCCTGAGGCGCCTTGGGTGCGCCGTGCAGGGTGGTCGATTCGGGGCCACCCGAAAGCACAATGCCTTTCGCCCCATACGCGACGATCTCGGAAGGATCATGATCCCACGCCCAGATCTCGCAATACACACCTATCTCGCGAATACGCCGCGCAATCAGCTGCGTGTATTGCGCACCGAAATCGAGGATGAGGATCTTGTCTTGGTGGAGGGTGCTCATACGAAGGGATTCGAGATTAGGGATTCGGGATACGAAAGAGCAAAGTGCCGACCAGAGGCCAGATTGAGGACATCGCGAGAA
>JBBQTY010000195.1:0-7427 GCA_038234445.1 Lysobacterales bacterium
TGCTCTGCTGAAAGATGGTGATCGCATCGTTATCGACGCGGCGCGCCGGGTCATCGAAACCGATGCCGATCTCGATGCGCGTCGTCTCAACTGGATCGCGCCTGCACCAAAAGTTACTCGTGGTGTTCTTGCCAAATACGCAACTTTGGTCGGCTCAGCTGCCAAGGGTGCCGTCACTTCTCCCTGATCTTTTCGTCTCATTTTCTTTCATTCACTGGAGTCCCGCAGCATGTCCGCAACTGTCACCACCGAAGCCCTGAAGAACGCCCGCATCGCGGTACTTGGCTATGGCAGCCAGGGCCGATCGCATGTCCTGAACCTGCGCGACTCCGGTCTCGATGTCGTCGTCGGTCTGCGCCCAGGTGGCCCTACTGCGCTCAAGGCCAAGGCCGACGGCGTCACCGTGTTGTCGCCCGAAGACGCGGTAAAGGGTGCGGATCTGGTGGCTGTACTGACACCCGATATGGTCCAGCCGCAGCTTTACACCGATGTCATCGAACCGAACATCAAGGCCGGCGCCGCGCTGCTGTTTGCGCACGGATTCAACGTGCACTTCAAAACCATCGTGCCGCGCAGTGACATTGATGTGATCCTCGTCGCACCGAAAGGGCCTGGGCATCTCGTGCGTACCGAATTCGAGATTGGCCGCGGCGTGCCATGCCTGTATGCCACGTTCCAGGACACCAGCGGCAAAGCTACTGATCTCGCCAAAGCCTATGCGGCCGGACTCGGCGGTGCACGTGCCTTGTTGATAGAAACCGACTTCAAGGAAGAGACCGAGACAGATTTGTTCGGTGAGCAGGCGGTACTTTGCGGCGGCGCGAGCGAACTCGTGCTCAAGGGCTTCGAGACCCTTGTCGAGGCCGGCTATCGGCCCGAGATCGCCTACTACGAAGTCCTTCACGAACTGAAGCTGATCGTCGATCTGCTCTATCAGGGCGGCATCACCAAGATGCTCACCTATGTCTCGGAGACAGCCCAGTACGGCGACTATGTCAGCGGCCCTCGCATCATCGATGCAGGAACCAAGGAGCGAATGAAAACGATCCTGACCGAAATCCAGGACGGTACGTTCGCGAAAAACTGGACCGCGGAATACAAGGCCGGGCTGCCGAACTACAAGCGCCTCAAGCAGGCTGATCTCGACCATCCGATCGAAAAGGTCGGTGCAGAGTTGCGCAAGAAAATGACCTGGCTCAACGAACCGGCGTGATCAGTTGCGAGTTGGATTTCAAGAAAATCTGATCAACTTCCGTTCGTGGTGAGCCTGTCGAACCATGAGCGGAAGTTGCCGCGATTGCTCACCAAATTGGAGCCGTCCTTCGACAGGCTCAGGACGAACGGTTGAGGGAAATCAGACTTTCCTTGCGCGAATTACCGGAGATGCACCCATGAATGCGATGTTGCAGGAACGATCCGAAACCATGAACGAAAACGGGAGGCACCCGCTTGCCGGTGCGCGCATGAGCGGTGCGGATATCGTTGTGCAGGTGCTGGCCGACGAAGGCGTAGGGGTGATTTTCGGTTATTCCGGAGGCGCCATCCTGCCGGTCTACGACGCCGTATTCCGCTTCAACCATGATCATCTCAATGCGGACGGCAGCGAGCCACTGCCGTTGATTGTGCCGGCCAACGAGCAGGGCGCGGGCTTCATGGCGCAAGGCTATGCTCGCGCCTCGGGCAGGGTCGGTGTTGCCTTGGTGACATCGGGGCCAGGGGCTACCAACACCGTGACCCCGGTCCGCGATGCGATGGCCGATTCAATTCCGATTGTCGTCATTTGTGGCCAGGTGCCCACCGCGGCGATCGGCACCGATGCATTTCAGGAAGCACCGATCAGCAGCATCATGGGCTCCTGCGCGAAGCACGTGATGCTGGTCACTGATGCGAACCAGCTTGAGGCAACCTTGCGAACCGCGTTTGAGATCGCACGCAGCGGTCGACCGGGTCCCGTCGTCGTTGATATTCCGAAAGATGTACAGAATGCCGAATTGATTTTCTCGGGTTCGAGTTGCCTGCCGATCTCGGGCTATCGCACGCGACTGCGCGCGGTCACGAGTTCACGACTTGGAGTGCTGGAAGCCACCGCATTTCTGAGCGCATTGAGCAAGGCGCGTCGACCGTTGCTGTATGTCGGCGGTGGCGTCATCGCTGGCGAGGCGACGCGTGCGTTGCGTGAATTTTCCAAAGCCTTTGGCATCCCGGTAACGACAACACTGATGGGGCTCGGTGCCAGCGACACGACTGAAGCATTGTCGCTGCACATGCTTGGTATGCATGGCACGGCTTATGCGAACTATGCAGTCGTCGATTGCGATTTTCTTGTTGCCGTCGGAGCGCGCTTCGATGATCGCGTTGCCGGCGTGCCAAAGCAGTTTGCCGAGCAAGCGCGCTTCATCGCCCATTTCGATATCGATCCGGCCGAGATCGACAAGGTCAAATGCGTTGACTGGCATCATCTCGGCGATCTTTCCGAGGCGCTAGACGCGATGCGCAGACAGGCCGTCGAAATCGGCTTCGATCCGAACGGGCAGGGCACGTACGTCGACTGGCATACGCATATTGCAGATCTCAAGAAAACGCATGCATTGAACTACGATCGCAACAGCGCGCTGATACAGCCGTATGCAGTGATTGAAGAAATCAACCGCATCACGCGGGGCAATGCGATTGTCTGCACCGGTGTCGGTCAGCACCAGATGTGGGCCGCGCAGTATTTTGACTTTACCGAACCGCGGCGCTGGCTGACGTCAGGTTCGATGGGCACGATGGGCTTCGGTCTGCCGGCAGCGATTGGCGCACAGTTCGCGAGGCGCGATCTGACCGTCATCGATATCGATGGTGACGCCAGCATTCGCATGAATATTGGCGAACTCGAAACCGTGACCACTTACAACTTGCCGATCAAGGTGGTTGTGCTCAACAACTGTGGCGACGGCATGGTCAGGCAGTGGCAGAAACTTTTCTTCAAGGGCCGTTTTTCTGCGACTGACAAGAGCCTGCACAAGAAAGACTTCATCAAGGCCGCCGAGGCTGATGGTTTTCCGTTCGCGGTGCGACTTGATCGGGTCGAAGACCTGCCGCGGGTGATTGCCGAATTCATCGCCTTCGATGGCCCGGCGTTCCTCGAAGTGATGATCGACCCGGATGCCTGCGTCTATCCGATGGTTGGCCCAGGTGCAAGCTACGCGCAGATGATCACGGGCGAACACATCGCCTCACGCGATGCCGCCATTGCGGAAGAATCCGGCCCCGTGGAGATGTTTTGATGCGCCACATCATTTCAATGCTGTTGCAGAACGAAGCCGGTGCGCTCGCTCGTGTTGCCGGCATGTTTTCAGCGCGCGGCTACAACATCGATTCGCTGACCGTGGCTGCGACGCATGATCCGCAAGTCTCGCGATTGACCATGGTGACCTTCGGCGATGACGCAGTCATTGCGCAGATCATCAAGCAATCGCGCAAATACATCGACGTACTCGAGATTGCCGATCTGACCAGCAGCGATCATCTCGAATGCGAGCTGCTCGTCGTCAAGGTTGCGGCGACGGCGACCAACGCGGCATCGATCGCGCGCTTCACCGAACTCAACTACGGCATCATTCTCGATGAGAGCGACTCGACCCGCGTACTCCAGTTCACCGGTCGCGGCGCACATATCAGCGCTGTTCTGGCCGAACTTGCCGGCATTACGAAAATTCTTGAGCTTGCACGCAGCGGCACCGCGGCAATAGAGCGCGGGTCCAGCGTTTTGGGTTTGGCAGAACCTGCCGTGACCGTATAACCAGGAATTCCATCTTGATCAGGACCAACAGCACTTTTGAGCTATCGCAACGCAGCCTCGAATCCAATGGATGTTCCTGATAGCGCGAAAACCTAAATGAATGAATGTTCTGCCGGTTGGGTGCCACCGAGCCAAATGCGCGCGGCACTTGCAAGTATGTCCTCCGTCCATACAATGTAAATATGATTGAGTTTGAATGGGATGCGGTCAAGGCGGCAGCAAACCTCAGGAAGCACGGTGTTTCCTTTGAGGACGCTCAAACCGTTTTCTATGACGAGTTTGCCGTTCAGTTTTACGACAAGCCGCATTCCGCTAGTGAGGATCGATTCCTCATGCTGGGTATGAGTAGCGCCGCGCACTTGCTTTTGGTTTGTCACTGCGAGCGCCGCGAGGGCGACCTGATCCGTATCATTTCCGCGCGGAAAGCGACGAAACAAGAAAGTTCATTCTACGAGCAGTAACCGTCATGAAAGCCGAATACGATCTCTCAACAATGAATTCGCGCAGGAATCCCTACGCAGCCAAGCTCAAAAAGCCAGTCTCGATGCGCCTGTCAGTCGACGTCGTGACCTACTTTAAAGGCATGGCCGACGAAGCTGGGCTCCCTTATCAAAGTCTGATAAACCTGTACTTGCGTGATTGCGTCATGAACGATCGCAAAGTGCAGATTGCGTGGCCAGGCCGGAAGGAATAACAGATTGCAGGCGCATCGATGTTCGCGCCCAACTAGCTTGCCAACCAACCAACCAACCATTGCGTGCGTGTTTACTTGATTACTTGAGGCATCGCGCCTAGTCGGACCATGCGGTCGCTTCGCTGATGATTGCGGATGATCTTAAGGGTGACCGTATTGCCCGCTTCTTTCTTTAGCAGCTCCTGGAACTGTCCGCGATCGACTATCTGCGTTCCGTTGACAGCGATCACGTAGTCACCTGCCAACAGGTTGGCCTCTGAAGCGGGAGTTTTTCCAACCACCGAGCCGATCTGCACGCCGCCATCGACTTCCAGGGTTTCACGTTCTTTCGCGGTCAAATTGCGAAAGGTTGCGCCAAACAACAGCTTGAAACGCACGTAGTAGGCGGCAAGAAGTTGCTCGGGCGAGTTCTGGTTCTCTTCGACGAGATGATCGCGGTACAGCCATACCTGGTCGGCGCCAATGGTTTTTCCGAGTTCGATGGCATCACTCACCGACGCTTCGTCGTCCACAGCGTAATGTCCTTTGCCGATCCGCACAAATCCCTTTGATGCCAATTCGCGCTGGTCACCGCGCTCATTCTTGCCTTCTGTAACGAGAGGTTGCAAAGGTGCTGCTGCTGCGCGAAGCGCGTTGATATAGTCCGGGCCTCGTTCGATGCTCGGCTCGTAATGCGAATCTCTGGTCACTTGCGGGGGCGCTTCGGGTAACTCGACGGGTTGCTCAATCCGTGTCGCCACGGACCCACACGCAGCGAGCAGTAACAAAATCATCGGGAAAAAGATTGAGCGCGCTACTGGATTTTTCATCGGGTCAGCATACCGCCAATAGTCGCCGTCGGGTGCACAACTCTTCGCAAACGGGTGCTTGCGTAGTTCGGTGACCTTGTTGATGATCCGTCGATGTCGAATTCGGAAACTTCCAATCTTCGCGGGATCATCTTCATGCTAGGCGCGGTAGTCGCGTTTTCGCTGATGGATGTCTGCCTAAAGCTGCTTTCACCGCACTATCCGGCGATGCAAGTTGCCGCACTGCGCGGATTGACCTCGTTGCCGCTGGTGTTGTTATGGATTGCCTTGACCAGCGGATTTGCCCGGGTTCGCTCGCGGCGATGGCATTTGCATCTGCTCCGCGGCGTGCTCGCCGTGCTGATGCTGTCATCATTTGCATTCGCCCTGCGTGACTTGCCGCTCGCCGAAGCGTATTCGTTGTTCTTTGTTGCGCCATTGCTGGTTACCGCCTTGGCTTTTCCGCTCTTGGGCGAGCGCGTCGGTTGGCGGCGCTGGGTGGCCATTTTAACCGGGCTTGCGGGTGTACTGGTTGTCCTTCGACCTGATGCGGCACGCATGTCGAATCTTGGCAGCGCCGCGGTGCTTGTTGCGGCCGTGAGCTACGCGTTGTCTGCCATCACCGTTCGTGTGCTTGGACGAACCGAATCAACCCAAAGCATGGTGTTCTGGATGATCAGTTTGCTGACCCTTTTTGCAGTTGCATTAGCCTGGCGCAATTGGGTCCAAGTACACTCGGAGCATTGGCCTATCTTGCTCACCCTGGCGATTAGCGGAGCATTGGGTCAGTACGCGATCACCGAAGCCTTCAAGCACAGCGACGCCTCGATTGTCGCGCCTTTTGACTACACCGCATTGGTCTGGGGCATTGGTTTCGATTGGTTGATCTGGCACACCACGCCGGATCGCATGATGCTGCTGGGAGCCGCCGTCATCATCGCGAGTGGGCTCTATCTTATTCGTCGCGAGCGCGCGGTCGCCTGAATCAAACCCGTCGATAGATTCATGTCCATTGCGATTTCCTGAACGCCTTTTGCGCGGAAATGCGCTTGTTTATTTTATATGCATGCTGCGGTCGGCAAGCTGATCCCAACTGAAACAACTCGCAGTTTCAGCAACCCCAACAGGAGATCAAACCCATGAACGAAGACCGTATTCAAGGTAAGTGGAAGCAACTCAAGGGCAGCATCCAGGAAAAGTGGGGCAAGCTCACCAACGATGACCTTGATGTTTTGGAAGGCAACGGCAAATATCTCTCCGGAAAAATCCAGGAACGCTACGGCCTCGCCAAGGACGAAGCGGAGAAGGCCGTCGACGAGTACAACCGCTCGCTGTAACTTCTGGTTGTGACTGAAGCTCAGGCCCCGCAATTTGCGGGGCTTTTTTTCATCTTCGGCCTGGATAGTTCTTCAGACGACAGATGCTCGAAAGTCGCATCACGAAGCTCTGTGCGGGTTGCAGGGACAGCATCGAAATGGAAAGCGGAAGTTATCGCCTTGGCTACCCTGCCAGGTGAAGTAACGCCGTCAATTCACAATCGAGAAAGCTACGTCCTCGCCGGCGCGAAGTGGCACGATGTGGTCATCACCAAAGGGTAATTCCTTCGGAACGCGCTGTGCGCGTCGTTGCAAGGTAATACGATCTTGGTTTCGTGTCAGTCCGTAAAAATCCGCACCATGGTGGCTGGCAAACGCTTCGAGCCGATCGAGTCTGCCGACCGAGTCGAAGGCTTCGGCGTAGAGTTCGATCGCATTGTGTGCTGAATAGACGCCAGCACAGCCACATGCCGACTCCTTGGCATGCCGTGCATGAGGCGCACTGTCCGTGCCAAGAAAGAACCGCGGGTCGCCTTCGGTTGCTGCTTCCAGCAAGGCTTGCCGGTGGATTTCCCGTTTCAGCACCGGCAAGCAATAGTGATGAGGTCGAATGCCGCCGGTGAACAGATGATTGCGATTGAGCAATAAGTGATGCGCGGTGATCGTCGCCGCAACTCGGAAGTCACTTCGTTCAATAAACTCCGCGGCGTCGCGGGTAGTGATGTGTTCGAGGACGACGCGTAGTTCAGGAAACTCATGCAGCGTTGGCTTGAGCTGGGTTTCAATGAAGATGTGTTCGCGATCGAATATGTCGGTAGTGGGATCGGTGACTTCGCCGTGCATCA
>JBBQTY010000196.1:0-7410 GCA_038234445.1 Lysobacterales bacterium
CGGTCGACCATCGACCAATACACGCCACTCGAACACTTTCAAACCGTCGACTGCGGCCGGCCAGAGACGTAATGCCTGAGTCACGCGCAGCGCTGGTTCGGCATAGTGATACTGGGTTCGATGCCGAATCGACAAGCGCATCAGAACAAATGACCTTTTGCGATCTCATCGCCAAGCCGTTCGCAACATTCGACCAGTTCACTGAGGTATTCGTGCAATCCTCGTTCGATGATTTGATCAATCCGACCAAAGCGCAAGGCCGCATATTGCGAGTGCGCGATGCGTTTGCTTTCCGAACTGAGTGCTGGATCATGCGCGACGATGGCATCGAGATTCAGGCTGATCTGCTCGAAACAGAACACCAGCGAGCGGGGAAATTCCGGGCGCAGGATCAGCAACTCGGCAACCTGGGCCGGTTCAACCTGCCCTTTGAAAAGCACGCGATAGGCTCTTCGCGCACCTACTACACGCAGAATCGCCAGCCACTGGTAATAGTCGATGACACCGCCAACATCCTGTGCGCTCGGCAGACGCACGTGGTACTTCACATCAAGCAAGCGCGCGGTATTGTCGGCGCGTTCAAGAAATTGTCCGATGCGGGTGAAGTGGAATCCGTCACGGCGCAGCATCGTGTTGGAGTAAACACCATGCACGAGGCTGGTACGAGCCTTGACCCAATCAAGAAACTCGGACTGTCGATCCTCACTCATGGCCAACGGATCGAAATCGCGGAGCTCCATCCAGCTCCCGTTTACCGCTTCCCACATGTCGCTGGTCAACGCAGTGCGAACGGCGCGGGCATTGCGACGCGAGGTTTCAATGCAGTTGGCGATCGACGAGGGGTTGTCGCGATCAAAAGCCAGGTAAGAGAAGACGTTCTCGGCGTTCGCGACTTCGTACTTTTGATAGAATTCCTCATGACAACCGGCTGCGACAATGGCCGAATCCCACTCGCTGCTGCCTTCGGCATCGACGCGAACGGCGCTCATGTGACCGGCAACCTGCAACAGTCGCGCAAGGTAATCGGCACGCTCCATGTAGCGTGCCAGCCAGAACAAACTCGAAGCGGTACGTGCAAGCATCAGCGTTCCAGCACCCAGGTATCTTTGGTGCCGCCTCCCTGTGATGAGTTGACGACCAGCGAACCGTCACGCAGAGCCACCCGGGTCAAACCTCCCGGAACGATGCGGATTTCTGCGCCACTGAGAACGAACGGGCGAAGATCGACATGCCGAGGCGCGATGCCCGATTCGACAAACGTTGGCACCGTCGACAAGGCCAGAGTCGGCTGCGACACGTATTCGTGTGGTCGCGCCTTGAGCTGAGCGACAAAAGTCGCGGTTTCGTCGCGGCTCGCGTGCGGCCCAACCAGCATGCCGTAACCGCCTGAACCATGAACCGCCTTGACGACGAGTTCATTGATATGGGCAAGGGTATAAGCGAGGTCTTCGGGCTTGCTGCAATCATGGGTGGGTACGTTCTGCAGCAGCGGTTCCTCACCGAGATAAAATCGAATCATCTCGGGCACATGGATATAGACGGCCTTGTCATCAGCAATGCCGGCGCCGATCGCATTGGCCAAGGTGAGGTTGCCGGCTCGTGAAGCAAAATGCAGTCCCGGCGCTCCGAGCATCGACTCGGGCTTGAACACGAGCGGATCGATGTAGTCATCATCGATACGCCGATAGATCACATCGACGCGGGTCAATCCACTGGTGCTGCGCATGTAGCAGATTTCATTCTTGACCAGCAGATCCGCACCTTCGACCAGGTCGATGCCCATCTCGTCAGCAAGAAATGCGTGCTCATAGTAGGCGCTGTTGTGGATTCCGGGGGTGAGCAGGACAACCGTCGGTTCACCCGGGCAATTCGGTGGCGCCACCGAGCGCAGCGTCTGCAGCAATTCATCAGGATAGTGCGCCACCGGAGCCACACCGGCGCGCCGGAAAATTTCGGGGAATAGTCGCATCATCACTTCGCGGTTCTCGACCATGTACGAGACCCCGGAAGGGGTGCGGCAATTGTCTTCGAGCACGTAATACTCATCCGGTCCGGTGCGCACCATGTCGATTCCGGCGATATGGGAGTAGACATTGTGCGGCAGATCCTGGCCTACCATCTCGGGCAGAAACTGTGGATTGTTCAACACGAGCCGCTCGGGGATCCGACCCGCCCTGAGGATTTCGCGATCATGGTAGACATCATGGATGAAGGCATTTAGCGCGCGCGTGCGCTGCTCGAGCCCCTTGCTCAAGCTCTGCCATTCCGCTTGTGCCATCACGCGGGGAATCAGATCAAATGGAATCAGGCGTTCTGGATCGCCGCCCTCGGTATAAACCGCAAAGGTAATGCCAATGCGTCGAAACAAGACTTCGGCTTCACGACGCTTCAGAGCCAGCTGCTCGGCAGGGATTGATTTCAACCAGGCATCGACCAACGCATACGGTGGACGGATCTGGTCTGGCCAGCCCATTTCATCAAACACGGCGGGTTCGGTCGGCATGAGATATCCAGCAGAAGTCCCTTTTACCCTGAACGCAAAACGACCTTGGGTCAAGGCAACGACGCGTTGCGGTTCAGGCTTCTTGCGAAACTTGCCTTATCTGAGATGCTCGTTCTCGAAAGTGGATATTGGCGCGATCACATCGCTGTCAGTCAAATACAGGCTTTACAGGTCGTCGGAAACCGGAAGCAGCAACGGCACACAGCTGAATTGTCATCCCCGCAGAGGGAGGGAAGGCGATCGACTTGGTTTTTGCTCTTGGCATATTTTCAAAACCTTCCACCGAACTACTCCGCCAAGAAGAACAAGAGCACCATCAAGCGCGTAGACCAAGATCCGAATCAAGCTCGGAACTTGTGACGGACGATTTCGAATTGTCGACCTGCCGCCCAATTTCCGACCAGGACTCAACAATTGCGCGCGACTCAGATACCAGGAATCCCAAAAAGTGCAAGCGTAGCTTGGTCAGGGGTGCCCTTGAAAGCCAAAGCGCTAATTTCGAGATCACCTGCGCCACAAAATATTTTCTCGAACCCTGCGTTGCGCACAGCCTCTATCAAGGATTTTTTTGTAAAACCGGTCTTGTGGGCGAAAAAATCTTGCCCACTCCGCTCGATTTCAACGCTGTATCCATAAATAACGTCTGAGACCATGATCGGCCCAGCAGGCGAAGTGTATAAAACATCATCGATATCCAATCCACGCTCGATGGTGACCCGCATTACCTCATGGATGTCTGGCACGATGATTTCGGCAAATCCGCCGTCCTTCAATACGTGCAGGAATCCCGACAAGACATTCTTCACATCATGCCTGTAGTAGTGCTCGAGATTGTGGGAGCAATAGATGGCATCAAACTGTTTGCCATCAAGGGTCTTGAGCGTACGCGCATCACAAACAATGTCTGGCGAACCTTTGGGGTCGATATCCAGCAGCAAATGCTCGAACTCGGCATACTGAGGTGGTAACGGAATCTCTTTTGTATTGCCCCCGACGTTTAGAACTTTTTTCATTTTCTTCCCTGCCGAAAGCACTATACACCTTGAGTTGCCGCCAAACTCGACAAATGACGAGGGGGTTAGTGCGACAGCCCGGATGGCCTGGGCACTACTCTGCCACGAACAAGCTTACCTGGTGCGCAGCTGCGAACTCTACGATTTCGCGCACAACCGCCGCTGGTGGAAGTGCCAGGTCCGGATACGGGATGCTCCAGAAGACGCTCTCTCCAACAGCCAAGCCTGCCAGGTATGCCTTGAGTGAGGGCACATCGTGGAACAACCGGCATTCGTCAATTATTTCAACCAGAATCTTGGTGCGGTTGGTACCCTGACAAATGGAGTAGAGCGCCGAGCCATCTACAGAATTGGTCCAGCTGTATAGCTCGACGCCCTTGAACATTGAGCGGGCGCTGCGCAATGGTTCTGTCGGGCTGCCGCTCAATGGCAGCCCAACCAAAAGAATCGCAATGATTGGAGCGATTCGCATTGTTTTGACACGCACTGACTATTCAACAACAGCCGGCAGCTTCTCCGCTTCTTCCGTTTCGACCTTGAGCTTGCCATCGCGCACGGACAAGCGAACCTTGCCGCCATCGGCGAGTTTGCCAAACAGCAGCTCATCGGCGAGCGCGCGTTTGATGTTGTCCTGAATGACGCGAGCCATCGGTCGTGCACCCATATGCGGGTCGAACCCATTTTCGGCGAGCCAGCGACGGGCGTCGGCATCGATGTCGAGCGAGACGTGTTTCTCCTGCAACTGGACTTCAAGCTCAATGAGGAACTTGTCGACCACGCGCAGGATGTGCTCGAAATCGAGCGCACCGAATTGCACGATCGCATCGAGACGATTGCGGAACTCCGGCGAGAACGCCTTGCGGATGACTTCCATGGCATCTGATGAATGGTTCTGATCAACAAAGCCGATTGTTCGACGCGCTGCCGTTTGTGCGCCGGCATTCGTCGTCATCACGACGATCACATTCTTGAAGTTGGCTTCGCGCCCATTGGTGTCGGTCAACGCGCCACGATCCATGATCTGCAACAGGACGTTGTAGACATCCGGATGTGCCTTTTCAATCTCGTCGAGCAGGAGCACGCTGTGCGGATGCTTGACGATCTGCTCGGTCAGCAAGCCACCCTGATCGAAGCCAACATAGCCCGGAGGCGCACCGATCAGACGCGATACCGAATGCGCTTCCATGTATTCCGACATGTCGAAGCGAACGAGCTCGACACCAAGCTGGAGTGCGAGCTGGCGGGTGACTTCAGTCTTGCCGACGCCGGTCGGGCCGGCAAACAGGAAATTGCCGATTGGCTTGTTCGGGTCTCCGAGTCCTGATCGCGACATCTTGATTGCGCTGGTCAGGGCTTCGATAGCCGAATCCTGGCCAAAGACAACCATCTTCAGATTGCGATCAAGATTGCGCAGCACATCACGATCCGACGCCGACACCTGCTTCGGCGGAATGCGTGCCATACGCGCGACGATGTATTCGATCTCGGGCACATCGACCGTACCGGTGCGTTGATCATCCGGCAGCAAGCGTTGGCGAGCACCGGCTTCATCGATCACGTCGATGGCCTTGTCCGGCAATAGACGATCGGCAATATGCTTGACCGATAGATCGACTGCAGCCTTCAGCGCTTCATTGGTGTATTCGACATGATGATGATCCTCGAAGCGCGATTTCAGGCCTTTGAGGATCTCGATGCTGTCGGCAATGCTCGGCTCGACGACATCGATCTTCTGAAAGCGTCGCGCCAACGCCCTGTCCTTCTCGAATACGCCACGATATTCCTGGAACGTGGTCGAGCCGATGCAGCGCATCTCGCCCGAGGCCAGCATCGGCTTGATCAGGTTCGAAGCATCCATGGTGCCACCGGAAGCCGAACCGGCTCCGATGATCGTGTGAATCTCATCGATGAACAGGATCGCGCCCGGCTCTTTCTTGAGCTGGTTGATCACGCCTTTGAGGCGTTTCTCGAAATCGCCGCGGTATTTGGTGCCAGCGACCAGCGCACCGAGATCGAGCGCATAGATCGTCGCATCCTTGAGGATGTCGGGCACCTGTCCTTCGACAATGCGCTTTGCCAAGCCTTCGGCCAGGGCGGTCTTGCCGACGCCGGCTTCACCGACATACAAAGGATTGTTCTTGCGTCGACGGCAGAGCACCTGAATCGTGCGCTCGACTTCGAGCTCGCGGCCAATCAGTGGATCGATCTTGCCCTGGCTGGCCAGTTCATTGAGGTTGTTGGCAAATTCGTGCAGCGGATTGCCGCGTGGCTCTTCGCCGCCCTCGCCTTCACGATTCGGCTGTTCCGCGCCGGGTGCCGGTGCCGACTCGTCGCCGAGCTTGGCAATACCGTGCGAGAGGAAATTGACCACATCGAGACGGTTGACATCCTGCTGACCAAGGAAATACACCGCGTGCGAATCCTTCTCGCCGAAGATCGCGACGAGCACATTCGCGCCAGTTACTTCCTTCCTTCCGGATGATTGGACGTGATAGACGGCACGCTGCAGCACGCGCTGGAAACCGAGGGTCGGCTGCGTGTCGCGTTCGTCAGCCTGCGGCAACACCGGAACGGTTTCGGCGATGATCGAACGCAGATCACGACCTAGTTTCTCAATTTCCGCACCACAGGCACGCAATACCTGAATGGCGGACGGGTTTTCGAGCAGCGCGAGCAACAGGTGCTCGACGGTCATGAATTCATGACGCTGTTCGCGGGCCTCTTTGTAGCACTGGCCGATGGTGAGCTCTAGATCCTTGCTGAACATCCGTTTTTGCCTCGCTGGATGATTGATGCACCGGATATGTGGGGCGGCTCAGGATTTTTCCATGGTGCACAACAAAGGATGTTGGTGCGTCCGGGAAAACTCGTTGACCTGGGTCACCTTGGTTTCTGCCACCTCTCGTGTATATACGCCACAAACGCCCTTTCCGCGCGTGTGTACATGCAACATTACTTGTGTGGCGCGTTCGCGGTCCATCGTGAAGAATGTTTCCAGAACCACGATGACGAAATCCATAGGGGTGAAATCGTCGTTGAGAATGACCACTTGGTACATCGGCGGCTTGGCGACTTGAGGTGGCGCCACCTCGACTGCGATGCCGTGATGATGATCGTTTTCGTACTGTGGACCTTGGGGCATGGGTTCGTTGGGGCTGGCAATGACGACTCCCAGTATAGGTTGCGTCGACGGCCGTTCAAGGGAGGCGGCGATCTTCTGAGTTAAACTTTGCGCCAGATGAATATGGACAACCCCCAAACCGTGGCCTTTGCCGCAGAACCGCGCGTCTGGTGCCCGCATGTCACCGTGGCCACCGTCGTACCGATGGCTGGGCGCTATCTCCTGGTCGAGGAGCACGTGCACGGGCGTACGGTCATCAACCAGCCGGCAGGACATCTGGAACCGGATGAGTCCCTGCAGTCAGCGGCCGTGCGGGAGACGCTTGAGGAAACCGGCTGGGATGTCGAGCTGGAATGTCTGATCGGGATCCAGCAATGGATCAGCAGCCACTCGGGCAGCCAGTTTGTGCGGTTCACCTTTGCCGCGCGACCGCTCCGGCATGATCCCTCACGCAAGCTTGACGATGGGATTCTGCGCGCGCTTTGGCTGGATCGCGACGAAATCATCGCGGCCAGCGATCGCCTGCGCAGTCCGCTGATCCTGCACAGCATCGACGACTGGCTGACAGGTCGACGCTTGCCGCTGGATGCGATACGGCAGCTCGCTCCCGGCAGCTTTTCGATCTGAACGGCATGCCATCGGGACTGACCATCGTCGGCGTATCCGGGGGCGTCGACTCCTCTGTCGCGGCCCTGCTGCTGGCCCAATCCGGGCAGCCGACCGCCGGATTGTTCATGCAGAACTGGGAGGAAGACGAACGCTTTGGCGAATGC
>JBBQTY010000197.1:0-7351 GCA_038234445.1 Lysobacterales bacterium
GCATGCGGTAGTCAAGCAGCAGAAGATCCGCATTGTTGCTGTCGGACCAATGCAAGGCGTCCACCGGATTACCAAAATCCGACACGTTGACCACAGGACCGACGCCCTCGACGATATGTCGCAACATGGTCCGCGCGGAAGGTTGGTCATCGACAATCAGTACGTTCATGCCGGCATCCTCCAACAACAGTGTTCAGCAGTGCGTCTAAGGTGCATCGACTCGCTACCGTACTTCTTCGGCAACGGCGTCTCCGGTTTTCGCATCGCTGCTGAAATAGAATCCTGTCGAAAGGCTAACACAGGGCTTGTCGTCGAAATGAAAAATGTGACTGGCACAACGAAAACAAATCACTCATTTTCACGGATTGAGAGGTCTATTCGTTAACGGTTCGCTGAGGACGCATATACGGAAACAACAGCACGTCACGAATCGAGGCGACGTCAGCCAAAAGCATGACGAAGCGGTCAATACCGATACCGAGTCCGCCGGTCGGTGGCAAACCGTATTCCAGAGCGCGGATATAGTCGGCGTCAAAATGCATCGCTTCATCGTCACCCGCGTCGAGCGCGTCAACCTGGGCTTGGAAGCGCGCGGCCTGATCCTCCGGGTCATTCAGCTCGGAAAAGCCATTTGCCAGCTCTTTGCCGCCAACGAAAAGTTCGAAACGATCGGTGATGCCCGGTTCGCTGTCACTCTCGCGGGCCAGCGGGGAGACCTCAACCGGATGCGCGGTGATGAAGGTCGGTTGGATCAGGTTCGATTCGACCGTCGCCTCGAAAATTTCGAGCAGGATCTTGCCCCAGCCGTAACCGGGCTTGATGTTGATTTTGAGGCGCGCGCAATGCGCCGCCATCGCCCGGCGATCACGCAGTTCTTCGCGCTTGATCTCGGGATTGTGCTCAAGCACGGCGTCGTCCATGCGCCAACGTCGGAACGCGGGGCCAAGATCGATATCCCTGCCCTCCCAGGTCAATGCCGTTTTCCCGAGCGTCGCCTGCGCCGTTTCGCGCATCAACGCTTCGGTGAGGTCCATGATTTCGTTGTAGCTGGCGTAGGCCTGATACAACTCCAGCATGGTGAATTCAGGATTGTGCCGGGTCGAGACACCTTCGTTGCGGAAATTGCGGTTGATCTCGTAGACGCGCTCGAAACCACCGACAACGAGGCGCTTGAGATACAACTCCGGCGCGACGCGCAGGTAGAGATCGAGATCCAGAGCATTGTGATGGGTCACGAACGGTCGCGCCGTGGCTCCGCCGGGAATGAGATGCATCATCGGCGTTTCGACTTCCATGAACCGCCGCGGCTCGGATTCCAGCCACTGGCGCATGAAGCCGATCGCACGCGAACGCAGGGCGAATGCGTCGCGTGATTCGGGGGTCACAATCAGATCGACATAACGCTGCCGATAGCGCTGCTCGATATCGGCGAGGCCGTGCCACTTGTCCGGCAACGGGCGCAGTGATTTGGTCAGCAGGCGCAGGGAATCTGCCTTGATCGAAAGCTCGCCGGTGCGCGTGCGCATGAGCTCGCCTTCGGCGCCGACGATATCGCCGATATCCCAGCCCTTGAATGCGTCGTAGGACTCGCCAAGGGTCGAGCCTTGCAGGAACAACTGGATCTGGCCGGTCATGTCCTGGATCGTGACGAAGCTGGCTTTGCCCATGATGCGCCGGGCAAGAACGCGTCCGGCCACTCGAACGCGACGCGCTGCGGCGGAAATCGCTTCAGCGTTCCAAAGGTCGATATCGGCGAACTCGGTTTGCAGGTCACCCGAAAACGCGCCGATCCTGAAATCGTTCGGGTAGGCGACGCCTTGCCCGCGCAGTCCACGCAGCTTTTCGCGACGCTCGGCAATCAACTTGTTTTCGTCATCGTTCGACATCGTTTAACCCGTGTATTTTTAGCAGTCTTGAGGAAGTTGATCGCGACGTGAGATCAAGCGTCGATGCGTTTCGCACCGGCTTCAAGTCCGGATTTGAGACTGGCCTCGATGAACTCGTCGATATCGCCATCAAGTACCTTCTGCGTGTCGGTGCGTTCGATGCCTGTGCGCAGATCCTTGATGCGGCTCTGGTCGAGCACGTAGCTGCGAATCTGGTGGCCCCAGCCGATGTCCGACTTGGTCGCTTCAAGCGCATCGCGAACGACGTTGCGCTTCTGCACCTCCAGCTCATACAGCTTGGCGCGTAACATCTTCATAGCGTTGTCACGATTGGCATGTTGCGAACGGCCGGTCTGACAGGCCGCGACCACGCCGGTTGGCACATGCGTAATACGCACGGCCGATTCGGTTTTGTTGACGTGCTGGCCGCCCGCGCCAGAGGAACGATAGACGTCCGTTCGTAAATCCGCGGGATTGATCTCGATTTCGATGTTGTCGTCGACTTCGGGCGAAACGAAGACCGAGGTGAAACTGGTGTGACGCCGGTTGTCGGAATCGAACGGCGATTTGCGCACAAGGCGATGCACGCCGATCTCGGTCTTGAGCCAGCCATAGGCGTATTCGCCTTCCACCTTGAACGTCGCACTCTTGATGCCGGCAACTTCCCCTGAGGACGCTTCGAGCAGTTCGGTCTTCCAACCCTTGTCTTCGGCCCAGCGCAGATACATGCGCAGCAACATCTCGGCCCAATCCTGCGCTTCAGTACCGCCCGCACCGGCCTGGATATCAACGAAAGCGTTCATCGGATCCATTTCGCCCGAGAACATGCGCTGGAATTCGAGCTTCTCGACGCGCAAGGAGATTGCCGCGACATCCGCTTCAACACCGGCGACGACATCCTCATCGGATTCCATTTCTCCGAGCTCGAGCATCTCGCCGGAATCCTTGAGGCTCATGTTGAGTTCGACAATACCCTTGACCACGCGCTCAAGCTGGGCGCGCTCCTTGCCTAGTTCTTGCGCGCGCGCTGGATCATTCCAGATATTCGGGTTTTCGAGCTCTCGACTGACTTCTTCCAGACGCTCGGACTTTGTATCGTAGTCAAAGATACCCCCGAAGCGAATCGAGTCGCTCGGTCAGGTCTTCGATGCTGGCGCGAATGGGATTGGTCTCGATCACGGTATTGGTGCAGTGCAAGGTGGGTCGCGAAGAATAGCAAATCACGGACCCTGCCGGTTCCGCCAAGCGCAATGCCTCAAACAGACTCGATATGCCGCAGGATCAACTGCAGGGACTCGCGCCCATTCCATTCGTTGACATCGAGCTGAAACGCCGCGCGAAAAGCATTAGGCGGAGTAGCGCCGGGTTCGACGTTGAACAGCATGGCATCGACAACGACTGCTTGCCCACTTGGCCGGAGTTTGAGTTTCCAATGGCGTGAACCGACCAGACGCCAGGAGTCGAGTTCAAAGTGATTATCGAAAACCGGTTCGGCGAAACCCTGACCCCACGGCCCGGCGAAGCGTAACTCATGGGCGAGCTCAAGGTTGAATTCGAGATCGGTGAGTTCGCCGTCGGTCATCAGCACGGGCTCGAACAGTTCAGCCGCAGCACGCGCGCGCACGACGGCGTCAAACTCAGCGGCGAACTCGCCGACTGACGATTGATCGAGGGTCAGACCTGCGGCCATCGCGTGCCCACCGAAGCGCAGGATCAAGCCGGGCTTTCGCGCGTCCACCTCGGCCAGAATATCGCGCACATGGATGCCGCGTATCGAGCGCGCCGATGCGCGCACTTCACTGCTGCCATCGCCGGCCGGAGCGCAGGCAACGACCGGCCGATGCAGACGATCCTTGAGTTTCGAAGCGACCAATCCGACCACGCCGGGATGCCATTCCTGCTCGAACAGGGTCAGTCCGAGCGGCAATTGCTCCTGACCGCGTGCAGCGATCCAGCGCGATACTGCAGCATCGCCCTGCTCGATCATGCTGGCTTGCAATTCGCGGCGTTCGGCATTGATCGCCGAGAGACGTTCGGCGAGATCCAGTGCGTGATGTGGGTCATCGGTCAGCAAGCATTCGATGCCGAGTGCCATGTCTTCGAGACGACCCGCGGCATTGATCCGCGGCGCAAGCGCGAAACCGAGATCACTCGGTACCAGCGAACGCACGTCGCGACCAGAGACGCGCGTCAAGGCAAGAATGCCGGCACAAGCGCGCTCGCCGCGAATGCGCTTCATGCCCGCCTCGACCAAAATGCGATTGTTGAAATCGAGCGGAACCAGATCGGCCACCGTGCCGAGTGCGACAAGATCGAGCAAACAGCCAAGATCCGGTTCGATGCGGCCTTGCTCAGCAAACCAGTCTGAAATTCGCAGATGCGCGCGCAAAGCAACGAGCAGACAAAACATCACGCCAACACCCGCCAGCGCCTTGCTCGGAAAGGCATCGCCCGGAAGATTCGGATTGACCATTGCGTTGGCGTCTGGAAGCACCGGCCCCGGCAAATGATGATCGGTAACCAGCACATCGATGCCACGCGCGCGTGCTGCAGCAACACCCGCAACACTGGCCACGCCATTGTCGACAGTGACAATCAAATCCGGCGCAGGATCGACCAGAGTCGCGACCAGGGCGGTTGTGAGACCGTAGCCATGCACCTGACGATTCGGCACGCGATAGCCAACCTTTGCCGCACCAAGTAGTCGCAAACCGCGAACGGCAACAGCAGTGCCGGTTGCACCGTCGCAATCGAAATCACCGACGATGACGATGCGCTTGTTCGTCCGAATCGCCGCGGCCAGCAGTTCACACGCTTCTCCGATGCCACCGAGTGCCGCGGGTGGCGACATCGCCGCCAATCGATGCTCGATCTGTGCCACACCGGTGATCCCGCGTGCCGCATAGACGCGCTGCAAAACCGGATGCATCGATGCGGGCCAATCGTTGCCGCCAGACGGACTTTGGCGTCGCTGGATCCTCACCTGCATCAGCGCGCAAGCTCGGCGACGCGGCGCCAGAACCGAAATCGATTCAAGGGGCGATAACGGAATCGTTCACCGGAAACAAAAACGAGCTCAACTGAGTCGACACGTCGTTGCCGCATGGCTCGATCAACCGACCCCAAGCATGCTTCAAGTGGATCTCCACGCAGCTCGCTCAGGTCGATCAGGACATCGCCCTCGAGCGGCTCCAACAGCATTTCATCGATGTACTCGGCGGTCAGCGGACGCACAGGGATTTTCGCCAGCGCCGCAAGCCCGCCGATCTGCAGGCTATCGCTTGCAATGCGCTTGATCGTGCTGCTGCGCGCCCAATCCGGCAGCACGCCTGCACCCCAGAACCACAAACTGTTGACGCTGACTGCACCACGCGCCGCGCGGCGCTGGTTGACCGGGTGGTTGTGCAGGATGATCTGCGACTCGTTAAACAATTGTCGCCAGCGTTTGCCCGATGCACCTTGCGGCAGATGCAGCTTGAGATCATCGCCGATTGCCTCGTCCGGTGAGGCGCATTGCGGTAGCTCGGATCCCATCGGTGCACGCAAATACCACCGGTTCTGCAAGCGCGCATCAAATTCGAAACCGGCATCGCCAAACAAGGGCTTCAGATCTTTTGCGATCTGGGCACACTCGTCGGGCGCGAGGCCAACGTCGCCGCAAGCCAGCATGCGCGCGGTCGCCATGTCGGCGCGAACATGTGCGGGATCAGCACGCAACCAGGCAGAACCCGCTGCGTCGGAAAAATCCACTTGGCGACTCAACGCTGCAGACGGCAGCGATTTCCCATGCCACTGGATGAGCTCACGCAGCGCGACGTCGAAGCCGGCGGATTGGGTGCTAAGTGCATCGCCGCGCGCGCACCAATGACTCAAGACTCCGCGCGCGACGTTGATCGACCCCATGCAGCGATTCCACGCCGGCAGCAGCAGGAGTGCCCGGTTCATCGATATCAGCTGTCGTAGCTGACGGCGATGATCTCGTAGTTGCGCGTACCGTTAGGAGCCTGGAACTCGAAACTGTCGCCTTCGCTCTTGCCGATCAAGGCACGCGCGAACGGCGACATGACCGAGATCAGCTTGTGTTTGATATCAGCTTCCATGTCACCAACGATCTGGTAGGTCACTTCCTCACCGCTGTCTTCGTCAGCGAGCTTGACCGTGGCGCCAAAGACAACCTTCTTGCCGGCATTGAGCTTTGAAATGTCGATGACATCGGCGTAGCTCAAGCCCGCCTCAAGCTCCTTGATGCGACCCTCAGTAAAACCCTGCATCTCGCGCGCGGCGTGATACTCGGCGTTCTCCTTGAGATCACCATGGGCACGCGCTTCGGCAATGTCCTTGATGATGCGCGGGCGATCTTCCGACTTCAGCCGATCGAGTTCCTTGCGCAGGCGATCAGCGCCTTTCTGGGTCATCGGAGCTCGGTTCATGCGATCAATTCCTTGTGCAGTTCCTGCAGGCTGTAAACGCTCTCGCTCTCGCGGAAATCCAGCGAGTGAAGCAAGGCGCGCGCGCCTGAAATGGTGGTCGAATAGGTGACGCGCTGTTGCAAGGCCTGGCGACGGATCGAGAACGAATCGGCAATGGCCTGTTTGCCTTCGGTCGTGTTGACGATGAACACGATCTCGCGATTCTTGATCAAGTCGACAATATGCGGTCGACCCTCGATAACCTTGTTGATGCGCTCACAAACGATACCGTGATCGCTGAGCCAGGTACAGGTGCCACTGGTTGCAACGAGAGTGAAACCGCGACGAAGAAGATCTTCGGCCACCGGCAACAAGCGCTGCTTGTCAGAATCGCGCACGGACAGAAAAGCCTTGCCGATCGAGGGCGGCTTGATACTGGCCGCCTCGTGCGCACGCGCAAATGCCTCACCGAAGCTGCGCCCGACGCCCATGACTTCGCCGGTCGAGCGCATTTCCGGGCCGAGGATCGGATCGACGTTCTGAAACTTGAGAAACGGAAAGATCGCTTCCTTGACCGAGAAATAGTGTGGCACCAACTCGCGGGTCATGCCCTGCTCGACCAGACTCTGACCAACCATGCAACGCGCCGCGATCTTGGCCAGCGGTACGCCCGTTGCCTTCGAAACAAAAGGAACCGTTCGCGAGGCGCGTGGATTGACCTCAAGCACAAAGATCGATTCACCTTGCACGGCGAACTGCGTATTCATGAGGCCGATGACCTTGAGTTCGCGCGCCATCAGAGTGACCTGCTCGCGCAATCGATCCTGCAACTCGGCGCTGAGCGAATACGGCGGCAATGAACATGACGAATCGCCCGAATGCACGCCGGCTTCCTCGATATGCTCCATGACGCCGCCGATCAACACATTGCCGTCGGCATCAGCAACCAGATCGACATCGATTTCGGTGGCGTGATCGAGGAAACGATCGAGCAACACGGGCGATTCGTTGGAGACCTTGACCGCATCTCGTACGTAGCGCGCAAGATCCTCATCG
>JBBQTY010000198.1:0-7305 GCA_038234445.1 Lysobacterales bacterium
ACTCATGTACGGCAACGTGCCGAGCACTTGCCCATCCTGGGTCAAGCCTTGCGCACCATCTTCGCGCAAACGAGCGATGCCGAAATCGAGGACCTTCGAATGACCTTCATCATCGATGAGGATGTTGCCGGGCTTGAGATCTCGATGGATGACGCCACGATCGTGCGCGTACTGCACCGAGCGGGCGATCTCGATCAGCAAGCGCAAGCGTGCGACCAGATCGAGAGTTTTCTCCTGCGCGTGGCGCACGAGATCGACGCCGCGCACATATTCAAGTGCAAGCCACGGCACATCGACATCATCGATGCGCGATTCGCCGGCGGCATACAGCCGCGCAATGCCGGGGTGTTCAAGTTGGGCGAGCACCTCGATCTCGCGGCGCATGCGATCAATCACCGCCGGTGACAATCCACGCACCACCTTGAGTGCAACCTGGCGTTGCGGATGCAGCTGCTGGGCAAGATAGACGCGGCCCATGCCGCCTTCGCCCAGCAGACCGAGAATGCGGTACGGACCGATCTCGAACGATTCGCGCATCGTCGGCGTTCCGGCATCCAGCCGAAGCGTATCTGTTCCGCTCTGTGTCACTGTTTTCCCCTGCATGGAAAGAATCGCGTCGAACCGATCACCGACGAGTGCGACTTGCAAACACTGTGCCCGAGAAAGACACAGGAAACGAGAGCGCCCGTTCAGGAATCAACGCCTGATTCAAAGCTGCTCGATCGAATCGACGAGAAATAATTCGCAAGCGCCCGCGCCGGTATCGTTGCGCGTCAACGAACTGCGCCACTGGAATCCATCATTGCGTTTCGCTTCAACCAATTGCCCGCGCAAGCGCACGATCGCTCCCTGGCGAATCTTGCCGAGCTGGCGTGCAATCGTGTCATCGGCGGGAATCATGTGCATGTTGGCGGCCGATCTGTCGATTTCGTTCTGCGGAATCGGTGGCTGGCGGCTCCATCGGTAGGTGAGGAAACGCGCTGACTGGCTGAGGTCGAGCTGGTCGATCACCGCGGTATCGGACATGCGCTTCCAGCCGACTGCGAGATCGGTCGGTGACAAGCTGCTGCCCGCATCGATCGAATAGTCCTCGCGCAACAACACACGTGCCTCGATGTCATAGTCGGCCAAGGGTATGAGCTGATAGTCGCCATGTGTGATCGGTTCGCGGCTGGCTGGCTCGCTTTGATGCGGCTCCTCGTCAACCAGCACGCCCGCCGCACGCTCAATCGGCCGATGCAGCCACCAGTTTCCTGCACCGCCAAGAGCCAACACGACGAGGATCACCACCCACAACCGCTGGTTGATCATGCCGTACCGGGTTTGTTGAGGCGGCGCAGGAAGACCTGCATCTCCTTCGCAGCTTGTTTGTCGCCGCGTGAATCTGCGACCACAATTCCACTTTGATACGCATTGATCGCACCCGCACGATCACCGCTGGCGCTCAAGACGTTGCCGAGAAATTTCCACGCGGCCGAATAGTTCGGATCAAATTGCGTCGCTGCACGAAACTCGACGACCGCGCCTGCGGCATTGCCCTCGGCCAGCAGTGCATTGCCGAGCGAAAATCGCAGCAGCGCACCATCACGAGGGCCATCAACTTGCTTGCGCAGACGTTCGGAAAGCGGGCTATCCATGAGCGAATGATCGCCCGCATCGACAGTCGCGGGCAACCTTCTCGAACTCGGCTTGCCTAGGAGACTCGATTTGCCTGCGCGAGCGCGCGATGGATGTCGTGGGTAACGACGCCGAGTTCACGCGCGGGCATTGCGAAGAAGTGCGGCGTATCGAGAGTCAGGCGCATGTCGCCGAGTCCGCTTTTCCAATGCTCTCGCGTCGCCACGGCGCCAAACGCATAATCCTTGTACTGCTCTTCGTGGCTCTTGGCCTGATAGATCAGATGGATGATGTTGAAGATGCGATCGCAGAGCCACGGTTGCAGCTCGGCCATCAACGCGGGTGGTAGCGTTTTGCCCGGCAGCGTTTCGATAAGCAATCCAAGCACGTTGCGCAACCTCTGTTCACGCGCGATGGCATCCGTACCGTAGCGGGTTCGGCTGGAGAACTGGATATCTTTCTGGCGCTCAAGCACATCCATGATGCTCTTCGGTGGCAATCCGCGCGCGCTCCAAAGGTCGACCTGAAAGACCAGGCTGTCACGCCTCGGCTTGCCGGCGAGGACATGATCGAGCGGGGTGTTCGAGACGATGCCGCCATCCCACCATAGCTCGCCGTCAATCTCGATCGCAGGAAACGCCGGCGGCAATGCTGCCGAGGCCATGATGTGTTCGACGCGCAAGTTTTCACGCGTGGAATCGAAGTAGCGCACATTGCCGCTGGCGACATTCGCCGCGCCGACTGACAAGCGTACGTCGCCATGATTGATGCGATCAAAATCGACGAGTTTTTCCAATGTGCGCTTGAGCGGTGCGGTGTCGTAGAAACTCGTCGCCTTGGCGCTGCCGTCGGCGAAGAACAGTGGTGACATTGGGCGCGGTTCGAAAAAGCCTTGCTGGCCGATGGTCAGACTACCGAGCGCACTGCCCGCGACGAGGCCGGTGGAGAGCGCGTTGCCCGGAGGCATCCACGCTGCCGCCGCTGCGAGTGCATCGATAGGCCAGGCCATCGCGGCATCGGCGCCGCTGATCTGATCCCAGAATGCATGCAAACGATCGATCCGATCGTGCTCGGCATTGCCCGCGATGATCGCCGCATTGATTGCGCCAATCGAAGTACCGGCGAACCATGCCGGACGCAACCCGGCATCATGCATGGCCTCATAGACGCCGCATTGGTAGGCACCCAATGCGCCACCGCCTTGAAGTACCAGCGCGATCTGCTCATAACCACGTGCTGACTCGATAGCGGACTTCGGCTCGGCGTTGCTGCGCGTCTTCTTTGCGGTCTTTCGTGCCGATGTCACTGCATGTGCCAGCCGTGGCTGACCGTGATGCTTTGCCCGGTCAGTGCGTTGGTCTCGAACGCGGCGAGGAACAATGCGAGATTGGCGACATCGTCCACGGTGGTGAATTCAGCATCAACCGTATCCTTGAGCATGACGTTCTTGATCACCTCATCCTCGCTGATGCCGAGTTCTTTCGCCTGCTCGGGAATCTGCTTTTCGACAAGAGGTGTGCGCACAAAGCCAGGACAAATCACATTCGCACGAACACCCTTGGGACCGCCTTCCTTCGCCAGCACGCGGGCCAATCCGAGCAGGCCGTGTTTGGCCGCGCAATACGGCGCCTTGAGTTTCGAGGCCTCATGCGAGTGCACCGAGCCCATGTAGATGACCGCGCCACCATCGCCGCGCTGGTACATGTCCTTGATGCAGGCACGCGTGGTCAGGAATGCGCCATCGAGATGGATCGCAAGCATCTTCTTCCACTCCGCGAGCGTGAACTCCTCAATCGGCTTGACGATCTGGATACCGGCGTTCGAGATCAGGATATCGACCTTGCCCAAGCGCTTGATCGTTTCGGCGACGCCGGCGTCGACCTCGGCCTCGTCGGTGACATTCATCGCGACGCCGATGGCCTTGCCACCGCCATCTTCAATCTCTTTCGCGGTGGCCTGTGCACCTTCGAGATTGAGATCGGCAATCGCAATCGCCGCACCGTTTTCTGCGTAAACCTCGGCTATGCGCTTGCCGATACCGCTGGCTGCACCGGTGATCAGGGCGACTTTGCCTTCAAGTTGCATGGGGTTCTCCTCGATGGTTGGATGGATTGCGCTACGCGTGTCGCCGGCGCGGCGCGCTCAAGCGCGACAGGGCACTTTTGAACACGACCGCACATGGATGGTTCCGGACCGGGTCTTCTTGAGTGCGCCTGCGTTCATCGGACCACGCGCAAAGGCCCGCGTCTATTCGCCGAAAGGCCATCAATCTTCGCGACCGACAGTTTTAGGATCGACGCCGAGATCCTTGAGCTTGCGATACAGATGCGTGCGTTCCATACCGACCATCTTGGCCAACTTGCCGACGCTACCGCCCGCCTCGCCGAGTTGATGCAACAAATAGGCACGCTCGAACTGTTCGCGTGCTTCACGCAATGGCTGGTTGAAATCGATGCCGAGCGCGGTAACCTGCGAGGGCCGATCGATCGGTGTGGCCGTATTGCCGAGTGCAAGTTCGACTTCTTCAATCGTGACCTCGGGCGCGCTACCCAGAATCAGCAGGCGCTGAACCAGATTGCGCAACTCACGCAGATTGCCTGGCCATGGATAGTTTCTAAGACGGTTTTGCACCGCGGCAGGGAATTGTCGATACGGCAACTTGTCACGATTGGCAAAAAAGTCTGCGTAGAAGCGCAACAACTCGGCAATATCCTCGATGCGATCACGCAACGGAGGTGCATGCAATGGAACGACATTGAGTTGGTAGTAGAGTTCTTCGCGAAACTTCCCGGCTTGCACCGCGGCATCGAGATCCTGAGAAGTTGCCGCAATCACGCGCAGATCGATCGGCACCGCATCAGGTGCGCCGCATCGAATCAGGCTGCGCCGAGCGAAAGCACTGGAAAGGCGCAGCTGCAGTTCGGGATCGAGATCGGCCACTTCGTCGAGATACAAGGTGCCGCCATTGGCTTGTTCGATCAGGCCGTACTGCACGTTGCCGTTGTCATCGCTGCCGAAAAGCACTTGGGCAGAATGATCGCGCGCGATCGATCCGGGAGCTACGGTGATGAATGGCCCCGCGCGACGCGAACTTTTTTCATGCAGCCAGCGCGCCAGCGCCTCCTTGTCGGTGCCGCGCTCACCCTGGATCAGGATCCACGCATCGTGCGCGGACAATCGATCCATCTGCGCCTTGAGCGCCTGCATCGGGCGACTGGTCACGACCGGATCCAGCGGCATGACAAACTTGTTGCGCAGCCCTTCGTTCTCGCGACGCAAGCGACTCGCTTCGAGCGCGCGTTCGACCGTGAGCAACAACTTGGCCAGCGAGAGAGGTTTCTCGACGAAATCATAGGCGCCAAGACGGGTCGCCTCGATCGCTGTTTCGATCGTGCCGTGACCACTCATCATGATGATCGGGCACGGCAGGCCACCGCGTTCGTTCCATTCGCGCAGCAGACTGATGCCATCAAGATCCGGCATCCAGACATCGAGCAGGACGACATCCGGACGCTCGCCCCGACGCGCCTCGCGGGCCGCTGCCGCCGATTCGGCCGTGGTCACGGAATACCCCTCGTCTTCGAGGATCTCCTTGACCGTACTGCGGATATCGGGCTCATCGTCGACGATCAGGATGCGTGCCGAAGCCATAGCCAACTCGTTGCGAAAAAGAGACAGAAGCATAGCGCATGCGCTGTGTATCGCGCTCTATGCTCCCGCGGTTGGCAGTGCTAAGGGGTAGCCGAAATCGGCGCTACCTTGGCATACGGCCAATAGTCGGGCGGATACCGTTCAGCCGGATGGCGTGGCGGCGGCGGTAACTGTCCGCTCAACCTCTGGATCCACACAGCTGCCGGCTCGATCAGCAACCAGGTCGAACGGAATGGTTGTACGAGTTCGGCGAAGCGCAGATCCTCAGGGCTCAACGTTTCCACGTAGTGGATTATGCGGCCTTGTGGATGCTCAGCAGACCATTGATCGAGCGTGCCGCCGATGACGATGTCGAGCGGTTTCTGCAAACGCCCGAGATACTGGAACTGATTCTCGTAGACCTGGAAGTGACCGACGGCGATGCCGGATTTTTGCAGTGCGGAAATACGTTCGGCGGCTGGTCCAAGATCGAATTGCACCCAGAACGTCTGCGCGAAAAGCAGATAGGCGAGGCAGGCGGAAGCAATGCTGACCGCACTGATGTAGCGCAAGGCACTGGCATCGTTGCGCGGGGTGAAAAGCAAAAGTACGCCAAGCACCGCAGCCGCGACGGCGAACCATCGGCTCGCCAACGAGATATCGATCAAAGCCGGATAATCGATGCGTCCATCGGCGACCCAGGTTGGCAACATCAACAAGATGATCGCGGCGCCCAACAATCCGAGCGCGAGCAACCAGGGTCGACTGGCAAAAGCGGCTGGGCGTCGGCTTCTCGACAGCTGCGCGAATCCGGCCGCGAGCAGGATCGCAACGCCGCCGAGCTCGGGCAGGAGATAGTAGGTCTGCTTGCCACTGACCAGCGAAAAAGCCAGCAGCACCGGGATCATCCAGCACGCGATCAGTCGCAAGCCCGGTTGTCGCGCATGAGTTGAAGTCGCAAATAGTGCCTGCCAGGCACGCGGCCACAACAACCACGGCAGCAACAAAGCCGGCAGCATCGAGCCATACCACCACCACGGCCGCGCGTGATCGAAACTGTCGACGACACGCCCGGCTGTCTGCATGAAGAACAACTCGTTGCGATAGACCGGGCCGCCCGCGAGGCTCGCCGGAATCGCCCAAGCGGCTAGCGCGGCGCATCCTGCGAGCAAGGCCAATCCACCGCCGAGATACCAGGCGGTTCGCGAACGTCGCGCCCACGGATGCCAGAGCGGGCCGAGAACATACGGAAACGCAATGTGCAGCAACATCACGGGGCCTTTGCTGAGCAAGCCGGCGGCGACTGCAACGGCGAACCAGGCGAACATCGGTCGCCGTTCCACATCGCGTCCGGCCAAGGCATTCATTGCGCCGAGCACACACAAGGTCAGCAGCATTTCGTACATGATTTGCAGACTAAACAGGAACGCGTAGCTGAAAGCCGCAAGCAGCCATGGCGTCAACTGCGCGACGACCGCTGAATCACGAAACAGGACGCGCGCAAGTCGCTGCGCCTGCAGCAGGGCACCGAGCCCGATCAGTACTTCGAGCAGGCGCGGCCAGACATCACCGACACCTCCGACAAACCAGCCCGCATGGATCAACCAGAACAGCAGCGGCACCTTGTGACTGTAGGGAACTCCATTCGCCATCGGAACAAGGAATTGCCCACTGTTCCACATTTCCCATGCGACACCGAGCGTACGCGTCGAGTACAGCGGCATGAAGCCGGTCTGGAAGATCGCGATCAATGCAGCGGCCAGCCAGAGTGGTAGCCACGCCGAGGACGCATAGCGCGACGATTCAATCATGGTTCGCGATTCCGCTTATTCGTCATCGGCCGCATTGGGCGATTCTGCTGGTAGCTTCGGAACCACACCACCACGGCAGCCCGGCGCAACCGCATCCGATTTGAAAATCAACCACTCGCGACGATTGGCGTGGCCAACAACAACGGCCTTGTCGCGATCGATGCACGGCGCCATGACCCGATCGAGAATAAAGATCCAGCGCGACTCGGGCTTGGCTTCCTGCCAGCGGATCGCATCGGCGAGTTGC
>JBBQTY010000199.1:0-7298 GCA_038234445.1 Lysobacterales bacterium
GCCCTGATCGGCGATGGCGGTCCGATTGAGCGGGTCAATTCGCGCGTCCCGGGCAGCTATGGTGCAAGCCAGGAAATGCATACGGGTCGTATCACGGTATTTCTCAAGGATTGGACAAAGCGAAAAGAATCGACACCTGAAGTCGCCGACCAGCTGCGCAAGGAACTCGCCGTGCTGCCAGGCGTTCGCGCGGTGCCTTCGTATCGCACCGGACTGATTCGAGGCGGCGGCCAGCCGGTCAACATCGTGCTCGGCGGCCCCGACTACAAGGAGCTCGCGCAATGGCGGGATCGCATGCTCGCGCGCATGGAAGCCAATCCTGGCCTGTTCGGTCCGGATTCCGACTACAAGGAAACCCAGCCGCAAATGCGCGTCGATATCGACCACGAGCGCGCTGCTGATCTCGGCGTGTCGGCGCAGGAAATCGGCCGCACGCTGGAGACCATGATGGGCGGACGCAAGGTGACGACCTATGTCGAAGGTGGCGAGGAATACGATGTCATCATGCAGGCGCAGCGCACCGATCGCGCCGCGCCGGCTGATCTGGACAATCTGTATGTGCGCTCCGAGCGCAGTGGCGAATTGATTCCGCTGGCGAATCTGGTCAGCCTGACTGAACTGGCCGAGCCGGGTCGACTCAATCGCTTCAATCGCCTGCGCGGGATCACCCTGTCGGCCGGTTTGGCGCCCGGCTACACGCTCGGCGAGGCGCTGGATTGGGTCAAGAAGACGGCCGCCGAAGAACTGCCGCCGAGCGCGCAGATTGATTACAAGGGTGACTCACGCGAGTACCTGCAGGCCGGTGGCGCGGTGATTCTGACGTTTGCGCTTGCCTTGCTCGTTGTCTACCTCGTCCTCGCCGCGCAGTTTGAAAGTTTCATGCATCCGTTCGTGATCATGCTCACTGTTCCGCTTGCCGTGCTCGGTGCCTTGATCGGACTCTGGGTCACCGGAAACAGTCTGAATCTGTTCAGTCAAATCGGCATCGTCATGCTGATTGGTCTGGCTGCAAAGAACGGCATCCTGATTGTCGAGTTCGCCAACCAGTTGCGTGATGAAGGCATGAGCATCAGCGAAGCGATCGCCGAATCCGCATCGGTGCGTTTGCGGCCGATCCTTATGACCTCGGTGGCGACCATAGCGGGCGCGGTTCCACTCGTGCTTGCGGGTGGCCCGGGTTCGGCCAGTCGCGCGGCGATTGGTGTCGTGGTGATATTCGGCGTCGCGTTCTCGACCTTGCTGTCGTTGTTTGTCGTTCCTTCTTTTTACACGCTGTTGGCTCCATTCACGCGCTCGCCCGATGCCCTGGCACGCAAGATCGATGCTCTTGATGCCGAAACTCCTGTCGTTGGTGGTCATGCGTAACGGCGCAGTCGCGCCTTCACATCGGCAAAACATCGAGCATGCGATGCTGTCGCGATGGTGCGAATCGAACGCACAAGGGAATTGCAGATGAGTGAGAGCAAGTGGAAAAGCGGGAAAGCGGAAACGCCATCGCCGTGGAAAAGCAGGGCACCTCAAGTCGAGCATCGGTTGGATAAAAAAGCACGCGCTGCTCGCGATTCCGCGATTACGTCCGAACCGCCTCGGGAAGAATCGAGAATCGTTCGTCCAAGCGGAGAGATGCGCTTGTATGGAATCAACGCGTGTCTGGCTGCGTTCGCTCAACGGCCAGAACATTTGCGCAAGGTCTATCTGCTTGAATCGCGCATCGCCGAGTTGAAGGCGGTTCTAGCCTGGTGCGTCAACCACAAGCTGGGCTATCGCGTGGTCGAGAACACCGACCTCGACAAGCTGACCGGGTCGCGCCATCACGAAGGCCTGTGCTTCGAGATGCTGCGTCCGCCCGCGCTCAGTTTGCAGGATTTGCTCGCTGCCCAGCCGAAGGCTCCGGCGGCGTCCCTGTTGATCTGGCTTGATGGGGTGGGCAATCCGCATAACCTTGGTGCGCTGCTGCGCAGCGCTGCACACTTCGGGGTGGCAGGCGTGATTGTGCCGGCGACCTCATCGCTGGATTTATCCGGTGCTGCCGCACGCGTGGCCGAAGGCGGCGCCGAGCGGGTGCCGCTGGTTCGCGTCGAGGATGAATTTGCTGCCTTGGCAAGCCTGCGCGAAGCGGACTATCGAATCACCGCAACCTTGCCTCGCGGTGGCGAGAATCTCTATACGACTCGCCTGATGCCACGCAAGGTTCTCGTGTTCGGAGCGGAAGGCGAGGGCATGAGCAGTGCCCTCATCGAGGCCGCCGACCACAAGATTTCGATTCCGGGCAGCGGCATCGTTGACAGTCTCAACATATCGGTCAGCGCCGCAGTCGTACTTGGCGAATATTGGCGTCAAAGGCACGCTGACTGAGCAACGATCAAGCGGAGCATTCGGACGCTCAGGCTGCCTTCTCAAGCTCCGCCGCGGGGCGCGGATGCGCGAACAGGAAGCCCTGGCCAATCGTGCAGTCGAGCTGCATCAGCGCTTCGCACTGGATTCGGGTTTCGATGCCTTCGGCAACCACCTCCATGCCGAGCGAACCGGCCAAGGCGCGAATGGCGCGGACGACTGCCGCGCTGTTGCCGCTAAGGTCCGCCTGAAGTTCTGCAATGAACGAGCGATCGATTTTCAGGGCGTGCAGCGGGAAGCGGTGCAGGTAGGAAGGGGATGAGTAGCCGGTACCGAAATCATCGAGTGATGTCAGCACGCCGGCCTCGCGCAGGGTCTGGATCGTCTTGCAGGCCTGTTCCGGATTTTGCAGAAGCAGACCTTCGGTGACCTCGATGCGAATTCGCCACGTCGGAATCCTGTAGGCGCTCAGCATGTCGAGCAGATTTTCGACGAGACGCGGCGAGCGGAAATGGCGGGCGGATACGTTGATGCCGACATAGGCGCGATCGTCCTCGAGTCTGGCGATCGATTTGCAGACCTTTTCATAGAGCTGCCAGTCAATCTGCTCGACGTTGCCGGAATCTTCGGCAACGGCGAGAAAATCGTCAGGCAGCAACAGGCCGCGCGTGCTGTGTCGCCAGCGCAGCAACGCCTCATAGCCGAGAACGCTGCCATCGGCCAGGCGAACGATCGGTTGCAAATAGGGCTCGAATTCGTCACGCGTCAGCGCGCGCCGCAAGTCGCTCTCGAGATCGAGGACATTCAGCGCCTCCTGGCGCAACTCCTCGTCGAACAACTCAAAACGTTGTCGGCCATGGGATTTGGCCCGGTACATCGCAACATCGGCATCCCTAAGCAACTCCTCGGGATGCTGGTAGCGCGGGTGGGTCAGAGCGATGCCGATACTGGCCGAAGTATAGATTTCCTTTTCGCCCAGGCGAATCGGATCGACCAGGGCGGCGAGCAGGCGATTGGCGATGCAGCAGGCATCTTCGACGTTTTCGATATCTTCCAGCAGCACGGTGAATTCATCGCCACCGAGGCGGGCGACCCGGTTCGGCAGCTCGATGCAACCGGCGATCCGCTTGCCGGCCTCGATCAGTAGTTCGTCGCCAAGCAGGTGGCCGACAGAATCGTTGACCACCTTGAAGCGGTCGAGATCGAGAAACAATACAGCGAACAATCTCTGCGGGTCTTGCCGATAGCGCTGCAGCAATTCCTTCAGGCGCAGCAGGAGCGCCGCGCGATTCGGAAGTCCGGTCAATCCATCGTGGAACGCTTCATGCTTGAGTCGCGATTCGACCTGCTTGCGCACGGCGATCTGCTTGAGCAGATCCTGGTTGGCCATCTTGAGTGCTTCGGTGCGCTCTTCGACCCGATGCTCGAGCTCTGCATGCGCCTGCAACAAGCGCTCCTGGATTTGCTTGCGTTCCAGTGCTGTCGCTATGTGGAACGAGGCGAACTGGAGGATTTCCTGTTCGGCCGGG
Organism: Lysobacterales bacterium; assembly: GCA_038234445.1. GTDB lineage: Bacteria > Pseudomonadota > Gammaproteobacteria > Xanthomonadales > Rhodanobacteraceae > Dokdonella. The sequence continues at coordinate 3,864 of JBBQTY010000199.1, forward strand.
CCGTAGTCGCTCTCGGCCTCATAGCTCTGCACGACCATGACGCCGACTGCGTGATCATCGAGCAGCAGAGGAACCCCGAGCCAGCATTTCGGCAAGGTGCCAAACATGACCATTTCGCCCGCGTTGATAAGTTCTCCAATCTCGGACTCGGTTGCCAGTAGCGGCTGACGACGACGCAATACCCACTCGGTTATGCCGTTGGTCAGGCGACGCACCTTGAGCGGACGGTCACGCTCATCCACGAAGTACGGAAAGCTCAGCTCGTCTCCGCGATCGGAAAGCAAAGAAATAAAGAAATTTCGGGCATCGAGCAATTCACCGACAACACCGTGAACGCCGCGATAAAAAGCATCGATGCCGCCGCGTTCGCTGGCCAGTTCGGCGATGCGGAACAAGGCGGCCTGCATGCGCTGTGCCCGTTGGCGTTCGGCGACTTCCTCGCGCAATGCGGAGTTGATCTCGGCGAGCTCGGAAGTTCTGCGCACTACTTCAAGCTCCAATCCTTCGCGCGCCTTCTTGCGCGCAACGGCCGAGAGTATGTGTTGGGCGACAAAGGTCAGCAGATTGCGATCATTCTCGCTGTAGCGTCGTTTTTCATCGTAGCTCTGCACGGCTACTGCGCCGCGCACGCGCTCACCCTCCAGCATCGGAACGCCGAGCCAATCAATACACTCAGGCCCGAGCCGAAAATCATCTTCAAGTCCGAGTTGCAAGCGAAGCGCGGCGCTTGAGCCAAGCAAGGATCGACCGCTGTGCAACACGGCGAACGTCAAGCTGTTCGGGTAGTCGCTTGCAGGCAGATCTTTTTGCGCATTGACTGTGACCGGATCGCCGGTATCGGCGTAGTAGGCGAAGCGCATGACATCGCGGGTATCGTCATACAGCGCGACGAGGAAATTTTCCGCGTAGGTCAGCTTGCCGACGAGCTCATGGACGCGTGCCAGCATCTCAAAGGTATCAATATTCGAGTAGGCAAGATTGGCGATGGAGTAGAGCGCCTGCTGCAGCGTTTCGTCATTGCGCGCAATTTCGATGTCTCGCAGCAGATCACGTTCGCGCAGCAGCTCCCGAAGACGCAAATCGAGCAGATCAAGCCAAACGAAATTCACATCGGTCCAATCGTGTGAATCGATAGCGAACGCGTCAAACCGGAGTTTCAGCGAGGCGCGACCGTCGGCAAGCGGGACCTCGATTTCGGATTGCGCACACGCGGCCGCCAGCGATTGGCAATCGGCGCGCGTTTCGTCGAGGAAGAACAGCGCTTCCAGACATCCAGGCAACGCTCGCGCGAATTGCTCGGCCAAGGTGGCCAACGACTGGAAATCCCTGATTTCGATCAAAGTTTGGGCACATGTTTGCCCATTCGAGCCAGTTGCCCGTCGCGCCGGCACTTGAGGACGCATGAGTCCTGTCAGCCTGTGCACTTTATTCCCCCTTGGGCTCCACCCTATCACTGGTTCGACTGCCTGTCGAAGATCAACGGTGAAGAACAGCATAGCCACTCCCCGTCAACGGAAGACCGGGTCCATCTAGATATGCAAGGTTCAAGCCGAGTACAACGCGAGGCTTGGTCGGTGGGATCGGAAATGGCCAATGCATCATTGGCGAGCACAGTTTGCTTCAGATACACATCAACTCGAGCAGCGGTCGAACTTCCCGATATTCCGGTTCGCCCAGATACTCCGCTACACGTGCATGCCAGTCCGGCGAGTTGATGGCCTGGAGCAACGCGTCGATTGATTCTCGCAACGTGATCGCATCGGGCAAGGCAAACGCAAAATCCTGACGCGCCAGTACCCATACGATTGGCAGGATCTGCAGTCAGCGCCGGCAGCATTGGCGGATTTCCCAGCGCAGGAGCGGTGCATCGTAGACAACGGCGTCGACTCGACCCTTGGCGGGATCGGTCAGCGCATCATCGAGGTCTGTGGATTTCTTTAGTTCGATGTTGCGACGGTCGAGCCAGTCGCACTTGATTCGCCAACCGCCTGGCTCACAAGCGGCGGAGCGAGTTTGACGCTGAGGAGCAGATCCTTCGGCTGATTCGCGAATCGTGGCGATCAATCGCTGGCGGTGGATGCGACATTGCAGGAAAGCGGCGCCAGCAAAACCACAAACGGCGGGCGCAGCGAGGGCGATACCGAATCACGGAAAACATGGTCATGACTGAAGGGTAGCGCAGCCGTGTGCGCAACCCCAGCGGTCATCTTGCGCGAAGGTATCTGCGAGCGTTGATTCTCAGTCTTCGCCTTTGTCGTCGGCGAATGCATCAGGTGCCGAACCAAAGTCGCCTTCGGCGGAAGCGGCCAGAAACATCGCGACGGCGTAAGCGGCAACGTTCTGGCGCAGTTGTTCGGGATCGATTTTGTCGAGCGTATCGTTGGCCGTGTGGTGCCAGTCGAAATAGCGCGTGGTGTCCTGGTGCAGGGACAGGCCAGCCATGCCGACTTCGTGCACCGCGGACAGGTCCGAGCCACCGCTGCCGCCTGCTTTGGCATCGTATGCGATGCCGAGCGGGGCGAGCGCAGCTGCAATCTGGTCGACCGCGCCACGCGCTTCGGGTTTGACCGACGCGGTGACCTTGACGATGCGATCAGCGCCGCCATCGGATTCCGCGCCGAGGATGGCCTTGCCGATCTGCAGATGATGTTCGGCGGCATAGGCCTTGCCGCCATACAGGCCTGATTCCTCGTTGGCGAAGGCGACCACGCGAATACTGCGCGCAGGGCGCTCGCTGAGTTGACTGATCAAATGCGCGGCGGCGGCAGTGATCGCGACACCGGCGCCATCATCGATCGCACCGGTGCCGAGATCCCAGGAATCAAGATGTCCGCCGGTCAGGAAATATTCGTTCGGTCGCGTGCTTCCAGTAATTTCGGCGATCACGTTGGCGCCGATGTAGCTGCCTTCAAGACCGCAATCGAGGACGAGATGCAATTTGACCGGCTTGCCGCGCTTGAGCATCGTGTCAAGCAGATCCGCATCGGGATTCGACAACGCCGCCGCTGGAATTGCCTTGGTCAGATCGGAGAAGCGGGTCACCCCGGTGTGGGCGAGGCGGTTGAAGTCCGAGCCGACCGAGCGCAACAGGAAAGCTGACGCGCCTTTGGCCATCGCCAATTCGGGGCCGAGCACGCGCACGGCGGAACCGGTTCCGTAATCGTGGCCATCGACCAGCGCATGCATGCGCGGGATACCGAGATAGACAATCTTGCCTTTTACCTGATAGTCGGGCGCCGCCTTCATCGCATCGATCGAATCGAACGCGATTACTTCGGCATCGAGTCCGCCAGCCGGAGTGCCGGCAGAATAGCCGAGAGCCGTGACGGCCAGAGGCTGCGGGAACGGTGAGGTGATCGCGGCGCTCTCGCTGCGGCGAACCCACTTCGGAAAGCTGACCGGCTCGGTCCAGACCTTGTCGAAGCCCAGCGCCTT
>JBBQTY010000200.1:0-7273 GCA_038234445.1 Lysobacterales bacterium
AGCTGCAGCACTCATCGAGTTTCGGATTTTACGCATGCCACAGATCAACACACGTACAAGCCTGCAGTCGCACAAGCGTGCCCTAGGTCAATCGCGTCTCGAAAAGGATGCTCTTGCGCCGTTGCAGGAGGGCGAGGTGACCTTACGCATTGATCGGTTTTCGATCACGACCAACAATGTTACCTACCTGACCTTTGGTGAGGCGCCTATTCACTACTGGTCGTTCTTTCCGACCGGCGACGCAGAATGGGTGCAGATGCCGGTGTGGGGGTTTGCCGACGTGGTCGAGTCGAGCGTGGCCGAGATTCCCGCAGGTGAGCGCTACTACGGTTTCTTTCCGATCGCCGATGTCGTGCGCATGCGCCCGCAGCGGCTCAGTGACCGTGGCTTCTTTGATGGAACGCCGCATCGATCGGCGCTGACCTCAGCTTACAATTTCTATACGCGATGCAGCGCCGATCCGGGGTATTCGCCCGAGCTTGAAAATTACCAGGCGCTGCTACGCCCATTGTTTGTTACTTCATGGATGCTCGCCGATCATCTCAAGGACAACGGTTTCTTCGGTGCGAATCGCGTGGTGGTATCGAGTGCATCGAGCAAGACGGCCTACGGCGCCGCCGCCTGGCTCGACCAGCATGCCGATATCGAACTGGTCGCACTGACCTCGACGAGCAATCAGGAATTTGTCGAGAGCCTCGGCCTTTACGCGCAGACGTTTTCCTATGACCGTCTTGAAGGCATCGCCAGCGATCAACCGACGTTGTACCTGGACTTCTCCGGCAATGACGATTTGCGATCGCGCGTCCATCGCCATTTCGGCGACGCGCTCGTCCATGATTGTCTGATCGGATTCACCCAGACCACCGAGATGCTCGCCGGCGCCGCGCGTGAACTTTCGGGCCCGCTGCCGAAGTTCTTCTTCGCGCCCGAACAGATTCGCAAACGCACCGCAGACTGGGGGCCCGCGGGCTTCAACGAGCGCTTCAGTGCGACGGAAAAAGAATTCATCGCCAAGCTCAGCGATCCGAAAAACGACTGGATGAAGGTGATTGAGCACCATGGCATCGAGTCCGCGCAGACCCTGATCGCCGACCTGGTGGCCGGCAAGATGGATCCGCGTGCCGGACATATCGTGCGTATCGATCAACCGTAGATACTTGATCGCAGTCCTCGTGATTGGACCCGCAAAAACGCGAGGCGGAAACAACGCAGGTAATTCCGCCGTTCCCGAAGAATGCGCGCGATCTCGTTGGTGGAATAACGTTCGGCGGGAATCCGCTGCGCGGGTTCCGCCCTACGTGAGAGCACAAGAATCAACGAGCTTCCGCTTGTTCACGGCGTGCTATCAGTCGAAATCACAACGCACGGCGGCATCAGCGGTAAAGTGAGCAATCCAATACAGGAATCTCGCCGATGCATACAACGCGATTGAACCTCTGTTTGCTGATGGCATCCCTATGCATGCTCTTTGCCGCTGGTTCGTCCTCGATGGCAAACGAGCCGGAGACGATCAAGCAATGGACCGATGCCCACCAGCACGCGCTGCTCGATGAGTACGAGACATTCCTGCGCATGCCGAACGTGGCAACCGATTCCGCCGCGATCCGGCGCAATGCCGATGCGCTGGTGCAGATGATGCAGCGCCGCGGCTTGTCGCCGCGCTTGCTGGAAAATGCCGATCGCAGCGCACCGCCTGCCGTGTACGGTGAGTGGATGGTGGCTGGAGCGACGCGCACGCTGATGATCTACGCGCATTACGACGGTCAGGCAGTCGATGCGAGTGAATGGGCGAGTGATCCGTGGACGCCGGTCTGGCGTAGTGGTCGACTCGACGTCGCACCTGAAGTCGTCAAACGCGATCCTGCGAAACCGATCGATCCGAATTGGCGGCTGTTTGCGCGTTCGGCGTCGGACGACAAGGCCGGTGTTTTTGCGATTCTGGCGGCAACTGATGCACTCAAGGCGGCGGGCCTTGCACCGAATGCAAACCTCAAGTTCTTCTTCGATGGCGAGGAAGAGCAAGGCTCGCCACATATCGCCGAGCTGCTACGTCTGAATAAAAAGCGGCTGAGTGCCGATGCCTGGTTGATCTGCGATGGGCCGGTGCATTTGAGCGGTCGTCGCCAACTCGTTTTCGGGGTGCGCGGCGATGCCAATGTCGACATCACCGTGTATGGTCCGAATCGTCCCTTGCACAGTGGGCACTACGGCAACTTCGTGGCGAATCCCGCCTTGCATCTCGCCCAACTGCTGGCCTCGATGAAAGGCGAGGACGGTCGCGTGAAGATTGGCGGGTGGTATGGCGATGTCGTACCGCTGGATGCCGCGGAGCTGGCCGCGCTTGCCGCATCGCCCGACGATGACGCGGCCTTGTTGCAGGATCTCGGCCTGCGCGCGAGCGAGACGCCCGGCCTGTCGTTGTCGCAGGCGATCAATCAGCCCTCACTGAACATCAATGGCATTCGCGCGGCCGACGTGGGTGCGAATGCGCGCAACGTGATTCCGATTGAAGCTCGGGCCACGCTCGATCTGCGTCTGGTCAAGGGCAACACCGTGCAAGGCCAACTCGACAAGTTGCTTGCGCATATTCGCGGCCAGGGATTTTTCGTGCTCGATCGAGCGCCGACGGACGAAGAGCGACGCGCACACGAGAAGATCGCGACAGTCACATTGGAAGCGGGTGGCTATCCCGCTTCACGCACGCCGATGGATCTGCCGATTTCGCGGGATGTGGTAGCGGCGATGCGCACGCTGGCCGGCGACTCGCTGGTGCTGACGCCGACCATGGGCGGCAGTCTTCCATTGTTTATCATTACCGAAATAACTGGCGCGCCGACTCTGGTCATCCCGTTGGCCAATCCCGACAACAATCAGCACGCCGAGAACGAAAACCTGCGCGTCGGCCATCTCTGGGATGGCATCGCCACGCTGGCTGCGGTGATGCGTTTGCCGTCGACCTCCGCCAACCCGCCTCGGTAGGGTGGAACCGCCAAGGGTGATTCCAGCATTCGTGCGGGCCCGTTCGGAGCGGAGGAGTGATGCACCGTGCGGCGCAACCCCTTGCGCGGGTGTCGCCCTATAAAGGCTTTTGTAGCTGGCCAAACACGAACGCCGATTGCACGCTGCCGAGGACGTGATCCTCGAAGATCTTGCGACCGTCGTCATCGCCCGCTGCGCCCGCAATCACATGCAGCGGCAAAAGGTGTTCCTCGCGCGGATGCGAGTCGCGACCACCCGGAGCAAGCGCCCAGTCGATGAGTCGCTGTTCGCGCTGCTGGCGAGGCAGCGAAATGGATTCGCTGAGCCACGCATCAAAACGCTCGGATTCCGCATCGACTCCGCTGTTGTCGCGACGGAAGCGCTGCATATTGTGGAAGCTCATACCGCTGCCGATGATCAGCACACCTTCATCGCGCAGAGGCGCAAGTGCGCGACCGAGGGCGAGGTGCTCGGTCGGATCCAGCTCGCGGCGCAGCGACAATTGCACAACTGGAACCTCGGCTCCCGGAAAAACCAATTTCATCGGAATGAAGACGCCGTGATCGAGCCCACGCTGGTTGTCTTGGGCATTGGCGATACCGGTTGCGCTGAGCAGCTCGCATATGCGCGCCGCCAGCTCAGGCGAACCCGGCGCGGGCCAGGTCAGTCGATAGGTATGCTCGGGGAAACCCGAGTAGTCATACAGCAGCTCGGGATCGGATTGCGCATTGACCGTGAATACCGGCGCTTCCCAATGGGATGAAACAACAACGATTGCTTTCGGTCGGACGCCAAGTTCGTTGATCAGGCCCCGCAGCCAGTTGGCCATCGAATCCCAGGTGCCAGCCGGTGGCCAATCCATGAAAAAACACGGGCCGGCGCCGTGCGGCAGGAAGATGGTAGGCAGCGACAAGTTCGACATGATGGCTCCGGATCATCTGGGAATGCCCCTAGATGGCGTCTTTATTGCTCTCGGGTTAGATCGAACATTGGAAATGGATCGTTCACGAATCGGAAACGTCATCCTTCAACGATTTCTCATTTCGCGGCATCACGTTTTCGATACGTCGATCCGGTACCAGCCACATCAACGCGACGGCGATATACAGGAGCTGCGCCATCCACTGGGCGACAAATGCGAGCGGAATGGCGAGCGCATACAGCGCGTTGGAAATAGCCCCCTTGTGATCCTTGCCGATCGCGCGCGCGACGATGGAATCCTTGCCTTCACCAAGGACTATTCGGCGTGCGAGGATCCAGTAAGCAATCGAGGCCATCAACAAAACGGCCCCATACATCGCCGTGGGCAATGCAGAAAAATGGTTCTCGCCCATCCAGCCGGTGACGAACGGCAGCAATGACAGCCAAAACAGCAGATGCAGGTTGGCCCACAAGGTGCTGCCGCTGACCTTGTGGGTTGCCTGCAGCAGATGATGGTGGTTGTTCCAGTAGATGCCGACGTAGATGAAACTCAGCACATAGCTCAGCAGCACCGGCAGCAGCGGCGCCAGCGTGGCGAGGTCTTCGCCATGCGGCACCTTCAGTTCAAGCACCATGATCGTGATGATGATGGCGAGTACGCCGTCACTGAACGCTTCCATCCGGTTCTTGCCCATCGATTGGCTACTCCCATTGGCGCAGAATTGAGATTCAGATGGTGGCGCATACTTGATAGCGCCGAGGTCCGACTCTACTGTAGTAGATCGAATACGGCATCGAGCTTTTTTTGTCCTTCAGCGGCAAACCTGTCTCGATGCTGATGGCTGCCGTCGAACCCATGAGGTATTTCCAATGATCCGCATTCTGTTGTCTTCACTGGTATTCGTCGCCGCGCCGGCTTTTGCGCAATCGAAGCTTGATCAGTCCTTGCTGGCATCCCTGCCGCACGTGAGTTTCCATGGTTCAAGCAAGGTGGCCTCCGGTCGCCTGACGTCTGCTGATGTCGAGCTGCTCAAACGCGCGGGCATCGTGCATGTGATCGATCTCAGTGAGGATGCCGAGACGCCGGATTTTGATGAAACCTCGGCCGTGCGCGCAGCCGGAATACAGTACGACAATCTGCCGATTGACGGCGCTGACGGCTTGAATGGCGACAACGTGCGGCGCTTCGATGCGCTGATCAAAAAAGCCGGGGATGAGCCGACCTTGATTCATTGCGCATCGAGCAATCGGGTTGGCGCGTTGATGGCCTTGCGCGCGGCAACACTGCAGGGAAAATCCACCGGTGAAGCGATCGACATCGGCAAATCCTGGGGCCTCAAGAGCCTGGAGCCTGCGGTCCGCGATGGACTGAAAGGCATCACAAACTAACCCGCTGTCGCGCGAGACATGGCAGCGGGGGGAATATCAGGCTAGAGTCACCGCAAGGGGTAGAGCGGCGACAGCTGAAGTTGGATACAGAAGCCTCAACGCTGAATCGGATCGATCGCGTACTTGCGAGGGTCAGCCGTGGCGATCCGGATCTGCGCTTTCGCGCGGAAGTCGTCCTCGGCATTGGCGCTCTGGAGACCTTGCTGGTCGGCCTCCTCAGCATCAGCGAACTGATCTGGGGAACGTTTGTTGTCGGCATGGCCTGTCTGGCCGGCATGATTGCTATTGTTCCGATCCTCGCCACGCTGGTGCGTACGGCGCAGATTGCGCGAGCAGCGACACAATTCATGTGGGTGCTTTACCTGGTTTCCGCCGTGCTCAATATCGGCTCGGGCGGGCAGACCATCGGCGTCAGTGTTGCGCTGCCTTCGCTCGTCCTGATCGGTGCCATGGTGTTGTCACCGCGTGCCGCCGTGCTTCTGTTTCTCGCCGTTGTGGCCCAGTTGATCCTGGTCTCGACGCTCGACGGCCATGGCTTTCGCTTCCCGATCAATCCCGATCCGCATTGGGCTCATCTTGCGATCTACAGGGTTCCGATTGTCATCAGCATCAGCACCGCATTTATCGGCTTGCTGGTTCGACGCGCCATGCACCGCCATCGTGTTGAGCTGGCTCGCACGCAGAAGGATCTGGCCGCCAACGAGAAGCAACTGCGCGAAATCATCGGATACAGCCGCGGCCTGATCTGCACGCACACAATCGAGGGCAACCTGCTTTCGCTGAATCCGGCAGCAGCCGAAGCATTGGGTTACGAAGTCAGTGAACTTGTTGGCAAGAACATCGCTGAACTGGTTGCCGAAGAGCACATACCTTTAGTCGCCGACTACATAGAACGTATTCTGGCCAATGGCGTGGATTCCGATTCGATCGTCATCCTCGCTCGCAATGGCGAGCCGCGGATCTGGGAATACAACAACCGGCTCTGCACCGACGTCAGCGGCGCGCCCTATGTCCTCGTCAACGCGACCGACATGACCGATCGCCGCCAGCTCGAAGAAAAGTTGCGCGAGCAGAACATGCGCGATCCCCTTACCGGATGCTTTAACCGGCGCTATCTGACGATGCTCGAATCTCGCTTTTCCGCGGATCAACAATGGGCTTGCACTGTCGTCGACCTCGACAGTTTCAAGCAGATCAACGACACCCACGGGCACCGACGTGGCGATGAGATTCTTGTCGACGTCGGCAAGTTCCTGAATGGGCATGCAGGCCAGCACGACGCGGTGATCCGCATGGGCGGAGATGAGTTCCTGCTCGTGATGTCGGAAGCAGACACCGCCAAGGTGGAAGCCACAGCCAAAATCATTCGACTGGCGGCTAAACGTGAATCACCCTGTGAGCTCTCGATTGGCTGTGCCGCGCGCACCGGGAGTGAATCCCTGAGCCAGACGATTGATCGCGCAGATAGGCAATTGTATAAAAGCCGCAGCAGGGAGCGTGATGAAAGCAGGACAACCGAGCACGCAAGCGAGGCTTGACCATGCTGGAAATAATTTGGCAATCGTTTGAAATTCGCGCGACTCACTGAAAAACGGCTATTCCGCAATCCCGGCGAAGGCCCACTGCTGTACAGAACGATTTTTGGCTGTGATTCAAGCTCGACATCACGCTGCTTGGTCAGACTAGGCAACGCTCGGCGACCGCACGCGCTAATTTGTCCCGGACAGCAGTGAGCCTTCGCTGGGATGACGAGAACTGGAGTTTGAGTTGATCAATCCAGCTTTTGGATCAATGTGCACGCCGGATCCAACAGAGGTTGACCGGCTTTCCATGCATCCGAATCAAGCTGGTTGAAGAGTCGTGCCGCTACATCCTTGGCCTTGAGGCCATGCACAGGCAAGACAAGCAGATCGCCCTCGCGCGCCCAGCCGAGCGCATGGCGGACTGCGTCGATTTCGCTCTGACAAACAGGCAATGCGTTCGG
>JBBQTY010000201.1:0-7266 GCA_038234445.1 Lysobacterales bacterium
ACCCTGCGCAAGGCGCACGGCGTGCATCCGATCAGCGCCCTGCAAAGCGAATACTCGCTGTGGTCACGTGATCCGGAAACCGAAGTGCTCGGCGTCTGTCGCGAGCTCGGCATTTCGCTGGTTGCCTACAGTCCGCTTGGGCGTGGTTTCCTGACCGGCGCGATCCGCACATTCGATGATTTCGCCGAAGACGACTACCGCCGCCAGCAACCCAGATTCCAGGGCGAGAATTTCGAACGCAATCTGGCCCTCGTCGATGCGGTGAGCAAGCTGGCCCGCGCCAAAGGCATCAAACCCGCGCAACTCGCCCTCGCTTGGGTGCTCGCTCAAGGCGAAGACATCGTGCCGATACCCGGCACCAAGCGGCGCAAATACCTCGACGAAAACATCGCTGCCGCCGACATCGAACTCAAACCCGACGAACTGGCCAAAATCGAGGCAATCTTTCCGGCCGATGCCGCCAGCGGCACGCGCTACCCACCCGGCATGATGAAGTTTCTCGCGCGCTGAAAGCTGCTCGAGAAATACAAGCCACCGGCCGCGGCAATCAAAGCGATCCAGTGCGCTTGATGGTCCCTCGATAGGTCATGCAAAAGGCCAATTGATGCGCATTGAAACCTTGCAAATTCAACTTTGAAACGCAAAATCCCGGAACGAAGGGGCTCGTAAATAGGCGCTAGTGCTCCGCAATTGCTGGGCAATGATCACAATCTCGTCGGCCGGAACGCTCAGGATCCTCTATCGGAAGTCTGCTTTTCGCGAAAATTCGTCATTCGAGGAGGGCGGGCGGTCGCGCCAACGAGGTGAAAGCCAATGCTATTTGTAATAAATAAATAGCATACAATATTATTGTTTCTCATGATCGGGTGTATTCGTGGCAGTCCATGTAAGTAGGAAATGACGGCCCTCGGACCAGCTTTGGCCCTCAATACGGTCGCCGACGCGGCATCCCGAGGTTTGATAGGGTCCGGTATTGTCTGACGTGTGGAAGGCGAAGCAAGCTCGGCCCTTGCCAGCAAATGCGCGGCCGTCCTCGATGGCATGGTCGTAAAAATCACCCTGAACCACGCCAGCGGGCGTGATGTCGAGCTTCATCGATTTGATATAGGCGGGCGCGTCATTGGTCGGTCGCAAGTCCAGCGTCCATTCGCCGTTGAGTAGGCCGGCGCCGTGATCGTCGGTCTGTGCGAGTGCAGGGCTTAAGACGGACATCGCGATGACAAGCGTTAGCAAGAGTCGAGTCATGATCGTTTCTCCGAAAGAGTGATGGGTGTATCAAGGTTTGCCGGGCTGGCAGAGCGCGGCCGACAACAGCTCATACGACAGGCCCTTGCCTTGCCAGACCTCGCCGAAATCGACCGTGTCGTCGTTTGTGAAGACGGCAATGGCGCGACCAAGCTCTGGTGCGATCACATTGCGGACCTGGATGCCGCCAACGTCGCCACGACGTTCGACGAGCGCGACCGGTTCAGCGCATCCGGCGAGTCGCGCGGGAAAGGACCAAACACCCAAGGCCTCGTAGCCGAGCTTGGGGTCGCCTTGCCACAACACGGCGCGGCTCTGCGGTTGCAGGAGTTTGCCAGCCAGCAGCGCGCGGTCCAATGCGATCAAGTCGCGCGCCGTGCCTGTGAGGGCTCCTGCCGCACCGAACGTTGCGACGTTGATCGCGGGGTAGCGCTTGCCGTCCGTTGTATAGCCAATCGCTACACCGCCACCACGCGCTGCGCCATCGGGCGCCAGCTTCAGCGAATGCAAACCCAGCGGGCGGGCGATACGGTTGGTCACCAACACGGCGTACGATTTGCCGGAAACACGCTCCAGGATCGCGCCAAGTACCAAATAGTCACAATTATTGTAGGAAAAACCACTACCCGGCGCAGCTTTTGGGGCGCCAGCACAATAGCCAGACGACCTCGCGCCATCGCTGATCATTGCTCCGCTGTCGCTGTAGAAACCCGGGATGTTGTTGACGCCAGGCGCTGCGTCGTTGGGGTTGGGCAAGCCGGAGAGATGCTGAAGCAACTGGCGGATGGTCAACCGGTCACCACTGTCGCCGGGAAACTCGGGCAAGTAATCTCGCACCGTTGCGTCGAGTGACAGCGCTCTACTTTCGACCTGTTGCATGACCAATACCGCGGTGACCTGTTTGGTAACCGATGCCCACAGCCAACGTGCACCGACGCGATGGGACCGACCCGATTGGCGATCGGCGAGCCCGATCGCCTGATTGAACAGCGGGCCTGCCTGGTCGGCCATGACGATCTCTCCTGAAAGACGATCGGCCCTTGCGACCGCCATCACGCGCGTGCCGGCTGATGCCAACGGCGGCGTTTGCGCATGGCTGAAGCCTGTCGAAAGGGCTGCAACGCAGGCGGCAAGGCTGAATTTGATCATCTGCTTCATAGGGCTGCTCCAAGCGGTTGTCGCCAGTTGATCGAAAGAACCAGCGGCTGTCACGGACGTTGCGACGAGCGTTGTCTGGCTGCGACGGGCGTTACGCTTGCGCTGACTTGCGACCTTGCTATCGATCGGATAATTTCACGCAGATGACCGATCTTGCCCTCGCGTCCGACGCGCCAGCCCGAGTGCCGCCGCGTGTTGCCACGCTATCAATCGCGTGCTTCTGGGCGGTATGGCTGGTATTGGTGACGGCACGAGCGGCGGCAATGGGCTGGTCCGATCAGTCCGGCATGCTGGTTCGCCGCTTTGCGCTGGTTGCGCTAGGCGTTGTGCTGACGCTACTTATCCATTTTGCGCTTGATCGCCTCGGACGGCGATCGCTGCGCATGCGCGCCACGGTTGCCTTTTCGCTCGCGATACCCGCGACGATTGTGTTCGCAGTGATCAATACCTTGGTCTTTTATCGCTGGTTCCCGGTGCCCTCGGTGGCTGGCGACATGGCGCGCTGGGATCCGCATGCGGTCATCGTCACCGCGATCGCTGATGGTCTGGTGACGTGGTATTTCTTTTTCACCGCCTGGGCTGCGTTCTATCTCGCCGTCAGCTATGTGACCGAGGTGCGTGTGGCCGAACGCGCCGCCGCCGCGGCTGCCGCAGAGACGCGCGAAGCACGACTCGCCATGTTGCGGCTGCAGGTTGACCCGCATTTCCTCTTCAACGCGTTGAATGCGCTGTCTTCGCTGGTCGCGCAAGGAGAAACAAAATCGGCGCGCGCGATGATCGGAGACTTGGCCGCATTCTTCCGGGCAGGGCTCGGCGCAGAATTGACCGAAGACATTTCCCTGGGCGACGAAATCGAGTTGCAGCGTCTCTACCTTGCCATCGAGCGCGCCCGATTTGGTGAGCGGCTGCAGGTGGTATGGGATGTGCATGATGATTTTTGCGATGTTCCGGTACCGGCGCTGGTCCTTCAGCCTCTTGTGGAGAATGCCGTCAAATACGGCGTGGCGCGAACAACGCAGCCGGTTCGAATCACCATCGCGGTGCGACGAAGCGGCGAGGATGCCGTTGAGGTTTCCGTGGAAGACGATGCAGCGGCGCTCGGCGTGCTCCCGGTGCCCGCATCGGGAACCGGCATCGGGCTTGCGAATGTGCGTGCGCGCCTTGCCGCCCGCTACGGCCACGCCACTGAGCTGTCGGCAGGGAAAACTCTGACGGGATGGCGAGCGTCGTTCAAGGTGCCGATAAATGGCTGATCCGTTGCTCAGGCTACTGATCGTCGACGATGAGTCGCCTGCGCGTGAACTGCTGCGCTTGATTTGTGCCGATCACGCGGTGCTCGTGGTTGGTGAGGCTGCGACGGGTGAGTCCGCCGTGGTATTGGCAGAGCAACTGCGCCCGGATCTGGTCCTGCTTGATATTTCGATGCCCGGAATGGGCGGTATCGCTACGGCACGACAAATGGCTGATCTCGAAAGGCCGCCTGCCATTGTCTTTACAACAGCCTTCGAGGGGCATGCCTTGGCTGCGTTTGATGTGGGCGCGGTGGACTATCTGCTCAAGCCCATCATGGATGAACGTTTTGCCGTGATGCTTGATCGACAACGCGCGGCGCGCAGGACAGCTTTTGGGGCTTCCGATGAGGATTACATCTGGGTGCCGGTGAGGTCTCAATTGAAGCGAATCTCGCTCGCCGCGATTGAGCGAGTCAGCGCCGAACGGGACTATGTGAGTATCCAGCTGGAGGGACGCTCATACCTTCTGCGTGCCACGATGGACGCAATGGATTCCAAGCTTGATTCAGGACGATTTCTTCGGATCCATAGATCCGCGATTGTTCGCAAAGATCTTGTTACAGATTTGCGTCATGACGGGGCCGGGGTCTGGAGCGCCGTGTTGCTGGACGGTGAGACGATGCGAATCGGGCGAAGCTATCTGGTTTCAGTCAGGTCGGCACTGGCGTCTGCCTCGTGATCCGAAACGCTCGGAAACGAAGCGTCAGCGCGCAGCACTGACCCACACCGACCGATGCGGCTCTTGCGCGAGCCGACGCCCCACGTCTGCACGGTCAAGATTCATGACACCGCGCACAGAATCATTGTCCGAATCAGCGCGGCGCGATCGCTCGGTCGTATGAAAGCAATCCACGTCCGAGCCGGGGTCTGCGCTCGGCCATGTGTGCTGAACCGGGCGGACGGCGTTTCCACAGGCAGACGCTGTTGTGGAAAAATCTCCATCGGCTGGCTACCTGTCGAAATCGGCCCCTGCCATTCGTCATAGCTGAAAATACTTGCCATGACAGGTATCGAGCCTTATTATTGTACTGATAAGTATTGTTATTTCGGATCCTTGCATGAGTCACTGTCAACAACGTGCGCCGAGCCATGGCCAGCCGTCTACGGCGAATCCGCTGAGGCCGTCACTGGCAATCGGATCGCTCCTCGCACTTTCGCTTGCACTCGTCGGTTGCGCGGTCGGGCCTGATTTCCGAGCACCAGCGGTAGCGGAAGAGGCTGGCTATCGCACCGATGCCCAGCCTGCCGAGACCGTTTCGGCGCGCACGCCGACGGGCGACGCCCAGCGTTTTATTCAAGGCGAAAGCGTCCCTGCGCAATGGTGGACCACGTTCGCCAGCGAGGAATTGAACCGCCGCGTCGAACAGGCGCTGGCGAACAGTCCTACGGTGGCATCGGCTCAAGCCGCCTTGCTCCAAGCCGACGAACAATCCGGCGCGGCGCGCGGCGGATTGTTTCCTTCGATTGACGCCTCGGCAGGTGCCAAACGGCAAGAGAATCCGGCGAGCACGACCGGCGGGTTCTCTGCATCGCCCTACACCATCCACAATGTATCGATTGATGTCGGCTACACCCTCGATCTGTTCGGCGGCGTTCGTCGTGGCATCGAGGCGCAATCGGCACTTGCCGATTTCCAGCGCAACCAACTCGATGCGACCTATCTGAGCCTTGCCGCCAATGTCGTCACCACGAGCATTCGCGAAGCTTCGTTGCGCGGGCAGATCCGCGCGACCGAGGAAATCACCGGCGTCTATGCCGAGCAGTTCGATCTGGTCAACAAACAGTTTGAAACCGGCGCGAAGTCGCAGGGCGATGTGTTGTTCGCGCAAAGCCAGGTTGCCGCCGCGCGCGCGCAACTGCCCACCTTGCGCAAGGCGCTCGCGCAGACGCAGACGCAGCTGGCCGTCTATCTTGGCCGCTTCCCGTCGCAATCTGAACTCGAAGCACTCGATCTCGACGCACTGACCTTGCCAACCGACTTGCCGGTGAGTTTGCCGTCGAGTCTGGTGCGCCAGCGTCCCGATATCCGCGCAGCAGAGGCGCAATTGCATGCGGCCAGCGCAAAGGTCGGTATCGCGACGGCGAATCTGTATCCCAATGTCAGTTTGTCGGCATCGTTTGGTTCGCAGGCGCTCGACAGCAGCGACCTGTTCGGCAAATCGGCCGAGGCCTGGAGTCTCGGACTCAACTTGCTGCAGCCGATTTTCCGTGGCGGTACGTTGCGCGCGCAAAAGCGTGCGGCTGAAGCCGGACTCGACAAGGCCGCAGCCGACTACCGGACAACGTTGTTGAGCGCATTCCAGAATGTCGCAGACAGTCTGCGCGCAATTGAACTCGACGCTGAAGGTCTCGCATCTCAGGCCAGTGCCACCGAGGCGACCGGCAGCAGTCTTGAGTTGGCGCGCCGTCAATACACTGACGGCTCAATCGCCTATCTGCAGGTGCTTGATGCGACACGCTTGTATCAGCAATCCCGCCTCGCCGTGATTGATGCACGGGCGACGCGCCTCGCCGATACCGCTGCACTGTTCGCAGCGTTGGGTGGTGGATTCGGCGACAATGCAAATTCTCCATCTTCAAGCGATAGTGCCCCGCAATAGGCGGATGCGTCATAAACACTCTGTCGCTCCGCCGCTGCGCGCGAAGTGACTCCTGATCCAGAACCATCGAACCGTGAGGAATGCGCATGAATCCGCGCAGTGAACGCAAACCCAGCACCAGCAAACGCATGATCGTCATGATCCTGATTGTCGGCAGCTTCCTGGCCTTGTTGATCGGCTGGAATCTTTTCCAGAGTTACATGGGCAAGAAATACGCTGGTAGCGCGCCAGTGCCACCGCAGACCGTGACGTCAACCAAGGTTTCCTCGAAACCCTGGCAGCCCGAGCAGAGCAGCGTCGGCACCTTGCGTGCCGCACAGGGCGCCGATCTGGCGTTCGATGTCGCCGGCATTGTCACCGCAGTCAAGGTCAAATCCGGCGATGAGGTCAAGCAAGGCCAGATGCTGGTCGAGCTCAACGCTGACGATCTCGTTGCCCAGCGCCGCCAGCTCGAAGCGAACACCGCATTGCTCAAGGTCAACCTAGATCGAGCCAGCCAGCAGCTCGCCTACAAGGGCATCAGCAAGGCCGAGTTCGATACTGCCGCCGCGAGTTACAAGGCGGCTCAAGCTGGTGTCGGCCAGCAGCAGGCATTGATCGACAAGCGCCAGTTACGCGCCCCATTCAGCGGCCGCGTCGGCATCGTCAGTCTGACTCCCGGCAGTTACATGAAGGCCGGTGACGTGGTGCTGACCGTGCAGCAGCTCGATCCGGCATTCGTGGATCTCAACGTGCCGCAGGACAAGCTCGGCGATATCAAGGTCGGACAAACCGTCGTGCTGTCATTGACATCAATGGCCGATCGCCCTTTCCTTGGTCAGATCACCGCTATCAGCCCCAAGCTCGATATCGCCACGCGCAACGTTCAAGTTGAAGCGAGCGTGCCGAACACCGAGCGTCTGCTGCTACCCGGCATGTTTGCCAGCGTCGCCATCCAGGTCGGTGAGGAAAAGAACTACATGACCCTGCCG
>JBBQTY010000202.1:0-7260 GCA_038234445.1 Lysobacterales bacterium
AAGCTGCGCAAGGAAGTCTCGACGATGATGGGCGTTCCTGCTCACATCAATGTGACTGAGGTGCGCAAGCCCGAGCTTGATGCGCAACTCGTTGCGGAGTCGATTGCCCAGCAGCTGGAGCGCCGTATCATGTTCCGCCGCGCGATGAAGCGCTCGGTACAGAATGCGATGCGACTCGGCGCGCTTGGTATCAAGGTCAATGTCGGTGGTCGCTTGAATGGTGCGGAAATTGCGCGTTCGGAGTGGGCGCGCGAAGGTCGGGTTCCGCTGCACACATTGCGCGCGGATATCGATTACGGTCTGGCCGAAGCGAAAACTACCTACGGCATCATCGGTGTCAAGGTCTGGATCTACAAGGGCGAGATTTTCGACCTTCATGCTGCCACGCAAGAAGCCAAGACCGAGGCAAGCGAAGAGCGCGCCCCGCGACGGTCTTCGGCGAAGTAAGGAACTGAATCATGTTGCAACCGAAGCGAACCAAGTACCGCAAGGTGCAAAAAGGCCGTAACCCGGGTCTGACGTATGTTGCCACCAAGGTGAGCTTCGGCTCATTTGGACTCAAGGCAACCACGCACGGCCAGTTGACGGCGCGTCAGATCGAAGCCGCCCGCCGCTGCATCACGCGTTTTGTGAAGCGCGGTGGCAAGTTGTGGATCCGCGTGTTTCCAGACAAGCCGATCAGCAAGAAGCCCATCGAAGTTCGTATGGGTAACGGCAAGGGTAGTGTGGAATTTTGGGTGGCCCCGATTCAACCGGGTCGTATGCTGTATGAGATCGAGGGTGTTGACGAAGCTACTGCACGCGAGGCGTTCCGCCTGGCAGCAGCCAAGCTCTCGGTTCAGACCCAGTTTGTAACCAGAACGGTGCTGTGATGGAACTCAAAGAACTTCGCCAGAAATCGGAGAAGGAGCTTCTCGAGCATCTCGAAGAGCTTCGTCGCGAGCAGTTCAACCTGCGCATGCAGAAGGGCTCCGGTCAGCTTACCCAAACCCACCAGTTCGGACGTGTCCGGCGCGAAGTCGCGCAGGTCAAGTTCGTTCTTGGCAGCAAGAAGTAAGGACGACCAGCCATGAGCGAGACAGAAAAGAATGCACGCACGCTTGAAGGGCGTGTGGTCAGCAACAAAATGCAGAAGACGGTTACCGTCCTGCTGGAACGCCAGGTTCAGCACCCGCTGTACGGCAAGATCATTCGTCGGTCGACGAAAGTGCATGCACACGACGCCGATGGCTCATGCCAGGAAGGCGACGTGGTGCGCATTTCCGAGACACGACCAATATCGAAGACGAAAAACTGGCGCGTGGTCGAAATCGTCACGCGTGCTGCGCAGTAACTGGCCCGCGACGTAAGGAGCAAGTAACATGATCCAGATGCAGTCCACGCTGGCCGCAGCGGACAATAGCGGCGCTCGCGAACTGATGTGTATAAAGGTGCTCGGTGGTTCGAAGCGTCGGTACGCCCGGATTGGCGATGTCATCAAGGTTTCCGTGCGCGAAGCGATTCCGCGCGGCAAGGTCAAGAAGGGTGAGGTTTACGACGCTGTTGTCGTGCGTACCCGCAAGGGAGTTCGCCGCGCCGACGGTTCGCTGATCCGTTTCGACGGAAATGCGGCAGTCCTCCTCAACAACAAGCAAGAGCCGATCGGAACCCGTATTTTCGGGCCGGTCACACGCGAGCTGCGTGGCGAGAAGTTCATGAAGATCGTCTCGCTCGCTCCAGAAGTGCTGTAATCGGGAAAGACGACATGAACCGTATCCGCAAAGGTGATCAAGTTATCGTGATCGCCGGCAAGAACAAGGGTCAGAAGAGCGAAGTCTCACGCGTGGTCGGTGGCCGCGTGTTTGTGCAAAACGTGAATCTGATCAAGCGTCACACGAAGCCGAACCCGCAGGCCAACCAGCCTGGTGGGATCATCGAGCGCGAGGCTTCGATCGACATTTCTAACGTACAGTTGCTCAACTCCGCTACGGGTAAAGGCGCACGCATCGGCTTCAAGACTCTTGAAGACGGTCGCAAGGTTCGCGTTTTCCGCCCGTCTGGCGAAGTTGTCGACGTCTGAGGCTGCCGCAATGACTACGCGTCTTGAAACTATCTACAAAGAAACGATCGTTCCTAAACTGACCGAGCGTTTCGGCTACAAGAATCCGATGCAGGTGCCGCGCCTGTCCAAGGTCACACTGAACATGGGTGTGGGCGAGGCCGTCGGCAACAAGAAGATTCTTGAGAACGCCGTGGCCGACATGGCCAAGATCGGCGGTCAAAAGCCGATCATCACGCTGTCAAAGAAGTCGATTGCGACGTTCAAGATTCGTGACAACTGGCCAATCGGCTGCAAGGTGACCTTGCGCCGTGCGCAGATGTTTGAGTTCGTTGATCGCCTGGTCAATGTGTCATTGCCTCGCGTTCGCGACTTCCGCGGAATCTCGGGTCGTTCGTTCGATGGGCGCGGCAACTACAACATGGGCGTCAAGGAGCAAATCATCTTTCCGGAGATCGATTTCGACCAGGTTGACGCAATGCGCGGCATGGATATCGCGGTCACCACAACTGCGCGTACCGACGAAGAAGCGAAGGCATTGCTTGAAGCCTTTGGTTTTCCGTTCCGCAACTAATCTAGCGAATCAGGAATACCGGCAATGGCCAAGACTTCAATGATCATGCGCGAGAACAAGCGCACGAAACTCGTCAAGAAATATGCAAGCAAGCGCGATCAGCTCAAGAAGATCGTCAGCAGCCCAGGCGCGTCGTACGAGGAGAAGCTCGACGCCGCCATCAAGCTGCAAAAGTTGCCACGCGATTCGAGCCCGGCACGTCAGCGCAGTCGTTGCGCATTGACGGGTCGCTCGCGCAGCGTGTACCAGAAATTCGGTCTCGGCCGCATGAAACTCCGCGAAGCCACCATGCGTGGCGACGTCCCCGGCCTGCGTAAAGCAAGTTGGTAAACCGCTGGGATTCGAGATTCGAGATTCGGGATTTGTTAGAAGCGGAAGCTTCGCGCCTCGGTTCTTACGAATCCCAAATCCCGAATCTCGGCTCCACCCGATATCGATGCTTCAGAGGATTTTTGTAACATGAGCATGACTGATCCCATCGCGGATATGTTCACACGTATCCGCAACGCTCAGGCAACCGGCAAGCGCGCAGTGCGCATGCCCTCGTCCAGGGTGAAACTCGCCATCGCAACCTTGCTCAAGGACGAAGGCTATGTGTCTGAGTTCCAGGTGCAGGCCCAAGAGGGCAAGCCAGTACTCGAGATCGTTCTCAAGTATTACGAAGGAAAGCCGGTTGTCGCGCGCATCGAGCGCGTGAGCCGTTCTGGTCTTCGCGTCTATCGCGGCAAGGATGAGTTGCCGAAGGTCCTCAATGGCCTCGGAATCTCCATTGTCTCCACTTCGTCCGGAATCATGACCGACGCTCAGGCCCGTACCAAGGGGCTTGGTGGCGAAGTCATCGGCATCGTGGCTTAAGGAGAGAGAAAATGTCACGCGTTGCCAAGAAACCCGTAGCACTGCCGAAGGGCGTCGAAGTCCAGGTTACCTCTGAAGAAATTACCGTCAAGGGTCCGAAGGGAACCTTGAAGCTTGCCACACCTCCGGGTGTCATTGCGAAGATTGAAGATGGTCAGGTGTTGCTCAGCGGCAAAGCTGCTGGTGACGTCAAGATGGCCGGAACGGCGCGCGCCTTGATCAATAATATGGTCATCGGGGTCAGCGAAGGCTATCAGCGCAAGCTTGAACTGGTTGGCGTTGGTTATCGCGCTGCTCTCGCGGGTCGGGACTTGAATCTGACTCTGGGGTTTTCCCATCCGGTTGTGTTTAAGGCGCCAGAAGGCATCACGCTTGAGGTTCCGACGCAGACCGAGATCCTGATCAAGGGTAACGATAAGCAAGTCGTCGGCCAGGCTGCGGCGAAGATTCGCGGATTCCGTCCACCAGAACCCTACAAGGGCAAGGGTGTTCGTTATGCCGGCGAGAAGATCACCCTGAAGGAAGCCAAGAAGGCCTAATCGGCGCTTCCGTTTCCTGGAGATAGAAAGTGGACAAGAACATAGCAAGACTGCGCCGCGCCAAATCGACGCGCATGCACATTCGCTCGCTGGACATTGCGCGTCTCAGCGTGCATCGCACCGGTCAGCATCTGTACGCCCAGGTTTTCAGCGCCTCGGGGAACAAGGTAATCGCCACGGCTTCCACCGTGCAAAAGGCGGTCGCCGAAGGTCTCAAGGGCACCAAGAACAAGGATGCAGCTGCTGCGGTCGGCAAGGCGATTGCAGAACGCGCCCTCAAAGCCGGCATCGAGAATGTTGCATTCGATCGCTCGGGCTTCCGCTACCACGGTCGCATCAAGGTTTTGGCCGATGCGGCACGCGAGGCGGGTTTGAAGTTCTGAGTTACCCGGGATTCGGGATTGGGGATTCGGGATTCGAAAAAGCGACTCCATTTGGCCGCCTTTGCGAATCTCGAATCCCCAATCTCGAATCCCGACACCAACGATCCACCACAACTCCAAGCGGCTCAAGTCGCAAGTAAAAGTCCGGATCCTTATGTGACCGGCAAAAAGGTGAAACATGTCCAGCAATGATCGTGAGCCCAGCGACGGCCTCCTTGAGAAGTTGATCGCTGTGAATCGAGTGGCGAAAACCGTCAAGGGCGGTCGTCAAATGAGCTTTACCGCACTGACCGTGGTCGGTGATGGCGAAGGTCGCGTCGGCTTCGGCTATGGCAAGGCGCGTGAAGTGCCGATTGCTATCCAGAAGGCGATGGAGCGCGCACGCAAGAATATGGTGCGGGTTGAGCTCAAGGAAGGAACTTTGTGGCACGCCGTCAAGGCGAACCACGGCGCGGCGCGTGTCTACATGCAGCCTGCGTCTGAAGGTACCGGTGTAATCGCCGGCGGTGCGATGCGTGCCGTACTTGAAGTGGTCGGTGTGAAGAACGTTTTGGCCAAGGCCGTTGGTTCGCGCAATCCGATCAATTTGGTACGTGCAACGATCCTTGGTTTGCAGGCCATGGCGACGCCGCAAGGCATTGCGTCCAAGCGCGGCAAAACGATTGAAGAGGTGCTTGGCAATGGTTGATCAAAAGACAAAGACCGTGCGCGTGCGGCTGGTGAAGAGTACGAACAGCTGCCAGGGTCGTCATCGTTTGAGCGTCAAGGCCCTCGGCCTGCGCAAGATCAACGATGTTCGTGTATTGAAAGACTCGCCGTCGGTACGTGGTCTGATCAATCAGGTCAGCTACCTCGTCAGCGTCGAGAATGACGCTTAAGCGTCATCAAGAATCAGGAGTCGATTCCATGCGTCTGAATACACTCAAGCCCGCAGCTGGCGCACGCAAAGAAGGCGTTCGCGTTGGTCGCGGCATCGGATCCGGCCTCGGCAAGACCTGCGGTCGCGGCCACAAGGGCCAGTTCGCACGTTCCGGCAAGGGCAAGGTCAAGGCCGGTTTCGAAGGCGGCCAGATGCCGTTGCAACGTCGGCTGCCGAAAGTTGGCTTCCGCTCGAAGAAAGCGATCGATACCTGCGAGGTTCTGCTCTACAGGCTCGAAACCATGACCGTTGATGTCATCGATTTTGACGTGCTCAAGGCAGCTGGTCTCATCGAAACCCGTGCCATGCGCGCGAAGATTGTGAAGAAGGGTGAGATCACCCGCGCGATTACGCTCCGCGGCGTTGCCGTCACGGCCGGCGCTCGCGCTGCGATCGAAGCGGCTGGCGGGAGCGTCGAGTAATCGTGGCAACTTCGAAGTCCAGCGGTATGGCATCGCTCGGCAAGCTGACCGAGCTCAAACAGCGTTTGCTGTTCGTCGTTGGTGCGCTCGTCGTATTTCGGTTGGGGTCATTCATTCCGGTTCCCGGAGTGAACCCCGAAGCGATGGCTCGGCTGGTATCGAACAGCGGCGGCCTGATCGACATGTTCAACATGTTTTCGGGTGGTGCTCTGAGTCGTTTTTCGTTGTTCGCGCTTGGCGTGATCCCGTATATCTCAGCGTCCATTGTGGTGCAGCTGTTCAGTTCGGTTGTTCCGGCCTGGCAGGCGCTCAAGAAGGAAGGTGAGTCAGGCCGTCGCAAGCTGACCACCTATACGCGATGGGGTACGGTAGGCCTCGCTTCATTCCAGTCCTTCGGCGTTGCGACAATGTTGCAAACGCAGCCTGGCGTGGTCTATGCGCCGGGCCCGAGTTTTGTCTTCGGCACTGTTGTCGGATTGACAGCTGGCACGCTGTTTCTGATGTGGTTGGGTGAGCAGATTACCGAGCGCGGTATCGGCAACGGCATTTCGTTGATCATTTTCGGCGGTATCGTTGCCGGCTTGCCATCTGCTGTGGTGCATACCCTCGGAATGGCCAATAGCGGTGAGTTGACCTGGCTCAAGCTGATCATGGTGCTTGTGGCCGTTCTCGCCGTAACCGCCTTCGTCGTGTTCATGGAGCGTGGCCAGCGACGGATTACTGTCAACTACGCACGCAAGCAAGGCGGAGCGGGTCGCGCCTATATGAATCAGAGCTCACATTTGCCGCTCAAGATCAACATGGCAGGTGTGATTCCGCCGATCTTCGCGTCGAGTTTGATCATGTTCCCGGCTACAGCGGCGGCATGGTTCAGCAGTTCGAGTGAAATTCGCTGGTTGCAGACACTGACCTCGGCTTTGGGTCCGGGTGAGCCGCTACACATGGTGATCTACGCACTCATGATCATCGTGTTCGCTTTCTTTTATACGGCGTTGGTATTCAATTCGCAGGAAACGGCCGACAACCTGAAGCGTTCAGGTGCCTTGATTCCGGGTATCCGGCCGGGCAAGGCGACTGCTGACTATATTGACGGCGTGATGACACGCTTGACGGGCATCGGCGCTCTTTATCTGGTCGCCGTCTGCCTGGTTCCTGACTTGCTGCGCAATGCCTGGCATGTTCCGTTCTACTTTGGTGGAACGTCGCTGCTGATTGTTGTCGTTGTGGTCATGGATTTTACCGCGCAGATCCAGGCTCACCTGGTCTCGCATCAGTATGAAAGCCTGCTCAAGAAGGCGAACCTCAAGGGTCGTTGAGAGTCTGGCAACGGGTCTGCTGCCGCCACTTCCCGCAGGGGGTGGGGGCAGGCTTCGAGGGGTTTCAGTTTTCCTCGATAACAGATAGAATACGAAGTTCACTGCGCATTTAGTTCTTTCGGAGACATTCAAACATGGCGCGCATCGCCGGTGTCAATCTTCCGGTCCAGAAACATACTGTGATCGGGCTGCAAAGCATTTTTGGTATCGGTCG
>JBBQTY010000203.1:0-7247 GCA_038234445.1 Lysobacterales bacterium
CGGTTTCATCTGGAGAGTTGTCATGGCAGTTGCCAAAAGTCGTAAATCCCCGTCCAAGCGCGGCATGCGCCGTTCGCACGATGCCCTCACCGCCAAGCAGTTGGCGACCGATCCGACCTCGGGTGAAGTGCATCTGCGTCACCACATCACCAAAGACGGCTACTATCGCGGCAAGAAAGTGATCGAGACGAAGGGATCTGTCGCCGACGCGGATTGATCCAGCGCATTCGCATGTTGCGCGATTGATTTGCCGAAACGGCGGGTGCCAAGGCATCCGCCGTTTCCTTTTGTTCGGGAGAAACGACTCTGTTGTACTCACGCATCGCAGGCACTGGCAGCTACCTGCCGGAACAGGTCGTCACCAACAAGGATCTCGAAAAATTTGTCGAGACCAGTGACGAGTGGATTCGATCGCGCACCGGCATCCGTGAGCGACGCAAGGCTGCGGATGGTGAGACAACCGGAGATCTGGCCTTTCATGCGGCGACGCGCGCGATGGAAGCGGCCGGGGTTGAAGCGTCCGAGCTTGATTTGATCGTGCTTGGCACCACTACGCCCGACATCATTTTTCCTTCTACTGCGTGTCTGCTTCAGCACCGACTCGGCGCGAACGGCTGCGCCGCATTTGATGTCAACGCGGCCTGTTCGGGCTTTGTCTACGCACTCGGCGTTGCCAATGCGTTCATTCGCAGCGGGCAGGCAAAGAAGGCTCTGGTGGTCGGCGCGGAAACACTTTCCCGCATGCTTGACTGGACCGATCGCAGCACCTGCGTTCTGTTCGGCGACGGGGCTGGCGCGGTCGTTCTCGAAGTCAGTGACGAACCGGGTATCTATACGACCAAGTTGCACGCCGATGGCGGCTACAAGCATCTTCTCTACAATCCGGTCGGCGTGTCAGCGGGCTTCCGCGACGATGAGCCGAATCACGGCATCCGCGTGATGATGACCGGTAATGAAGTATTCAAGGTCGCGGTCAAAACGCTGGATCGTATCGTCGGCGAAACCCTCGAAGCGGCCGGCATGGACGAGTCACAAATCGATTGGCTGATCCCGCATCAGGCCAATCTGCGCATCATCGAGGCCACCGCGAAGCGTCTCAAGCTGCCGATGGATCGCGTCATCGTCACGGTCGACCGCCATGGCAACACGTCCTCAGGTTCGGTGCCATTGGCGCTTGATGAAGCGGTGCGTTCGGGCAAGGTCAAGCGCGGACAGAATGTGCTGCTCGAAGCGTTTGGCGGCGGATTCACTTGGGCATCGGCTTTGTTTCGCTACTGACTCAGGATCCGGTTTCATGAATTCACTTGCATTCGTCTTTCCCGGTCAGGGCTCGCAGAGCCTCGGCATGCTCGCGGCACTGTCTGACCAGCACGAAAGCATCCACGAGACTTTTGTCGAAGCTTCCGATGGGGCCGGAGTGGATCTTTGGGCGCTCTCGCAGGGCGGCCCCGAAGAGATGCTCAATCGCACCGAATACACCCAGCCGGCCTTGCTTGCTGCGGGCGTCGCGGTTTGGCGGCTCTGGAAAGCATCAGGCTCAGCGATGCCGACACATCTCGCCGGGCACAGTCTTGGCGAATACACCGCTCTGGTCGCTGCGGGTGTGATCAAGCTTGGCGATGCTGCGCACCTTGTCCGCATTCGGGGGCAGGCCATGCAGGCTGCGGCGCCAGCGGGAATGGGCGCCATGGCTGCCGTGATCGGTGCGGAAGACGCACTGGTCGAATCGATTTGCCGAGACGTTTCGGGTGATCACGTGGTCGTTCCGGCCAATTACAATTCGCCAGGTCAAATCGTCATCGGTGGTCACGCGGTGGCAGTCGACGCGGCACTGGCCAAGCTTGCCGAGGCCGGTGTCCGCAAGACCGTCAAGCTCGCTGTCAGCGTGCCTTCGCATACGCCGCTGATGCGCGAAGCGGCAAACCGATTGGCTGAAGCCATGAGTGCTTATCAATGGCACAAACCGAACATTCCGGTTGTACAGAATGTCGACGCACACGTGCATGAGTCAACCGATGGCATTCGCGATGCGCTCGTGCGCCAGCTCTATCTGCCGGTGCGATGGACCGACTGCATGCAGGCCTTGATCTCGGTGGGCAGCCGCCGCTGCGCGGAATGCGGACCTGGCAAGGTTCTGAGCGGTCTGTCCCGACGCATCGACAAGAATATCGATATGCGCGCGCTCGGCACGCCGGATGAGTTCGAAGCCGCGCGTGAAGCCTGGGCCTGAGCTGCTCACCTTTGCAAGAACAACGAGGAAATTCGATGACTGCATCACTTGCAGGTGAGATCGCGCTGGTCACCGGCGCTAGTCGTGGGATAGGTGCCGCAATCGCGGATGAACTGGCCGCTCGCGGTGCCACCGTCATCGGTACCGCCACCAGCGAGGCGGGCGCACAGGCCATTGGTCAGCGTCTGGCCGAACACGGCGGTGCAGGGCGTTCGCTCGATGTTTCCGACAGCGCGGCAGTAGATACCTTGCTCGCATCAGTTGCCGGCGAATTCGGTGCGATCACGATTCTCGTCAACAACGCCGGCATCACACGCGACCAGTTGTTGTTGCGCATGAAGGATGAGGATTGGCAAGCTGTTCTCAACACCAATCTGAGCTCGGTATTTCGCACATCGAAAGCGGTGTTGCGCGGCATGATGAAAGCACGCAAAGGACGCATCATCAGTATCGCCTCGGTGATTGGGTCGATCGGCAATGCCGGGCAATCCAACTACGCCGCTGCGAAAGCGGGTATCGTTGCGTTCTCCAAATCACTGGCCCGCGAGATTGGTTCGCGCGGCATCACGGTGAACGTCGTGGCACCAGGCTTCATCGATACCGACATGACACGTTCGCTTCCCGAAGAGCAGCGTAACGCCTTGCTCGGCCAGATTGCCTTGCAGAGACTGGGCGATCCAACCGATATCGCGCAGGCGGTTGCATTTCTCGCTTCGCCAGCAGCGGCTTACATTACCGGCGAAACCTTGCATGTGAATGGCGGCATGTATATGGCGTAACGGATTTTTTTTGCTCAAATAAGTATCAGCTGCAAGGTAGCAGCCTGAGAATTCCCAAAACCGTCAACCTGTGGCAGCACTTGGTGCAAGATTTTCCCGGCGCTGGCGACGACTGACACGTTCCACTACAATTCGCGGCGCTTCGCAGGCTTTGTAGCCTGCGCAGCGGAACCCGGGACAGCGTATTGTCCGCGGCTATCCGCATTCCAAATCACATCAGAAGATCCCATCGGGAGACAACAGACTCATGAGCACTATCGAAGAACGCGTCAAGAAAATCGTCGTCGAGCAGCTGGGCGTCAAAGAAGACGAAGTAACACCAAACGCGTCGTTCGTTGACGATCTGGGCGCCGATTCACTCGACACTGTCGAGCTGGTGATGGCCCTCGAAGAAGAATTCGAGTGCGAAATTCCTGACGAAGACGCCGAGAAGATCACCACGGTCCAGCAGGCCGTTGACTACGTCAAATCGCACGTCAAGTCCTGATGGTGCAAATCCGGCCGTCCAGGCTGCCGGATCGGCCATAGGCAAGCCAGTCTGCAATCACTTTTGATCAAGATCAGGCAGGTTTCGGCCAAATTTGTTTCGCCAAGCTGCGCCCATGAGGCGCAGCTTTCATTTTGAGGACAGGGAACGCTACGCGAGCGTATGTTTAACGTCGCGATCCCCCGGAAAAACGGAAACCCGAGCATGAGCAAGCGTCGCGTCGTCGTTACCGGTCTCGGTATCGTCAGCCCTGTTGGCAATGATCTGCCCACCGCCTGGGGCAATGTCACAGCGGGTCGCAGCGGTATCGGCCCATTGACCAATTTTGATGCGTCGGCGTTTGCCACACGGATTGCTGGCGAAGTCAGGGATTTCGACCCGACTCAGTGGATTGTGCCCAAAGATGTAAAGAAGATGGATCCGTTCATCCACTACGGCGTCGCTGCGAGCTTGATGGCGCTCAAGGATGCTGATCTCGAAATTACCGAAGCGAATGCCGAGCGCGCCGGTGCGCTGATCGGCTCGGGCATCGGCGGGATCTCGGGTATCGAAAAAACCACGATTGCCCTGCATGAAGGCGGCCCGCGCAAGGTTTCGCCGTTCTATGTGCCTTCGACCATCATCAACATGGTCTCGGGCCACCTGTCGATCATCGCGGGTCTCAAGGGACCGAATTTTTCAGCGGTCTCAGCCTGCGCTACGTCCAATCACAGCATCGGCATCGCCATGCGCCTGATCCAGTATGGTGATGCCGACATCATGGTCGCAGGTGGAACCGAATTCGCCAGCGTACCGACCGCCGTCGGTGGTTTCTGTACGATGAAGGCGATGTCGACGCGCAATGATGATCCGCAAGCGGCGAGTCGACCTTGGGACCGAGATCGCGATGGTTTCGTTCTTGGCGACGGTGCCGGGATCCTGATCCTTGAGGAGTACGAAGCCGCAAAGTTGCGTGGTGCTCGTATTTATTGCGAACTGGCTGGAACCGGTGCGAGTAGCGATGCTTTCCACATGACCGCGCCGAGCGAATCCGGTGAAGGCCCTGCGCGTTGCATGGTCGCGGCGATCAAAGATGCGGGCGTCAATGCGGACGAGGTCGAATACCTCAATGCGCACGGTACCTCGACGCCGCTCGGTGATCTAGCTGAAACGCGGGCGCTCAAGCTCGCATTCGGTGACCATGCTTACAAGACGATGGTCAGTTCGACAAAGTCGATGACTGGTCATTTACTTGGCGCGGCTGGCGGTGTCGAGGCGATCTTCACGATCCTCGCCCTGCATCACGGCATCATTCCGCCGACGATCAATCTCGACAATCCCGGTGAAGGTTGCGATCTCGACTACGTGCCGAATGTCGCTCGGGAAAAGAAGATTTCAGTGGCCGTGTCGAACGGCTTTGGCTTCGGCGGCACCAACGGCACCTTGGTTTTTCGACGGATCTGAGTCCGACGGCCGTGCCACGACCGGCACCGATCACGCGCGTCCTCGCTGGCAAGCATGATCTGCTCGCCTTGGCTGCTTTGCGCCCGGATCGCTATCCGGGCTTGCTCGAGAGTGTGGCTCACGGCACCGCGTCGGCGCGACATGATGTTCTCGCGGCGTTTCCGCAGCGCTCGCTGAGATTGGACCTTGACGGTCGAGTTCGCGACGATAACGGATCGGATATGGGGGCGGACTTCCTCGAAGCGCTCGATCAGGCATGGCACGCCAACCGGGACGATTCCGATTCGCGCGTTGATGGACTGCCATTTCGCGGCGGCTGGTTTGTCTATCTCAGCTATGAGCTGGCTGCTGAGATCGAACCGCGCCTCGAACTTCCGATGCCAACTGATGGATTGCCTGTGGCGCTAGCCCTGCGTTGCCCACTCGCGGTGGTCGTTGATCATCTGAATGATGTAACTACTCTCGTGGCCGAGCACGGTTTTGAGCACTTGCTCGATCTGATTGAAAGCGATTTGCACGCGGCACCGATCGAGCTGCCATCAGTAATCCTGGTCCAAGGTGTCGATGAGGATGCGCCTGAAATTTTTCTCGCTGGCGTTGATAAGACCCACGCATATTTGCGCCAAGGCGATGTATTCCAGGTCAATCTTTCTCGACAATGGCATGTCACCTTGGCGAAAGAAGTTGCGCCCGCCGTGATTCATTCCGCGTTGCGTCGCGCCAATCCGGCGCCCTTTGCAGGCTTGCTCCAGGGCCCCGACTGGGCCATATCGAGTTCGTCGCCCGAGCGACTTGTGCAGACCCGCGCCGACGTCGTGCAAACTCGTCCGATCGCAGGCACGCGAGCACGCATCGATGGAGACGACGCGGCCGCAAAGATCAATGAACTGATCGGCCACCCGAAGGAACGAGCGGAACACGTCATGCTGATCGATCTCGAACGCAACGATCTTGGTCGCGTTTGCGTGCCGGGCAGTGTGGTTGTCGACGAGTTGATGAGCATTGAGAGCTACGCCCATGTCCATCACATTGTTTCCAACGTGCGCGGTCGATTGCGTGCAGGCAAGACACCCGGCGAAGTGATCCGTGCGGTGTTTCCTGGTGGAACGATCACCGGCTGTCCGAAAGTCCGTTGTATGGAAATCATCGGCGAGCTTGAACGCACGTCACGTGGCGCCTATACCGGCGCGTTCGGCTACCTGGACAACAACGGCGATCTCGATCTGAACATCCTCATTCGGACGCTTGTCATCAGCGGTCGCGATGTTCGATTTCGCGCAGGAGCTGGCATCGTCGTCGACTCGGACGCGACGGCGGAGCTCGCCGAGACGCGGGCCAAGGCGCTCGGCCTATTGCGAGCCTTTGGGCTGGATAGCTAGCCCGGGCTTTTCATGAAAGACACACGTCCTTGCGTGTCGCTTGAATCCACGCGGCTTTTCGCTCGTTCGGCGATAGAGCCCGCTACCCACTCGGCCGCAAAAAATCGCGTGAATCCAATAACCTTGGCGATCATCCTGCGTATTCATGGATAGTCCGGACTCGCGTTGCGGCCTACCGAAAATACTAGTCAATCCTGCTACCCTTCTAAGTCATTCGACGGATTCTGCATGACCTTCCATTCACAACAATTCCAACGCGGCCGTGTGCGCTGGTTTGCCCTGGTTTTGCTGGTTGTCCTGGTCAGCGGAGGTATTGTCGCCGCGCTGGCATGGAAGGACTATCGGCTGTTTGTCGATGCGCCGCTCAATCTTCCCTCAGCGCAGACCATCGAGTTTGCGCGCGGTACACCGTTCAAGGAACTGGTGCGCCAGTTGCGCCGCAGCGACATCACGCACGGTTCGCCGTTCTACTGGAAATTGCTCTCGCGCGAAATGAAAGTCGCTTCGCGTTTGCAGGCCGGTGAGTACGTCTTGACCACAGGCCTCACCCCGCGCGGCCTGATCGAGATGATGGCCGCCGGAAAGGTTATCCAGCATCATTTCACGATCGTCGATGGCTGGACATTCCGCCAGCTTCGCCTCGCTTTGGCCGAAGAGACCGGCTTGCAACAGACCCTTCCAGGCAAGGGCGAAACCAGTATTGCGTCGGCACTCGGCCTTGGTGACAGCAAGCCGGAAGGCTGGTTTCTTCCAGAAACTTACGCATGGGTCAAGGGCGACAGTGACCAGGTTATTCTCGAACGCGCGTATGCGGCTATGAAAAAAGTACTCGATGGCTTGTGGCCGCAACGGGATCCTGCAGTTCCACTGAAGACGCCTTACGAAGCGCTGATCCTCGCATCGATCATCGAAAAGGAAACCGGGATTGG
>JBBQTY010000204.1:0-7230 GCA_038234445.1 Lysobacterales bacterium
TGACAAGGGCTTCGCGATAGGCGGTTTCAGCCTCTTCAAGGCGACCCTGACGATGGTGTTCGATAGCTTCTCTGAGCATGATCTTCTATGTCTGGTGGCACCGCGGGCGGCGCAAGGGAAACGCCCATTATGCCGCATGCAGGCGTGATAGGCTTTCCGGCTTCATGCAGGCGGGAAGTCGCGCAATCAATGAGCGTTAATCAGGATCTCAGCACCCTGCTGCGAGCGCGTACTCCGTTGTTGGTCATCGAGTCGGTCGAGGAAGGCCGCGTGATCGAGAGTTTCAGGCATGCGATTGCGCAATCGCTGCGCCCGTTGTTCACCTGGAGCATCACTGACGGTCTGCGCCGCATCGACATGGACGATGACGGTGAACAAGCCATTCCGGATGCCACCCTGACCCTGACGTCGATCAAGCAACGCACCGAAGCGGCGGTGTTCCTGCTGCTCGATTTTCAGCCGTATCTACGCTATCCGATGACCTTGCGCCTGATGCGCGAGATCGTCCTGCGCCAAGGCAGTGCCGAACATACGCTGGTCCTGGTCGGCTCGAAATTTGAACTGCCCGATGATCTCGCCGCCCAGTCCACGCGTTTCGAGATGGCCCTGCCAGATGCGCAGGCCATGGCCGCCCTGGTGCGCGAAGAGGCGTTCAACTATTCGCGCGAGAACAGCGGGCGTCGCGTCGAAGTCGATGCCGAAGCGGCGCGGGCGATCGTGCGCAACCTGGCCGGTCTCACCCACGCCGATGCACGGCGCATTGTGCGAAAACTGATCTACAACGATGGCGCGCTCGGCCCCGCCGATTTGCCTGATCTGGCTCGGGCCAAGTTCGACTTGCTTGATCGCGACAATTTGCTGCATTTCGAGTACGAAACCGCGCAGTTCGCCGACGTTGCCGGATTGAATCGACTCAAGCGCTGGATCCAGCAGCGCGTGCCGGCCTTTGTCGGACGCAAGATGGCGGTCAAGCTCGATCCGCCAAAAGGCATCCTCCTGCTCGGCGTGCAGGGTTGCGGCAAGTCGCTCGCGGCCAAGGCGGTCGCTGGGGGCTTCGGCGTGCCGCTGCTGCGCCTCGATATCGGTACCTTGTACAACAAATACCACGGTGAAACCGAGCGCAATCTGCGCCTCGCGCTAAAGAATGCCGAGTTGCTATCGCCCTGCGTGCTCTGGCTCGACGAGATTGAAAAGGCTTTGTCCACCGAGGGCAGCGATGATGGCGTCTCGCGTCGTGTGCTCGGTTATCTGTTGACCTGGATGGCCGAACACAAGGGCCATGTTTTCCTCGTTGCCACAGCGAATGATGTTTCGGCCTTACCGGCCGAGTTGCTGCGCAAGGGGCGCTTCGACGAGATCTTCTTCGTCGACTTGCCAGTCGCCGAGGTGCGCGCCGAGGTGCTGCGTATCCATCTGCAAAAGCGCGCAATGAAGGCGGAGGATTTCGACCTCGCTGCCGTGGTGGATGCGACCGAAGGCTTCTCGGGAGCCGAAATCGAGCAATTGGTCGTCGCCGCGTTGTACACCTCCGTTGCCGAAGATGCCGCACTGGCGAGTCGGCACCTGGTCGAGGAGGCGAGATTGACCCGGCCGTTGTCGGTGATGATGGCTGACCGTGTTGCCGCCCTGCGCAACTGGGCGGCTGAGCGCACGGTTCCCGCGGACTGATCGACCGGACTGATCGCTCGAACTAAACGGACGTCTGAAGATTCCGTTGCATGCGATTGGCGATGTAGTCCTCGGTCCAGCTGCCCAGCGACAGATTGCTGATAAAGCCACAATGACCCCCGGCAGGCGCGATATCGAGTTCCACGCAATCGGGCAGGGTGAGCTTGCGGAAGTCCGCAACCGGGATGATCGGATCGTCGGCTGAGGTCAGGATCGTCGTCGCCACGCGCATCGACGAGAGCCGATCGCCGGCGATTGAATAGCCATCGAAATAGGCATCGATCGAATTGAAGTCTGTATGCCTGAGCACCAGCGATCGCGTCAGATCGCGCAGATTTCCGCGCATGTCCTCGGCGGCAAACAACGCTGAATCGGGGAATGCGCGTTGCTTGAGTTCGAGCGAGTGCCGCCACTTGCGCAGGAAATACGCTTCGTAGAACCACGGTGCCCGCTCGATTGCATCCATGGCATCGCTCGGGCTGATCGCCGGACAAACCGCCAACGCATAGGTCAACGGGATGCCAGCCTCGGGTGCACGCAAAGCCACACGCAAGGCGAAGTTGCCACCGAGCGAAAACCCGGCGATACCGAGCGGCAGCTCGGGAAACATTTTCGCGACTGCCGCAACCGCACCGACCACCTCGTCGAGGCGACACGAATGGAACAGTTCGCGATTCAGGTGATGGGTCGATCCGTGATCGCGAAAATTGATTCGAAACACGTCGTATCCGTCGGCGAGCAGACGCGATCCGGTATGCAGCACATAAGTCGATTGAACGCTGCCCTCCCAGCCATGCAGCAGCACGACGAGTCCACGCGGCTTGGCCAATGCGGTTTGCGCCGAGTGCAGCCCGAGCAGGCGCACGCCGTCACCGCAATCCAGCAAATGCTCGGTCGCGCCGCGCTCAAGCGTCGACAGCCGACGCCGATATAGCAGGCGGCGTACGCCACTCGAGGCCAGCACCGATTGCACATGCGGATTGCGCAGCAGACGCGGCGGTCGATAGTCGGCCGCGTTCATGGCGTGTCGTAGCCAACCGCCCGCACGATGCGGGCGCGGCTTTCCTCGGCCATTCGTCGACGCGCGTCTGGCGTCGATTCAACCGGTTCAAGAAAATGCACTTCGGCATCCATCGAGCGGCTGCCGAGGATGCGCAGCAGGTTGGCGACGAAACTCTCACCCTGCGCAAACGGCATTGACAAATCCTGGCGTCCATCGCGGCCGTAACGTAGTGCCACCGGTTGCACCGGCACATTGGCGTCGAGCGCGGCCTGGAAGATGCGTGCATGAAAGGTGCGCACGCGCTCGCCGGCGCCGGTGCCGCCTTCGGGGAAGATGCCGACCGGCTCGCCGGTCTGCAGGCGCTCAACCACGCGACCGATCACGTTGGCCATCGAATCGGAGCTGCCGCGCTGGTGATAGATCGTTCCAGCGCGTGTCGCCAGATAACCGACCACGGGCCACCTGGCGATCTCGCTCTTGGCCACGAAACTGATCGCGCGCTGACTGTGCATGAGCTCGATATCGAGCCAGGAAAGGTGATTGGCGACATACATCACTGCGCCCGGCAGCGGTTTTCCAAATGCGCGGATACGAAAACCAAACAAGCGCAGCAGGGTGCCCGACCACCAGCTGATCATGAACTGGTCGAAGCGCAGGCGACCGATCGGAATCTTCGCCATCAGCGGATTCAGCGCAATCACCGCGAGCGGCAACGCGAACACGATATGCAGCACAAACAGCGGCGTCCGCACCAGATAGCGCAAAGGGCGCATGGCATCTCTGCGCGGAGATTCTTCGGTTCTGTCTGCAGCGGAGTTCATCGGGGCGCTATCGTACCGGAAGCAACCTGATAGTCGCTTATACAAATCGACGGAATGCTCTATTGCGGATTGCCACCGAGGAGATCAATGGCATTGTCGAGATCATTGCAATGCTCTTCCCACCAACGTGCTTCGCCGACATGGGCGAAAGCCAGTGGAAAGGCGGGATCATGCCAGCGCATGGCGACCCAGCCGGCCCAATGCACCTGACGCATGATGCGCAGCGGTTCGATCAAGGCCAGTTCGGCGAAATCAAACGCGCGAAACTCGGCATAGCCTTCGAGCAATGTAGCGAGCGCAGCGGAGGATGGCGCGAGCATCCAAAGATCCTGCACCGCCGGACCCATGCGTGCGTCGTCGAGATCAACGAAGTGCGGCCCGGCATCCGTCCACAACACATTGCCGCGATGGCAATCGCCATGCAGGCGGATCTGCCGGACCGGGCCGATCGCCTCGAAGCGTGCATCGAGTTGCTCGGCGAGGGTTTCGATCGATTCTCGATAGCGGCGCTGCAATGTGGAAGGCAGCAATGCAGAAGCAAGTGCCACGCGAGCCGGTTCGCGGACGAAGGTTTCGACGTCGATCCGACCGCGCTGCTCGAACGTACCGCGCGATCCCACGCCGTGGATGCGCGCAAGCAATCGACCCATCCATTCGAGATTCTCGCTCGATTCCAGTTCGGGCGAACGCCCACCCTGGCGAGGATACAAACTGAAGCGGAATCCTTCGAATTCGAGCAGGCTGGCACCGTCGATGACCAGCGGAGCGACGACGGGCAGTTCGGCCTGATCGAGTTCAAGCGCGAAATCGTGCTCTTCGTCGATGGCAGCATTACTCCAGCGTCCCGGCCGGTAGAACTTGGCTATCAGCGGTGGCGCATCCTCGATGCCAACCTGATAGACGCGATTCTCGTAACTGCCCATCGCGAGCATGCGTCCGTCGGGTTCATAGCCGGCATCGGCCACCGCATCGAGAATCAGATCAGGGCTGAGTGCGGCATACGGAGCTTCGTTGGCGGTCACGGGATCAGACGGGTTTCGGAGAGCGGCGTGGAACCACGGCCATGGTCAGCCGCGAGATACAGACCAGATGCTCGCCTTCATCGACGATGCGGATCTCCCAGACCTGGGTCGAACGACCGAGGTGCAGGGGCCGTGCGGTGCCGGTGACGAAACCCGAAGTCGCGGCGCGGATATGGTTGGCATTGATATCGAGACCGACCGCCATTTCCTTGTCCGATTCAAGGACGAGGTTGGCGGCAAGGCTGCCGAGCGACTCGGCCAGCGCGACCGAAGCGCCTCCATGAAGCAGGCCGAACGGTTGTTTGGTGCGAGCATCGACAGGCATCGTGCCGCGCACGTAGTCGTCACCGATCTCGGTTACGCGCATGCCGAGATGCTCGACCAGAGTGTTCTGGTCAAACGCTTTGATCCGATCGAGGTCGGTTGACTGCTTCCAGATGGCCATCGCGACATCTCCTGGGAATACGGTTCGCGACTATATCAAGCAGCACATCGAACGAATCGGCGACAATCGGGTTCAAAGCGAATGGTTGAATTCAAACGAGAGCTTTCCGATGTCCCGAATCTGTCTGTTGATCGCCGTAATGCTGGTGCTGGCCAGTCCCGCAGCTCAGGCATTGCGCTGTGGCAATCGCGTTGTAAACGAAGGTGCACGCGACTTTCAGGTGCGCGATCGCTGCGGCGCGCCGTTCTGGTCGGAAAGTTGGATTGGCGTTGATATCGTCGGGCGCGATACAACCCTCGAACGTCAGCGCGAAGTGCAGTGGAGCGTCTGGTACTACAACTTTGGCGCCAACTCGCTGATGCAGCGGATGGTGTTCCGCGACGGTAACCTTGAGCGCAGCGAAACGCTTGGACGGGGCGTGCGCGAGATCGGCGACAGTTGCCGTGCGAACATGAACTTCACCGGTTTGAGCAGTGGTGAGCTGGTTGCCCGCTGCGGTGAGCCGGCTGCACGCCGCGAAGCGCACGACAGCGTGGTCTATCGACCGGGACCCGGCGTCGAAAATTGGCGCGAGCAGCGACGCGAAGAGTGGACGTATGATTTCGGCGATTCGAGCTTGCTGCGCGTGATCCACCTGCTCAATGGCCAGGTGACCGGCGTCGATACCTTGGCGCGCTGAGATCAGGATTGCGGGTCGTTGCCGGATTCAGGCAGATCGGCAAGCGCATCTTCGAGCGCATCGTTGCCGGAAAGCTTCTCGCGTTCGCTGGCGCTCATCGATGACTCGGACTTGCGCCCGGATTTCGGCTTTTTCTGGCGACTCCACAATTCCTTGGCATCGTCCTCGGTTGCGCTGAACAAGCTGCGCAGATGCAGATCGCGTTGTGGGAAAGGAATCTCGATGCCGTACTTGGCGAGCGCATCCTCAAGCGCCCAGTAATAGGCCGCCTGCACCGCGCCCGGGCGTTTCACCGCATCGGCGGTCAGCCAGACCACCAGCTGAAAATCGAGGCTGCTGTCGCCGAAGCCGACCAGCCAGACCTGGGTTCGGCGCGGGCCTTCCTTGGCGAACGTGAACGGGACGGCGTCGGCCGCTTCGAGTGCGGCCTTCTTGACCAGCTCCTTGTCGGTGCCGTACGCGACACCGAACTTGACCTTGATCCGACGTGCGGTCTCGCGCAGCGTCCAGCTGGTCACGCGGCCGTTCACGAATTCGGAATTCGGCACAAGGATGTCGATGTTGTCATTCGTCGTCACGCGCGTCGCGCGAATGCTGATATCGGTGACTTCGCCAGTGACACCGGACTCAAGTTCGACGAAATCACCGATCTTGAGGCTGCGCTCGAAGAGCAAGATCAGACCCGAGATGAAATTGTTGACGACCGTCTGCAGGCCAAAGCCGATGCCGACGCCGAGTGCACTGGCAAAAAACGCGACCTTGGTCAGATCGAGGCCGATCGACGACAGCGCGACACCAATGCCGACTGCGATCAGCAAATAGTGGAGGACGCGGCCCAGCGCATACAGGGCAGGTCGACTGACCTCGGGTCGATGCTTGCCATAGCGCTCGAGGCCGCGCTGCAGCCAGCGCGAAGTGAACCAGGCGGCAAATAAAATGCCGAGCACCCACAACGTGCCACCCGGCGTGATCTTCGCCCCACCCACGGTAAACAACGGGTAGTCGAGAATCTCGTGAGTACCCGAGACAACTTGCTTCCATGGACTGCTTGCCGTCGCCGTCGATTTCGATTTTGGCGAATCGCTAGTGACCACCTCGGGTTCGACGGTTGGCTTCGCGGCTTCGGCCGGCGAAACCGTTGGCGGGGCGTCCTGAGTGGGCGACGGATTTTGCGTGTCGGCCTGAGCCCAGGCTGGATTCACGCTCAGCATCGCAGCGGTGGTCAGCAGGACAGCACAGACCCATCTTCCGATCAGGCGCATCGGCATTCTCTTCGCATTACGCAGAAGCCATTCATCCGATCAGCGTAACCGATCGCAACAAGGATCGCGCCGAGTCAGCCTGGAGCTGTCTGCGCGACAAAATCCATCGACGCGGAATTGAGGCAGAAACGAAGCCCGCTTGGCTTCGGACCATCTGGAAAAACATGACCCAGATGGCTGTCGCAACGTGCACAGCGGATCTCGACGCGAACCATGCCGTGGCTGACATCACGAATTTCGCGTACGTGCTCGGCATCGAACGGAGCGAAGAAGCTCGGCCAGCCGGTGCCTGATTCGAATTTGCTGTCGGATTTGAACAGCGGCAGTGCG
>JBBQTY010000205.1:0-7224 GCA_038234445.1 Lysobacterales bacterium
GTTGTGCTGGAAAGCCGCATAAAAATTCAGGGCCAGTTCGGATCGTGGAAGTTCCAGGCCGCCGGCGGTCGAGGATGGCCCGGCAATGCGCAAGTCATCAAAGATCAGGCGCGGGCCAGACTGAGTCCACGTTCCACTGACATGGCCAATGCTGACTGGACGTCCCAGTCGATCGGACAACCAATGCTCGATGCGTTGTGGATTGTCGGCCAGCCAAGGCAGGGCCAATTGGGCAAAAGCGACCAATACCGCCGCCGAAATCACCAATGTGACAAAAAATGCCTGCAGAAAAAAACGCAGCTTGCGCAGGCGACGGCGAAACGGCGTCATTCGAAACCGCCGCACCGAAGCAGATGGATGGAGGGTAGGATCATGCCTGAGAGACTGAGAACGCGAGCGAATTGCTAGAGCAACACGACATCAAACTGTTCCTGGGAATAATGCTCTTCGGGCTGGAAGCGGATCGTCTTGCCGATGAATTCCTCAAGTTCAGCCACGGCGGTGGAATCCTCTTCAAGGATTCTCGCAACCACACTCGGCGTTGCCAGCACGAGCAGCTTTTCAGCGTCGAACTGACGTACAGCGCGGGTGATCTCACGGAATATTTCGTAGGTCACCGTTTCGGCTGTCTTGATCGTGCCGCGCCCGCTGCAACCCGGACAGGGCTCGCACAATTGACGTTCCAGACTCTCCGTCGTGCGCTTTCGCGTCATCTCGACAAGGCCAAGCGGGGACATGTCATAGACCGTCGTCTTGGCATGATCGCGAGCCAGGGATTTTTCCAGCTGGCGGATCACCTGGCGCTTGTGTTCTTCATCGATCATGTCGATGAAGTCGATGATGATGATACCGCCGAGGTTGCGCAGGCGCAGATGGCGTGCGGCCGACTGCGCCGCTTCGAGGTTGGTACGATAGACGGTCTCTTCGAGATTGCGGGTACCGAGATAACTGCCGGTATTGACGTCGATCGTCGTCATCGCTTCGGTTTGATCGACAATCAGATAACCACCGGATTTGAGCGGCACTTCCTTCTTTAAAGCACGCTGGATCTCATCCTCTATGCCGTAGAGATCGAACACCGGTCGCTCGCCGGGATAGTGCTCGACGCGATCAGCAAGGTCGGGCATGAACTGACGCGTGAATTCGATCGCACGATCAAGCGTCTCGCGCGAATCTACGCGCACTTTCTCGATCGAAGGACGCATCAAGTCCCTGAGGCAGCGCAGCGCCAGCGGCAAATCCTCGTATATGCGCGTTCCGACTTTTGCGGCCGTCGTATTTTCCTGTATCGCTTTCCACAATTTACCAAGATAGTCGATATCTTCGGCCAGTGCATCGCGCACCTGCCCCTCGGCATTGGTGCGCACGATATAGCCAAGTGGATTCTCACCGATAGACTCGGCCAGAATCTCCTTCAATCGCATGCGCTCGGTCTCATCCTCGATGCGCACAGAGACACCGAGCACACTGCTGTAAGGCAACAGCACGAGGTAACGCGAAGGGATCGAAAGATGCGTGGTCAGTCGCGCACCCTTGGTGCTGATCGGATCCTTGACCACCTGCACGACGATCTCCTGGCCGTCGCGCAGCAACTCATTGATCGGCGGCGTGGGTGAAGGCGTGTTTTCACCGTTCTCGCCAAGCAGGGTCGGATTCGGCCGAACAATATCCGACGCATGCAGAAATGCGGCACGATCCAGCCCAATTTCGACAAAGGCCGCCTGCATGCCCGGCATGACCCGGCTCACCTTACCTTTGTAGATATTGCCCACATAACCGCGTCGGCTCGCGCGCTCGATATGCACCTCTTGCAGCATGCCATTCTCGACCAGCGCGACACGGGTTTCGCGCGGAGTCACGTTAATCAGTATTTCTTCGGTCACGACAAGTGGTTGGCACAAGAAGTTAAAGCGTTTTATAGCTGGCCCGACCACATGTTGTCGAATGTCGAGGACACGTCATCGCTCGTCATGCAAGGGCTGCTGGTCCTGTTGGACCGCCTGAATCAGCGGAAATCGACCGAGCAACTGTGAAGTTTCGTGCAATGGCAGTCCCATGACCCCTGAATAGCTGCCAACAAGATGCTGAACGAAGGCGGCCGCGCGTCCCTGGATCGCATAGCCGCCAGCCTTGCCGAACGGCTCGCCGGTCGCGACATACGCATCGATCTGGGCCGCGTCGAGCGCTGCCATGCCCACTTCCGACACCGAAACGACATGATCTTCCTGACCTGCACTGACACACCAGACCACGCTGATGACTCGATGCGTGCGACCGGATAGCCGCGCAAGCATCGACGCCGCTACATTCGCATCAGCCGGTTTGCCAAATACTTCGCCATCCATCTCGACCTCGGTATCGGCACCGATAACCACCGCATCAGGCACACCAGCCACCTGCAGCAATCCGACGCCCGCTTTCTCGCGTGCCACCCGGCTCACATAGTCGAGCACCGGCTCATCGGCCGAACGAATTTCGGGAATATCGATATCGAGCACGTCAAACACCAACCCAATCTGCTCAAGCAACTGGCGGCGGCGCGGGGAGCGAGAAGCTAGAAAATACACAGTGGCGATCCCTCGGAAACCGATGCCAGAGTGCCAGAATGCGCAGCTCTCACGCGACCCTTATGTTGCGCTGGCCAGAGATTGCCTCTGCCGATTCGCAATCTTGCTCCCATCGACCAATTCCACACCGGAGATACCCATGATCCACGGCGCCTTCAGCAAACTCGCCAAACGTGCGGCACGATTTACCGGCCAACCCCTCGGATTTGGGATTGCCGTCGGCATCATCATCATCTGGATCGCCACCGGACCGATTTTCCACTACAGCGACACGTGGCAACTCGTCATCAATACGGGCACGACCATCATCACCTTCTTGATGGTTTTCCTGATCCAGAACACGCAAAACCGCGACACCGATTCTTTGCAAATCAAGC
Source organism: Lysobacterales bacterium (assembly GCA_038234445.1). Classification (GTDB taxonomy): domain Bacteria; phylum Pseudomonadota; class Gammaproteobacteria; order Xanthomonadales; family Rhodanobacteraceae; genus Dokdonella. Next base: position 2,945 of record JBBQTY010000205.1, read on the forward strand.
TCGACGAACTGATTCGCGTGACCGAGCTTGCCCACAATACCCTGCTCGATCTCGAAGAACTCGATGACAAGACGCTCAACCGCTACCGCGCCCACTACGCGGCGATGGCCCACAAGGCGCGCAAGGGTCGCATCAGCGATGAAATTCCGATCCTCTGTGATCAGTGATCAGACATTGAGTTGACCGTCATTCCTTGCACATCAAGCGCGGTGATACGGATGTCCGGCGAGTATTGTGGTGGCACGATAGAGTTGCTCGGCGAGGATCAGGCGCACGAGCATGTGCGGCAGAGTCAGTGGGCCGAGTGACCAGCGCTGGTTGGCGCGATTGAGGACATCGTCGGCGTGGCCATCGGGGCCGCCGATCAGGATTGCGAGATCGCGGCCTTGCATGCGCCAGTCCCCGAGATTCTCGGCGAGTTGTTCGCTGCTCCAGGTTTTGCCACGACCATCGAGCGCGACCACGTGGGTATCGGCAGAAATCGCAGCAAGAACGGCTGCACCTTCGTCAGCCATCGCACGCACCGGATCGCGACTCTTGCCGCGATTGCCGAGCGGCACTTCAATGAGCTCAAGCGGCAGTTCGCGCGAGAGTCGCTTGCGGTATTCGGCGAATCCTTCAGCAACCCAACTCGGCATGCGCTCACCGACCGAAATCAGCCGCGTGCGCATGCCGCTTCCGGATCAGCCATCCAGCTTTTCGGGATGCTCGTCATCGCCAACCGTCCACAGCCGTTCGAGACCATAGAACTCGCGGGTGCGTGGCAGCATGACGTGGACGACGATGTCGCCAAGATCAACCAACACCCATTCCGCCTCGCGTTCGCCTTCGACACCGATTGGCGGCAGGCCGGCTTTCTTGGCCGCGCGCACGACTTCATCGGCAATCGACCGGACATGGCGCGTGGATGTGCCACTGGTAATGACGATCAGATCGGTCACCGAGGTCTTGCCGCGAACGTCGATCTCGGTCGTATCACGCGCCTTGAGATCTTCGACGGCCTTGATCACGACGTCATGCAGCTTGGCAAAAACATCCTGCTCAAGATCCGGTTTGATGCGCTTTTTCGGAGCCGCCGTGGCAGCTACCTTTTTCGCAACAGGCTTGGGTTTCGGCTTGGTGACTCGTGGAGTGACCGGGACCATGGCCTTGGCCGGCGACTTCGCAGACAGCCGGGTCGGATCGTTCTTCTCTGCCGTTGCCTTGCGTGCGACCGGCGCTTTCTTCGCCGACGTGGTGTTGCCAGCCCGGCGCGGCCGGACGCGTGTTTCAGACGTACTCAAGGGGAGATCAACCTCGTCACAAGATCGCGCCAGAACCGGCGCAGCGCGCAGTATAAGGCCAAATGGTTTGCAGTTTTCTGCGTTGTACTGCCGGCTCAGGGAATTCCAACTGCCGTTGTTGTGGATTACGGTTCGGCACCGACGCGGACTGTACGCGTCGGGTCACTGCTCCAGCCGCTCCAGGACGGTGCGAAAAGCCGCGATCCATGTAGCCCGGCTACTTCCATCGCAAGCAAGTTGTGGCACGCGGTGACGCCGGATCCGCACATGTGGACGACCGCTGTCGCCGTGCGCTCGCCGATGATTACGCGAAATTCCTCGACCAACCGCGCGGGCGCCTTGAATCGGCCATTCGCATCGAGGTTGTCGGAAAATGGGCGATTGCGCGCGCCCGGCACGTGTCCGGCGACCCGATCCAGCGGTTCGACTTCACCGCGGTAACGAGGTCCAGCACGCGCATCGAGCAGGCAGATCGAACCATCGTGGAGTCCCGCTTGCAGGGCGTCGTAGCCGACCAGTTGGGTGCGGTCGTAGTGAACGGAAAGTGCAGCACCTGCAGGCACTTGCTGGCTCGATTCGATGGCGAGTCCGCTGGATTTCCATGCCGACCATCCACCATCAAGCACGCTCACCGCCTTGGCACCAACGAGGCGCAGCATCCACCAAAGACGCGCAGCAGCGAGCGCGCCACCCGCATCGTCATAGGCAACCAGCGGGCGATCGGGCGTCCAACCCCAGCGCGAAAGCAAAGCCGAGAATGCCGATTCATCCGGCAAGGGATGGCGACCGAGCCCTTGTTTTGACAAATCCGACAGATCGGAATCCAGATCCGCATAGATCGCACCAGGGATATGTCCAGCGGTCCATGCGATGCGTCCACTATCCGGGGCACTGAGCTCTTTTCGACAATCAACGATCAGTACGTCATCACGGCCGAACATCTCGGAGAGCTCTTCGACGCTGATCAAATGCTTCATGAATGTGACTCCAGGCGTGTCAGCAAATTCTGCAGGATCGCGGCCGTCGCGCCCCAGATTCGTTTGCCTTCGTAGTGAAATTCAAAGATTTCGCGACCGCGACCGTGCCAGAGGATCTCGGACCTCTGCAAGCAACCCGGTTCGAGGATGACATCCAGCGGCACCTCGAAGACTTCGGCAACTTCGGCGGGATCGGGCTTCAATTCGAACCCGGAGCTGACGAGGGAGACCACCGGAGTGACGCAGAAACCCGAAATCGTGTCAAAACAATCGAGATAGCCGAATGCCTCGATGAAATCGGACGTGATGCCGGTTTCCTCATCGGTTTCGCGCAGCGCTGCGGCGATGGCGTCGGGGTCGGCGGACTCCATCGCGCCACCGGGAAAACTGATCTGCCCGGCATGATGACGCATCGTTTCATTGCGTCGCGTAAACAACATGCTCAGGCTGCCCTCACGGCAAACCACGGGCAGCAATACGGCGGCCGGGCGCAACACTGTGTTGTCCGACCACAGCTCGGGGAATTCAGTGGCATTCCAGCCGGGCGGCTGCGGTGGATCATCAAGGCGACGAACAGCCCGTCGCAACCGGACGATATCGATGTGCTCGTTCATGCCTGCTCGGTTTCGCGCTGCGGCAGCACGACATTCATGAGGTGCTCGCGTTCCGAACGGCTCATGCCGAGCCAACGGCCAATCTCATCTCCGGTACGAAAGCAGCCCACGCAGAGTCCAACATCATCAAGCTGACAGATGCCGATGCAAGGACTGAGAACGGGTTGGGGAAAATCGATCTGCATCGGCTGACTCAATCCTGTCGACACGCATCCGCGTGCTGTTACATTAACGGCGAATCCGGTTCATGGTGCCACGCATGCTTGGAATGGCAACAAAGGTAGTGAGCGACTTTGGCAAGGTCCTGTCGATGGTTGAACCCGGCGTCTATGGCCTTCCTGAAAGTCTTCTGCCGCATACACGCGAATCCATCCGGTTTGCCATCCTGACCTTGCTCAGGCAGTTGGGCCCTGAACATCCTGAAGTCAAGGAAGGACTGCGCCAAGGCTACGTCTATCTGGCCCAGTTCGTCGGCGACGACGACGCCGCAATGGTGCGTAACGGACAGGCCAGCGTCACTGACGTCACCGTCGACGATGCCAATGCCGAACCGGCGATGCGTATCATCAACCGCATCAAGCTCGACATGGAACGCGCCGTCGAGGAAATGCGCGACTTCCCTTGAGAGTCTTCAAAATGAAAACGCCGCGAACATGCGCGGCGTTTTCAATGCGGCATTTACTCTGAATTACTTCGAATCGAGAACCTTGATGTCAAAGACCAAGGCCTGGTTCGGACCGATACGCGGAGACTGGCCACGCTCGCCGTAAGCAAGGTCTGGTGGAACAAAAATCTGCCAATGGTCGCCGACCTTCATGCGCGACAGAGCTTCCTGCCAGCCCTTGATCACTTCGTTGACCTTGAACTTGACCGGTTCGCCACGCGCAAACGAGCTATCAAACTCAAGCCCGTCAGACAGCGAACCGCGATAATGCACGGTCACTTCGCTGGTCGCACCGACCTGCTTGCCCGTACCGTCTTCAATAACGCGATATTGCAAACCAGACGGCAACGAGACAATGCCCTTCTTGGTCTTGTTGTCGGTCATGAACTGCTTGCTTTTGGCGAGATTGGCGCCGGCGACCTTGTCGAACTCGGCCTTGGCCTCACCCATCATCTTGGTCTGGAAGGCCGTGAGGGTCTCGCGCATCGCGTCCTCTGAGACGGCCGGATTGCGCTTGGAGTAGGCATCCTGCATCGCGCGAATGACGGTATTGATGTCAACGTCCATCTTGCGATCGGTGAAATCCTTGCCGATCTGGTAACCGATCGAATACGAAAGCTTGCCCTTTTCGGACGTCGTGTCCTGGGCCAGTGCCGTCCCTGATACCAACAACGCCACCATGGCGAGTGACAAACCAAATTTCATGCTGCCTCCAGAATGGATCTGAAACGGATAGTTACGC
>JBBQTY010000206.1:0-7208 GCA_038234445.1 Lysobacterales bacterium
TTTTCTGGCTATGTTTCACGCCGCCTGGGTCGATGGGAGGAAGCCCTGGCAGATTTGCAGCGCGGCCGTTTGCTTTCGCCCGGGAGCGCGATTGTTGCGTATCACATCGGCGTCACCTTTGTTTCGATGCGCCAATGTGAACGCGCCATGCCCGCGCTGGATTCCAGCCTGAAATTGCAGCCCGAAAACGCGGCGGCATTGTGGGTGAAACTGCAATGCGCATGGAATGATACCGACTTGGTCCGTGCCGACCGGATGCTGGCGGAAGCGCCATTGCAGATACCCGGTATCACGGCGCTGCACGCCGAGCAGGCGCTATTCAAACGCGACTACGCGCAGGCATCGGAGTTGTATCGGCAAGCCATCGATAGCGCTGGCGATCTTCAATACGATTCGGGCTTCAACGGCTACATTCCCGCAAGGGCTGAATGGCTCCTGCAACTCGCGTTGAGCGAACAGGGCGTTGGCAAGATGGCTGCGGCGCAAATCCTCTACGCTCAAGTCAAAGCGAATGCGAGCAGCGAACTGGCCAAAAAGCCCGACAATGTGTATGTCGAGGCCAGTTGGCACGCCGCGTTGGGAATCGCACTCGCTGGGCTAGGGGAACATCCGGCAGCCAACGCGCAAGCAGAGACGGTGACTTCGCTGGTACCGGAATCTAGGGACGCACTGGAAGGCCCCGCCTACGCGGATTACGTCGTGCGCATGTACGCCCTGAATGGCGACGCCACGCGAGCAGTGCCGTTGCTGGCACATCTGCTGAAAACCTACTCAAGCGTTATGGGGCCAGGCTACCTGCAACTGGATCCCGTCTACGATCGGATCCGCAACGACCCGGGTTTCCAGGCCTTGCTCAAGGGCGCGCGGAAATGACTCAATTTTTGTCGAGCTTCGAAAAAAATGTGTTTGAGGCGTGGATCGCGAGGTGCAGCATGGTGGAGTTTGCGCTGCGCGACAATTTTGGCTTTAAGGGAAGAACGCCATGATTCTGCGTCGCATCCAAGCCCCGCAACGTGCCACGTGGGACGAGATCGTTTCGTCTGGTCATCTGGATTTCCTGCCGGCGGGCGCGGTCGAAGCCGGCCTGTCGCAATACTATGCGTTCGACGGCGCTCAAGACCTTTACCGCATGGGTAAAAATTCCGCCTACCGCCAGACCGCGCGGAAAATCATTCCGATCGGCCCGCTCAGTTGGTTGGTGAGGCGCTGGCGCAGCACTCGCTCGGTCATATCGATGCATCGACGCGCGCACTTGCGTAATTGGAGAAGGAATACAGCGTCGGACTCGCATACCAGATCGCCGATATTCATGCCTGGTGCGGCGAGAAAGACCTCGCTTTCCAGTGGCTGCAGACCGCGTACGATCAGGATGACGGAGGGATTGCCATGATGAAGTTCGATTTCGTTGCTGGTCTCGCTGCACAACGATCCACGCTTTGCGGCGATGATCAAGAAAGTGGGCCTTCCGCCATGAGCCTGTTCGCCGACCTCAAACGCCTCACCATGATGCGCAGGTACAAGATCTCATTTTCGCGGTTGCCATTCGCCTTCCCACGGTTTCTGCGATCCAACACTCTCAAGGATTCAGCCATGCTCCGTTACGCACTGACCTTCGTCGCTTCCGCTTTTATTCTGTATGGCTGCGGCAAGTCGGAGTCAGAGGTAGTGACGCGACCCGCACCTGCAGAAGCGCCACATGCCCTGACGGCAGAGCACGCGACTGCCGCCTTCGACGCGGCCGTGGATCATCTCACTCGGAGCTACTATCAGCAGGTTCCGGAAGGCGCGACCTACAACGGGGCACCTGCCGACCTGGCAAGTAATGCGGACGCCCGACTCAACGATCGCTCGCAGGCCGGCAAGGCCGCGCGTGACGCTGAAATGGAAAAGCGGCTCGCCGAATTGAAAGCGACCATGCCGCAAGCACTCAATGATGAGCAACGACGTGTTCGCGCGACCCTCATCACCTTGTTCGATGGCGCCCTCGCGCCGACGCGCGTGGTCGACTACGGCAGCAGTTTCGATGAATACGGAACCTGGTTTCTGCCCTATGTGATCAACCAGAACTCGGGGGTCACGGTCGATATCGCGAAGCTCATGGAAGCGCAACAAAACGTGCGCAATGCGGATGAAGCGAACAACTATTTGACCCGACTCGAAAGTCTGTCGGACATCCTCGACGGAGCGCTTGCGAAGATGCGCCACGATGTCGATGAAGGTGCCATTCCGCCGAACTTCATTGTTCACAAGGCGAAGGCCGTCGTCGACGCATTTGTCGCGGTGCCAGCGTACCAAAATGTTCTTTATGCAAGTTTTGTCGCAAAGCTGAAGACGGCCAATATTGCCGATGCAAACCGCTACTCGTCGAAGGCGCTGACCGTTGTAGGCAATGACGTATTGCCCGCCTATCGACGCATCAGCGCCTACCTCGCCGAGATCGAGCCGAAGGCACCTCACGATGCCGGTGTATGGCGCCTGCCCCATGGTCCGGCGTTGTACAAGGCGATGATCCGCCATATGACCGACAGCGATCTCGATGCCGATCAAATTCATCAGACCGGCCTCGATGAAGTCGCGCGCATCAGTGGCGAAATGGACAAGCTTCTACGCGCGCAGGGATACACCGAAGGCAGTGTCGGTACGCGCATGACGGCAATGTCGGCCGAGCCGCGCTTTGTCTTTCCCAATACCAAGGAAGGGAAGGCGGCATTGCTGGCCGACATCCAGTCGCATATCGAACGGGTCAGTGCGCTGTTGCCGAAGTATTTCGGCACCTTGCCGAGGCATCCGCTGGAAGTGCGCGCCGTGCCCGCCTTCAGTCAGGATTCGGCGCCGGGCGGCTTTTACGATCCGCCGGCACCCGACGGTTCGCGTCCGGGTATCTATTGGGTCAACTTGCGTGATACGGCCGCGCTGCCGAAATTCGCTTCACCCACGCTCACCTTTCACGAAGCCATTCCGGGTCATCACATGCAGATGGCCATCGCGATCGATCAGAACGTTCCGTTTATCGCAAAGACGTTCGCCTCGAATTCAGCGGCAGAAGGCTGGGCGCTGTATGCGGAAGCACTGGCTGCGGAAATGGGCCTGTACAAGGATGACCCGTTCGGCAATCTCGGCCGTCTGCGCGATGAACTGCATCGCGCAGTCCGCCTCGTCGTCGACACTGGCATGCACGCGAAAAAGTGGAGCCGCGAGCAAGCCATCGACTATATGGTGAAAACCGAAGGCGCCGATCCCGGCAACGCGGAATCGGAAGTCGAACGCTATGTCGTCTGGCCCGGCCAGGCCCTCGGCTACAAGATCGGCATGCTCAAGCTGCAACAGTTGCGCAAGGAAGCGGAAGCCGCCTACGGAGACAAGTTCGACATCCGCGAATTCCACGATCACCTGCTGACCATCGCCTCCTCGGCCTTGCCGGTGATCGAACAGGACATGCGCACGTGGATTGCCAAGGGGAATGCCAAGCCGTGATCGATCGCAGGTCAAGACAGCATCGCCTGCTGCAGATTTCGCAAGACCTGCCTGACGTATCGGCACGCCGGCATGCATTTTCACTGTTTCTGCTTATCCACATTGCCCTGCTCGTCGGATGCAAGGCGCCGTCGCCCTTGACGATCAATGATCTGAATTACCCGGTGCTGGTTTTGTTCGAGCAAAGCGGAGGCGTGCGCCACGATGATGCCAGGGACTTGTCCGTGATGAGCGTGCAGCGGGTCATGGCATCCAACTCGCCTCCGTTCCTGATCGATTCGCACCTTGATATCTATCGACTGGACAAGTTGGGGTCCGAACACTCCGGACTCTGGCTGATGGCCAATCCAAACGGGCAGACCGAGGTGCATTTCGATCTTCAGCGGGTATCGCTTGCCGATGTGGCAAAGGCCAGGCAATTGATCCTGGCTCGCGATCCCACGCTGCGCAGCCAGGATGGCGCCCCCTTGCGCGAGAAAGTGGAGCAGGCCAGAACGCTGAAGGCCATGCTGGAGGTGATCGGAAAATGAATGGAATACATTTCATGAGGTGGAGTAAAAGCGTCAGCGCGCAGCACTGACAGACCAGAGGCCGAGTCGATGAGGCGGGTCTGGATGCGATGTTTCGGAAATTCCGCCACGAAATTGTCGTAGGAGCAGACTTCAGTTGCGACGCTTGTTGCGGCATCATCGCGAAGTGCATCACGGCAATTGCCCCTCCATCGGCCGAGCCGACCATGGCGCGTATTTTGACCCCGATAACCGCCCGTAATACGATATGGCGATCGATCCCCGGAGCGTAAAATGAGCGCCGTAACCGTGTCGCCCAAATTCCAGGTGGTTATCCCGCAAGCCGTGCGCGAAGCGATGGGAATCGTGCCCGGAGTCAAGTTGCAGGTGATCCAGTATGAGGATCGAATCGAAATGATCCCGGTGCGATCGAGCAAATCCTTGCGCGGATCCCTGCGCGGCATCGACACTTCGGTGCCTCGGGATGCCGATCGACTGTGAGCACGCGTGCAAATGTCGTTGATTCGTCGGCGTGGCTTGAATATTTCGCCGATGGCAAAAATGCACATCGATTCGCCAAGGTCATCGAGAATCCCGATTCGCTGCTGGTACCTGCCATCACGCTGACTGAAGTATTCAAACGCATCAGCCAACAGCGCAATGAATCTTCTGCACTGCAATACGTGGCCGTCATGCAACAGAGCAGGGTGATTGCGCTGGATGCAGCTTTGGCTTTGCGTGCGGCCGCACTGGGCCTGCGCCATCAACTGCCGTTGGCTGACAGCATCATCTACGCGACGGCACAGGCGAACAACGCCCTTGTATGGACCCAGGATGTTGATTTCGATGGAATGGACAATGTCCACTTCTGGGTAAATCAAAAATGATCCGAACGGGTTGTCAGGGGGCAATCGATCCATGAGTCTGCTCGTCGAACTCAAACGCCGCAATGTGATCCGCATGGGCGGGCTGTATCTGGTTGGTGCGTGGCTGATTCTGCAGGTGGCCGATACCTTGTTGCCGGTTTACGAGGCGCCGGGCTGGGTCATGAAGGTGCTGGTCGCGGTCTTGGCGATCGGCTTCATTCCTGCGTTGGCGTTTGCCTGGATCTTCGAGTTGACGCCAACCGGCATCAAGCGCGATGCGGATGTCGCGCCGCAGGAATCGATTGCGCCTCGCACCGCCCAACGGATGAATCGCACGATCATGGTTGGATTGGTCGTGGCGCTCGGCTATTTCGTCATCGACGAGTTCGTCTTCACATCGCAGCATGAGGCTGCGCCCTCCGCGCAAGTGACAGCGGGTGAAGTCAAAACAACAAGCCCACCATCGATCGCCAAGGAGGCAATCGAGACCAGCGCAGCCGTTGCGAAATCGATCGCGGTGTTGCCGTTCGACAATCTCAGCGACGACAAGGCCAATGCCTATTTCACGATCGGCATGCAGGACGAAATCCTCACCCGTCTGGCCGGTATCCGCGATCTCAAGGTGATCTCGCGCACCTCGACCGAACAAAACGCCAGCCATCCGCCGAACCTTCGAGTTGTCGCCGAACAACTCGGTGTCGCCACCGTTCTCGAAGGCAGCGTGCAACGCGCCAACGGCAAGGTGCGCATCAATCTGCAATTGATCGGTGCCAGCAACGACAGCCATCTGTGGGCGAAGAATTATGATCGCGACATCGCCGACGTGTTCGCGGTACAGAGTGATGTGGCCGAGCAAGTCGCCACTGCACTGAGCGCGCAACTGCTACCGGTCGAATCCGCACGCATAGCCAGCGTACCGACCTCCAGCAGCGAGGCTCACGAACTTTTGCTGCAGGCGCGCTTTTTGTTCGGACAACAGCAGACAAGCAACGTCAGTGATCCCGTCATGGCGGGCAAACAATCAGTTGAACTGTATCGTCGCGCAATCGCCGTTGATCCCGAATTCGCCTTGGCCTACGCACAACTTTCGTATCTGCTGAGCTACCTGCATTGGTATGCGGTTGACACGCGGCCCGCGGCAGTTACCGAATCACTCGATGCCGCAAATCATGCTTTGCAGTTGCAACCGAGCTTGCCCGAAGCCCATCTTGCCATGGGCTATGTGCACTATTGGGGGCATCGTGATTACGAGTCGGCGCTGAAGGAATTTGCAATTGCGCGTGACGGCATGCCGAATAGTGCGGAAGCGCTCGCAGGCATCGCCTATGTGCATCGTCGGCAGGGTCTGTTTGAGCAATCCATCACCGAGCTGCGCCAAGCGAGCTTGCTCGATCCACGCAACAAGCTGATGCCGCGCGAAATTGCGGCGTCCTACGTGGCCCTGCGCCGTTATGGCGAAGCGGAAATGGCTTTTGGGCACGCTCTTGAGGTGTCTCCCGGCGATGTCGAGGCACAAGTCCAGCGCGCGACCAACCAGATCCTGAGCGGTGATGTGGTGAAGGCTGAGCGCTCGCTTCAAGCGATTCCGCAAGGCATTGATCCGCAAGGGACGGTTTCGCTGTTGCGCTTCAAGCTGCACATGTTGCTGCGTGATCCGGATGCCGCACTCGCATCGATCGCACTCTCGCCCGAGTGGTTGCTCGCGCGCTTCGAACACAGTGCCGTACCGATCGCGCTGTTGCGCGGTCAGGCCCTGGCGATGAAGGGCGACGCTGCGGCGGCACGGGTGCAATTTCTCAAGGCTCAGCAGGCGTTGCAAGAGCCGCTGAAAAATCCGGTTACTGAAGCCGACGCACAGAGCTTTCTTGGCCTTGTCGAAGTCGGGCTCGGAGAAAAGCAATCCGCATTGGAAGCCGGTCGCAAAGCGGTCGAGGAGTTGTCGATAGCACGTGATGCGTTGGTCGGCGGCTACACCCTCGAAAGACTGGTACGCGTCGAGGCGCAGGTCGGCGAAACCGATTACGCGATTGACCATCTTCGCCAGTTGATGAGCTCCCCCGCCGGCCAAGCCATCTCGATCGCCACCTTGCGCATCGATCCGGTCTGGGATCCGCTGCGCAAGGAACCTCGCTTTGAGGCATTGCTGAAATCACAGGAATCGAAAGCGGGTACCCCTGCACATGAGTGAGCTCTGGCAACGCCTCAGGCAATGCTAGCGGGTGCGGCGCGCGACAGTTCCTCCGGGTCCTGAACCTCAACATCCCGCACGGCCCATCGAAGGAAACCCTGCATGATCCTCCGCCGTCTCAGCCAAAACCTCAAGGAACAGAACTGGACTGCGATCGTGATCGAGTTCGTC
>JBBQTY010000207.1:0-7196 GCA_038234445.1 Lysobacterales bacterium
AATACCCAACTTTCCATAGTGCACAAAGAACATGACGGCGTGATGCGGAATCAGCGCCTTGAGCACACTGGGGTCGCGCATGATGCCGAACACGCCGAGTATGCCCAGCGTGGCGAACCAGACCAGCGTAATCGGCGCAAAAAATGGCCCGATACGACTCGTCCCGTGCTTCTGGATCGAGAACATGCCGAGCAGGATCAGTACCGTGACCGGCACGACATAATGCACGAATGCGGGGCTCAACACCTCGATTCCCTCGACTGCCGACAACACCGAGATGGCCGGCGTGACCACGGCGTCACCGAAGAAAAGCGAGGTGCCAAACAAGCCGATGACCATGACGATCCAGCGTGAGCGAAGTCGCTTGACGCCGCGCTGGGCAAGCGCCATCAAGGCAATCACGCCGCCCTCGCCCTTGTTGTCGGCGCGCAGGATGAAGGTTGCGTACTTGACCGAAACCACGATGATCAGAGACCAGAAGATCAGCGAAAGCACACCGAGCACGTTCTCGCGCAACGGCAACACGCCATGCACGTCGTTGAATGCCTCGCGAAACGCATACAGCGGACTCGTACCGATGTCGCCGTAGACGACGCCAATGACGAGGAAGCAAAGCGTAGCCAGACGTTTGCGACTGGCGCTTTCTTCTTCCGGACTCAAGCTCATGCTGATTGGCTACCTATGCTTGTCGGGTGAAGCGCAACGCGCGCGAGCGCGGATTCATCAAACGGATGACCATGCATCAGTTTGGTTGGGGCATGAACACGATTGCACGAATCGCGCCGACTCATCGCAATGCAGCCCTAAGCGCTTTGCGGATAATGTCCTCGGCGCTGTCACCGGGCGCACTCGCATCCTTGACCAAGCGCGCAATCTCGTTCGGCTTGTAGCCTAGCGATTGCAGCGCGACACTCGCTTCGCTCAAGGGATCCTTAGGCAACGCGGCGAAAGCAGAAGCCGACGCCGAGCCGACCAGGCCGTCAACGCGATCGCGCAACTCGACAATCATTCGCTCGGCGGTTTTCTTGCCGATGCCGGGAATCCGCGTCAGCGCAGCGATGTCGCCACTTTGCACGAAGCGCGCAAAGTCATCTGCGGTTACGCCAGAAAGAATCGCCAGCGCGATCTTTGCACCGATCCCGCTGACCTTCTGCACGGCACGAAACAGGGCGCGCTCGGATTCGAGCAGGAATCCGTACAGGGCGACCGAATCTTCCTTGACTGCATAGTGCGTGCACAAGGTGACCGGCTTGCCTGGCTCTGGCAGATCGTAGAACGTCGACATCGGTGCTTCGAGTTCATAACCGACGCCGCCGACATCGACAAGGATCCATGGCGGCTGGCGTGAAACCAGAATTCCCTGCAAACGACCAATCATCGACGACGCCTCCAGGCGGTACGGGGAATGCCGAGGCGCTCGACACTCGATCGGGTGTGGGCATGGGTCAGCGCGATCGCCAACGCGTCCGCCGCATCGGCCTGTAGTTTACCCGGGATGTTGAGCAGCACGCCGACCATATGCTGAACCTGGGCCTTGTCCGCACCGCCGCCGCCAACCACCGCTTGCTTGACCTCTTTCGCCGCGTACTCGGCGAGAGTGAGCCCCTTGTTGACCACGGCGCAGATTGCCGCACCACGGGCTTGTCCAAGCTTCAATGCTGAATCGGGATTGCGCGCCATGAATACGCGTTCGATTGCTGCTTCAACCGGTGCGTGTGTATCGATCAAGTTCGAGACTTCGTCGAAGATCTGCTTGAGGCGCAGATGAAACGTCTCGTTGCCGAGCACGTTGATGGCCGCGTGAAACACATGATGCGAGCGACCGTCCGTGCCGACATCGATAATGCCGATACCGGTGCGCTGACTGCCTGGATCAATGCCGAGAATGCGGATCATGCCGCGGCCTCATCGGGGAAGCGGCCTTCGCGCAGAAATCCAGCGGTCATCTCGGCAACGTCGCTCGAAAAAGCGAGCCCGGAATGGGTGAACGGAACCACGCGATGCGCGTCGATCCCTTGCAGACGGGTTTCTTCGACGCTTACCGTTCCGTCATGCGGTGACTTGAGCACACCAAGCACGCTGCCGAGGCCGATCGGCGTGCGGCCGGCGATAACACCAACTGGACGTTGCCCCTGCCATGGCGCCAGGCCTTCATGAAGAATGGCAGCGCTTTGTCCCATCAACCAATGGCCACCAGGCAACCCGCTCATGCGACTCGCTGCGGAGCTGCCATTGAGGGGCGAGCCAAGGCAAACGATACGACCTTTCGGGAGATCTCGGTGTTTGGCTGCGACATGCAAGGCCAGCATGCCACCGAGACTATGCCCGACCACATGCACGATGCGACCGGCATGCTCACGCCAATGATCGGCAAGACGTGATGCGGAATCGTCCCAACTGCCGACCACGCTTGGATAGTCCAGTGTGTCGACGGTGAAGCCCGCAAGCCGCAGTCGACGCGCCAGCGGCAGCATCGCGATGCCGCGCATCCAGATGCCGTGCAGCACGATGACATGATCGCCGGTTGGGGGTTGCATCACTTTCAACGTCTGTCCGGGTGCGCTCGCCCTGACTTACCTGGCTGCCGGCTCAATGACCGAAACATGCAATTCGGCCAGCTGGTTGGCAGGGATGGCCGAAGGCGCAGCCGTCATCAAATCCTGTGCGCTGGCAGTTTTCGGGAACGCAATAACATCGCGGATCGACTCGGTACCTGCCATCAGTGCGGCAATACGATCGATACCAAAGGCGATGCCACCATGCGGCGGTGCACCGAAGCGCAGCGCTTCAAGCAGAAAGCCGAACTTGGCGTCGGCCTCTTCTGCGCCGATGCCGAGCAATTCGAATACCGCACTCTGCATGTCGGTGCGGTGGATACGGATCGAGCCGCCGCCGATCTCGTTGCCGTTGAGCACCATGTCGTAGCCGCGCGAAACCGCATTCACGGCATTCGCCTTGAGATCGGCTACATCATCAATGCTGGGCGCCGTGAACGGGTGGTGCAACGCGAAAAACCGATTCGCCTCGGCGTCGAATTCGAACATGGGAAAATCGACGACCCAAAGCGGCTTCCAGCTGTTCTCCACAAGACCGAGGTCGCGTGCGACCTTGATACGCAGTGCGCCAAGGAAATCCGAAACCGTCTTCCAGACACCCGCACCGAACAGCAGCAGATCCCCGCTCTGCGCCGCGGTAGTCTTGAGCACACCTTCAAGCGCGGCGTCATCAAGAAATTTTGCAATCGGCGAGTTGATACCCTCGCGCCCCTTGGCCAGGTCATCGACGCGCATCCACGCCAGGCCCTTTGCGCCGTATTTGGCGGCGTACACACCGAGCTCATCGATTTGCTTGCGCGTGAACACCGCACCGCCTGGCACACGCAGCGCGGCGACACGCCCGCCTGGATCATTGGCCGGTTCGTTGAACACCTTGAATTCGACATGACGAACATGCTCGGCGATATCGACCAGTTCGAGCGCGATGCGCAGATCCGGCTTGTCCGAGCCGTAGCGTGTCATCGCCTCGGCATAGCTCATGCGTGGAAACGCGCCGCCAAGATCAACGTCGGAAACTTCCTTGAATACATGTCGGATCATCGCCTCGACCGCATCCTGTACGTCACGCTCGCCGACGAAGGCGAATTCCATGTCGAGCTGGGTGAATTCGGGCTGGCGATCGGCGCGCAGATCCTCGTCGCGGAAACAACGTGCGATCTGATAATAACGATCGAACCCGGCGACCATCAGCAACTGCTTGAACAGCTGCGGCGACTGGGGCAAGGCGTAGAACTCGCCCGCATGCACGCGGCTCGGAACCAGGTAATCGCGCGCGCCTTCCGGCGTGGCCTTGGTCAGGATCGGCGTTTCGATATCCTGAAATCCACGAGCGTCCAGATAGTGGCGCAATGCTGAAACCAATCGAGTGCGCATGCGCATCTTGCGTTGCATGTCGGCAGTGCGCAGATCGAGGTAACGATACTTGAGACGCGTTTCCTCGGCCGGCGTTTCATGCAGAGCGAATGGAAGACCGTCAGCCTTGTTGAGGATCTCGATGCTTGCACCAACGACTTCAACCTGACCCGTGCGCAACTTGTCGTTGGCGGCGATGCGGCGACGCACCTTGCCCTCGACGCGCAGACAGTATTCATAGCCGAGTTCTCCAGCCTGCTTGAATGCCTGCGCCGACTCGCGCTCGATGACGATCTGCACGATGCCTTCGTGGTCGCGCAGGTCGACAAACGCGACATGGCTTTGCAGGCGGACAGTATCGACCCAGCCACACAGAGTGACAGTTTGGTCAATCAACGCCTCGTCGATGAGGCCACAGTAATGGCTGCGCATGAAAGGCTCCCGGGAAAGGCGCCGAATGCTATAGCCGATTTTGCTGCACTGCAACGTCTTATAAGGTTCGTGGTTGGCCGCATGGTTGCGCGACTGCGCCTGCAATGGTTCCTGCATTGGAAGCGACCATGCCCGCGCAACGCCTGCAATTGCTCCTGCATTGCATGCGACCGCGTTGCGCGGCAACACCTGGAACTGCTGCTGCGTTGCAGGCTACGGCGTTGCGTGGCAACACCTGCAACTGCTCGGCAACTGCTCCTGCGTTGCTCTACCTCCTGCATCCATGCAGTCGTCCTGCGTTGCAGGCTACAGCGTTGCGTGGCAACACCTGCAACTGCTCCTGCGTTGCAGGCGTACTTGCCATCCATGGCAATAAAACGCCCACCTTGCGGTGGGCGTCGGGGTTATACCAGGCTATGCGATATCAATTAACGCCAGCGACGTTCAACCCGGAAAACCGCGGCACAACCTCCGCTGACCCATACGCCAGCACGGTTGAAGCCCCAAGTGCGGCCCTGGATGCAAGCGGTATCTGAAATCTGGCGCTCGATACGTACGCCGCCGCCACGCCCGGTATCGACGTCACACATACGATAACGATAATCCTGGCTTTCGCAGGTGAAACGGATGTCCTGATCCCAGTTATTGCCGGGACGCCATCCACCGTTATCACCACCACCGTAACCACCACCGTTACCGCCGCGACCGCTTTCTACAAAGATGCCGCCGCAACCACGATCAACCCAAAGGCCGCGTCGATCAATGCCCCAAGTACGCCCTTCGACGCATTGAGATTGCGAGGTTTGCCGGATAAGGTCAGCCCTGCGCCAGTCCACACCGCAGCGTGTATAGCGATAGTCCTTGCTGGTGCACTCCACTCTATCGTTGCGGCCATCTCGGTCGCGATCACCGTAGCCGCGCTGCGGATCTGCGTGTGCCGATGACATCATCATGGACGATGCAAAAACTGCTACCCCTACAGCAATCAACTTGCTCAGCATGTGACTTCTCCCAGGTAAATGATGGTCGCAGTGTAGTCAGATCATTCCTGAACGGCCGCCAAGTAGTCAGGAGCTGGCCACCGTGCTTGGTTTGGATTCCGTTTTTGGCGCCTCCACCTTCGCCGATTCCGGCTTGGCAGGCGTTGAATTATCGGCAGTGGAGGCCGGAGCCGATTCGGAGCTGGTCAGATTGCGCTTCACGTCTCCATCTTTCTTGAAATCGGTTTCGTACCAACCCGATCCCGACAAACGGAAGGCCGGTGCTGTCAGTCGGCGACGCACCCCGGACTTGCCACATTCCGGGCAATCAGTGGGATCGGCATCGGCAACCTTTTGCAACCGCTCAAAGCGGACCGCACAACTGGGGCATTCAAACTCGTAGATCGGCATAGCGGAATTCGCAAGGCATTGGCGATGAGTCGCCACATGATGGCGTATGGGGGCCATTCAATGCCATTGCTGCTGACAATGCAGAGAAGACAAGCACGTTTCAGCCCGATACTCTCGGAGATTGGTTCGAACGCGCCCACATCTCTCGCACCCTGCGCTGTCAGCGAATTGGCGCTGACTTGCTCGCATTGCGCCTGAATTGAATCGTTGCCAGGAATTCTCAAATGAACGAAATCATCACTGCAATCAATGACCTGGTCTGGAGCCGGGCGTTGATCGGCCTGTGCCTCGGCGCCGGGCTGTACTTTTCGCTGCGCACCCGTTTCATGCAAGTGCGCTCGATTCCAGAAATGCTGCGCTGCATGTTCAGTGGCGAAAAATCTCCCTCGGGCGTGTCCTCGTTTCAGGCCTTGACCATGTCGCTATCGGGACGAGTCGGCACTGGAAACATTGCGGGCGTTGCGACGGCGATTGCCTTTGGCGGCCCTGGTGCGGTGTTCTGGATGTGGACGGTGGCCTTCCTCGGTGCATCGACCGCCTTCGTCGAAGCGACGCTTGCGCAAATCTACAAGGAAAAAGATGAGCGCGGGTTCTACCGCGGCGGCCCCGCCTACTACATCGAGAAAGGCCTCGGCGTGAAGTGGTATGCATGGGTGTTCGCGGTGGCAACCATCGTCGCAGCGGGCTTCCTGTTGCCGGGAGTACAAGCCAACAGCATCGGTGCGGCGATGGAGACGGCATGGGGCATCGATCCGCGGATTACCGCCGGTTGCTTGATTGCCGGACTCGGCTTCATCATTTTCGGTGGGGTCAAGCGCATTGCGGTGTTCGCCGAGTTCGTCGTTCCGTTCATGGCGATCGCCTACATCATCGTGGCCTTGATCATCATGGTTCTCAACTTTGATCAGGTGCCCGAGGTTTTCGCGCTGATCTTCAAGAGTGCGTTCGGCATGCAGGCGGGATTCGGTGCAGTGCTCGGCCTGGCTGTCGAATGGGGCGTCAAGCGCGGCGTGTTCTCGAATGAGGCCGGTCAAGGTACCGGACCGCACCCAGCGGCGGCGGCGGAAGTCACCCATCCAGCCAAGCAAGGCTATGTGCAGGCGTTCTCGGTCTATATCGACACGCTGCTGGTGTGCTCGGCCACCGCCTTCATGATCCTTTCCACCGGCATGTACAACGTCAACAATCCGGCCGGCGGCATGCTCGTCGAAAACTTGCCTGGCGTGGCCGTTGGCCCGGGCTATGCGCAAGCCGCTGTCGAATCGATGTTGCCGGGTTTTGGCCAGGGATTCGTTGCGCTCGCCCTATTGTTTTTCGCCTTCACGACAATTGTCGCCTACTACTACATGGCCGAAACCAACATCAGCTTCATCAATCGCAAGATGCACCGTCCGTGGATCGTGCTGCTGCTGCGCGTTGGCATCCTCGTCATGGTCACGATCGGCACACTCAAGACGGCCGGCGC
>JBBQTY010000208.1:0-7135 GCA_038234445.1 Lysobacterales bacterium
AATCAACGGCGTCGATGTCGAAAAGCTGGCCATTGGCGACGGATCAGCGATTACGCGTCATGGGGTTGTCTTCAAAGGCATCCACTATGTTTCCACATGCGCAACCCGTCACGGCGATTACCCATACTGCGATGTGCTCGACGTACCGTCGTTCTCGGTGGCCAAATCGGTCGTCGCCGGAATTGGGATGATGCGCATCGAGAAACTCTACCCCGGCATCAAGGATCGCAAGGTCAGTGACGTGGTTCGCGCCTCGGGATGTCGGCGTGATGACTGGCGTGATGTCAGCTTGATCAACCTGCTCGACATGGCCAGCGGCCACTACACCGATCCGGCCTATATGGTCGATGAGGATTCGGCCGATGTCGTGCGATTCTTCCGACCGCTCGACAACAATCACAAGCTCGCGTTTGCGTGCGAAGCGTATCCACGCAAACAGGCACCCGCGGAGCGCTGGATCTATCACACCGCCGATACCTATTTGCTCGGCGTCGCCTTGCAAACGGTGCTTCGCGATGAACCCGGCCATGAACGTGATGACGTGTTCAACGATATCGTCGATGCCGATATCTTCGCACCGCTGCACTTGAGTGCCACCACACGCAGCATCCGACGCAGCTACGACGTTGCGGCCCAACCGTTCTTCGGCTGGGGACTCACGATGGTCGCCGACGACATCGCCAAGCTCGCGAACTTCCTCAATGTCGATCGCGGCCGGATCGACGGCAAGCCGATACTCGACCAGACCCTGTTCGACCAGGCCATGCAGCGGGATCCGGCGCAGCGTGGTTTGCAAGTCGCCCAGCTTGATCGCTACCGGTATCAGCACGGCTTCTGGGCACGCAATCTGCAAAAAGAGCTCGGTTGCGAAAAGCCAACCTGGATTCCCTTCATGTCCGGCTTCGGCGGCATCAACGTCGTCATGTTCCCAAACGGCGCCACGTGGTACAGCATCGCCGACGACGGCAAACTCGCATCGATCGACTTCGCCAAACCCGCCACTGAAGTGGCCAAACTCGGTGGCTATTGCGCCGCCGATTGATCCGGTTGTTCGACCCTTGATTGAAGCAACACTAGATTGAGCCGCGGATGCCGTCGATCAGACG
Source organism: Lysobacterales bacterium (assembly GCA_038234445.1). Lineage (GTDB taxonomy): Bacteria > Pseudomonadota > Gammaproteobacteria > Xanthomonadales > Rhodanobacteraceae > Dokdonella. Next base: position 1,107 of record JBBQTY010000208.1, read on the forward strand.
TGGAAGTCTGACGCGTATTTCTCCATATAGGCGCAAAGCTCAGCTGTCGATTCCTCGTCTGCTGTCATTTCGATCGGAATGTGTCTCTGTAGATGCTGATTTGGCGTGTTCAATCATTTCAAAGCTGCATTCTTGCTTCACTTTACACGGATTGCTTCGCGCAATACCGGCTCGAGGAGATCTGGCCGAGGATACCAAGAGATCGGCTTTTGAACCGGCCTTGTTCCGTGACGGACCATATTTGGCATTTGAGAAGCCGATAGTTCTTCCGAAAGGATGTGTGTGCGGGTCCAGTTCGCCAGCTTTGACAGGTCGTGATTTGGAGGGCGCTCGCTATACCGTGTCGGTACAATCAACCCAACTGAAACCTGCGTGTCTGCACGAATAAGCTCAAGGCTTGGTGCCACGTCAGTATCGTTGGTCACGATGACTACTTGGTCAACTTCACCTTTGATCGCGTCGGCGTAAGCGTGAAGTGCCAGTGCTAAGTCAGATTGCTTCTCTTCGAGTTTCCAGACCTCAAGTATCTCGCAATCTGCTGGTGGCTTGCCATGCTCATAGCGGTGTGCACGCGCTGGGTTGGCCGAGTAATAGCCTGTAATGATTTCGAGCGAATCACCCAAGTGCCCCCGCAAGGCGTTGTGGTATTGCTCCTGACAGGCGACCGAATCCTGACTTCTGGCGAAATTCTTAAGAATCGACGCGGTGAAATACTTGATAGCCAGGGGCTCAAGTTCGAAATTGGCCGGTTGTCCACCAACGTCCAGAACGGTTTGCGCAAGGATTCGTTCGAACAACGCTTTCATGTCCAGCCACTTGTGATGGGTCTTTCGGAGACAGCCGTAGTAGATGTTGTATCCGTCGACATAGACACGGGTTCGGAGCGTGGAATTTAGGCGAGCCATGAATTTCCTTATCCCAGACGCACAAAAACCGCCTTTCGGCGGCTTTTGTTCCCAGTCGCCCCTTCGTTCTTGTCGAAGCAGTCAGGCTGGGTTGGTTGTTGGCGCAATTGAAGCAAGGGAAACAAGGTTGGGCAATACGCAAACGAACAGTCGTTCAGCTGACGGGCCAATGCGCAACTCAGAATCCCGAGGCAGGCCGTCATCGCATCGATTGGACGGATGAAGAAGTCGACTGAAGAAAACGTCCAACCTGACCCGCGATCTCCAGAGGGAGGACTCGGAGCGAAGGGGTCAGATTGCATTCGCTACTCGTCAAACAGGTCGACGTGGGTGCCTGTGCGGATGAGATACAAATCGTTTCCGACCACGCGGTAGAGCAGCAGCCAGTCCGGTTCGATATGCGCGTCGCGGTAGCCTTTCCACTCGCCTTTGAGAGGATGATCGCGATACCGCTCCGGCAGGGGATCGCAAGCAAGCAGCAGAATCAGAATCTCTCGCAGCTTGGAGGTATCTTTGCCTCGCTTCTGAGCCCGCTTGACGTCGCGCCGGAACTGTCCCGACTGGACCGGCGTACGCACGTCAGATGCCCAGATCCTTGAATAGCGCGTCGGCAGACCTGACGCGTTTGCCCTTGCCTTGATCCAGCTCGGCCATTGCCTTGCGTGTGCTTGCGTTCGGCACCTTCACGGCAAACGGAAATGCCCCGTCAGCGGCAACGCGCACCAGCAACAATCTGATGGCGTCGGATACCGACAGTCCCATCGAGGCTAAAGCTTCTGTAGCGCGGTCTTTGGTATCGCTGTCGATTCGGGCGCGAACAATGCTGTCGCTAGCCATGTCGGCTTTCACTCTTTGAGGTCGAAGCCACATTGTAGCTACAAGCATTTCGACCTTCAAGACGCCGCGCTTGAGTAGCGTAGGAGTGAAAAGTGCGACACGCCCCAGGTTTTGGCGTCCACTTGGCAAAGCCGTCGATCGAATTGAGAGCATTGCCGCTTAGAAAGTGGGCATCCGAACAGCCCTGCCGCAACGAGTCTTGATATGACCACATGATGCGCAACATCCATCGGGCGTCAGTTACCTCATTCGGTAGGCTCTCAAGTAACATCTGAACATGGCAAAGCGAGAAAATACCGACGGCACCAAATTTCTTCGATACTTCGGACCTCTCCTCGAAGCGCTGCGCAAGCTTGGCGGCTCGGGTAAGCCCGACGAAGTTGTCCAACAGGTCGTTGCTGAGTTGGCGTTGTCAGATGAAGAGCAGAACGAACTTGTGCCGTCCGGTAGCTCGCGGCTTAAGACAAACGTAGCGTGGGCTCGTTTCTACCTTGTAAGAGAAGGCCTGCTTGATTCGTCAAAGCGTGGCGTGTGGAGCCTGACGGAGACCGGTCGGAACACCCACCTTTCCGTTGAACAGGCGAGCGAGATTTTTTCGCGGTGGGTCAAGGTGTTCGACGAGCAACGAAGGGCCCGCGGAGATGCAGAGGAACCTATTGCAGAGAAAATTGCAGAGGGAAGCGGCGCAACTTCGAAGGACTATCGCGCGGAGACGCTCGAACTCCTGCTGACGCTCCCACCATCGGGCTTTGAAAGACTCTCGCAGCGAATTCTTCGCGAAGCCGGGTTCACTCAGGTTGCAGTAACGGGGCAAACCGGTGACGGCGGTATAGATGGCTACGGCACCCTCCAGATCAATCAACTCCTCAGCTTCAAAGTATTGTTCCAATGCAAACGCTACGCGAAGTCGGTTTCACCCTCTCAGGTTCGCGACTTCAGGGGAGCCATGGGAGGGCGTGCGGACAAGGGCATCATCATTACCACCGGAACTTTTACAGCCGAGGCGCGACGTGAGGCATCACGCGATGGAGTCCCGCCGATTGAGCTGATTGACGGGGAAAAGCTTATCGATTTGCTTGAAAGCCTTGAGCTTGGCCTGCGACCCGTCCCAACTTACGAACTCGATCACACGTTCTTCTCGGAATTCCGAGAGGTCTAACATGGCCATTGGTCCGAACACGGACCGGCGTGCAATTGCGACGAAACCGCTTCACTGGCGAGTCCAAGCATCCCCTAACTCGCCAGCGCGAACCGGCCAATCATCAGCTACAACCCCCCCCAATCTTGTTGAGCTGAATCACCGAGTTGACGAAGGTGTATTCGGCGTTGTCGCTGAAGAAGTAGTAGACCATGTTGTTCGGTAGCAGGATGACCGAGAAGCCGCCGAAGACGGACCTGTACAGCAAGCGGACAAGTGCATGACAAACCTCCAATCGCGAAGTTGGATAGCCAGTGGCATTGCCGCAATGGCGGATCGGTTCCAGTCGCGGCAATTTCAAGCCCGCGTTGAGCGTTCATAGCAAACGGGCGACCGGGTAGATCCAGTTGGCGATTCCGCACAAGTCCAGAGCCAAGCGTTGCCCCGCGAGATCAGGACGCGCGAAAGCTTTCGACTGACGCGATCACGGCCTCGGCCGATTCTGCACTCGACACCAGCTCACATCGCCATGGGAGGGATTGAGCAACAGGAATGTGAGCAGCATGCTCGCTTGATCGGCGACTTCGGCGCCGGCACCGTAGCGGTGGCGCGTCAATGAGCGGGCGAGTTTTTGAAGTTCAGATTGTTCCGACGGATCGACGGCATGGCGCCCAAACAGCGCAAGTGCAGTGCAGACAACCGCTTGCTTGAATCGGCCACAAGACCACCGGACGAATCAAGGTTCAAATCCGTTATAGAACAGACAGTCCAATTTCTGTGTTTGTACAGAATAGTCATTACCCGATTCGACGCCTCCCACCGCAAAGAAGCACCCATTCACGATTCCACCGGCGACCCTCGCGCGCGGCACAATCATGTGCGGTATCGTTTCCCAGATGTTGGTCTGGGGATTCCACTGCACTACCGAGTTGGTCGCTGTTTGCGCGGTGCCCAAATATCCACCCGCCAAAATAGCCGTGGAATGGAAGTTCGCGCTGGCCGCGGCTTGGCGTGCTTGCGGCAAATCGGCGATGGCGGCGTCATCCCATAGGTTTGTCGCTGGATCGTATTGGTATGCTTTCGCAACGGAATTGCCTCCGGCGACGTAGACGAATGGACCGCGCGTGAACGCGCTGGCGAAGGAGATCGCAACTGGATAAGGTGCGGCATTTGACCAGCTATTTGTCGCGATGTCGTAGACCTCCACAGCGGTCGTCGCGCCGCCATTCGTTGTCGCGATTGAGCCCCCGATCCTGTAGATTTTTCCGTTCAAGTAAACAGCTGCGCTGTTCCACCGCGCCGAAGGAGCGGATGCAACAGTTGTATAGGTATTGGCGACCGGGTTGTATCGATAGGCCGAACTGAAAACAGTTCCGGACGTATTGGCGCCTCCCACGATGTAGGCGTACTGGCCATCGGATGCGACTGAAGCAAAGCCGGTAGCAACCGGCAGGGCTGCGATGGCAGTCCAGGCGTGGCCATCGAATTTGTAAGACGATGCCGTTTCGAGAGAGGCGGACAAGCCACCAAAGCTGTAAAGAACGTTGCCAACGGTGGCCATTGACTGCCCGGCTATCGCAACGGGATACGGTGCATCGAGGCTCCAGTACGAGGGTGCCGCTCCGCAGACGATGCTATCCACAAACCAGCCTGTGCCGCTAATACTGTTGTCACTCGCTGCACGCCATCTGAGTTGCGCGAAATTGCCGATCGCGGCAGGTGGAAGTACCACACCGGTGGTAATGAACCCGCCGGAATTTCCGCTCCATGCCATTCGGCCAGCAATCGGGCTCATGAAGGCAGAAGAGATGGTCGAGTTATAGCCGTTAAGCGAAAAGCTTCCACCTGCAGCGACGATATCGACGTAGGAGCCATCATTGATCGAAATCTCGAGCACGCCGCCGTCGAGGTTGGCTTCCGTATTGTAGGAATGGCGAAAATAGAACATCGAGTTCGCTGCGGTGACTATTGCTAAGGGAGATGCAAGCACATTGTCAGCGATGCTGGCGGGATCGGCGGTAAATGCGGCGTTCGGTGGCGTGTCCGGATTGATCGTCGTGCTGTTCCACAACGAAGTGGTGCCGCTCAATGGGTAGCTGATCCAACCCTGAGGTAAAGCAGGGACAGTTACGCCATCAAAATTTTCCGCGCAGAACTGGGCATTCGCGCCAGAGCCGAACAGGAGCATCGCGGCCACCACAATGAACTGAACAATCAGCCGGTGAGCGCGTTGCGGAAAAATACAGTCGGCGGGTCGAAACGAGGGCGCAGCTGAACGCGTCGCGGGGTTGATCGGTGAAAGGTCCGAAATAGATTTCATGGTCGCCTCGTTGGCTCTCGTTCTTCCATCGAGGATACCAAGAAGCGTGGCGAACCACGGACGCTGTCGCACATCCAACATTGGATAACCAAGCGCCGAATCAGCCGCGCTGTGCGCTCTGAGTGATGATTTTGCGCATTCACTAAAGTGATCGACGCTCAGCCTGTTCTTGGTGGTCGTTGAAGCGAATACGAGAAATTACCGCGAAGACTTCCATGCAACCATGCCGATAGTGGTTGTCAACGTGAATCCGCAGCCGATCTTTCCCCACAGGATTGGAGGTACATCGTGGCGCATGAACACGCGTTTCCAGTGCACGGGTAAACTACCCGGATGATCTGCATCACCACCAGCCGAAGTCTCCGGGCTGACTACCCATGAACACACACAAGGTCAGCCGCATCGAGCGGCGCTGGATTCTCGGTGCGCTGATGCTGACCATGTTGCTGGCGGCGATGGACAGCACGATCATCGCCACCGCGGTGCCACAGATTGCCGCTGACCTCGGTGGATTTTCCTTGATCAGCTGGGTGTTCTCGATCTACCTGTTGCTACAGATGGTGTGCATTCCGATCTACGGAAAACTGGCCGACATACACGGGCGCAAGCCCATCCTGATATTCGGTACAACGGTATTTCTGATCGGCTCAACGTGTTGCGCGTTGTCCTGGAACATGCCCAGCCTGATCGCGTTTCGAGGTCTGCAAGGACTCGGCGCGGGCGCAATCATGGCCACGGTCGCCACCTTGGTCGGCGATCTTTACACGGTGCGCGAGCGCGCTGCGATCCAGGGCTGGTTTTCCAGTGTGTGGGGTGTCGCGGCAATTGT
>JBBQTY010000209.1:0-7133 GCA_038234445.1 Lysobacterales bacterium
CTGCACCTTGTCCGAGCGCAGGATCAACTTGAACGCTTCGGTCACGCGCTCCTTGGTCGCGCCGCCGCCGACATCGAGGAAGTTGGCCGGTTCGCCGCCAGCGAGCTTGATCACGTCCATCGTCGCCATGGCCAAGCCTGCGCCGTTGACCATGCAGCCGATATTGCCATCCATCGTCACGTAGTTGAGGTTGTGCTGGACCGCCGCCGCCTCAGCCGCATCTTCCTGGCTAAGGTCGCGCATCGCGGCCAGCTTCGGATGACGGAATTCGGCGTTGTCGTCGGAATCGACCTTGCCATCGAGGGCCATGAGCATGCCGGAATCGAGAATCGCCAGCGGATTCAACTCGACCAGGGCCAGATCACGCTCGTTGAACAGCTTGTACAGGCCCAGCATGATCTTAGTCAGCTGGTTGGCCTGCTTTCCATCGAGGCCCATGTCGAAGGCGAGCTTGCGACACTGATAGGGTTGCAGACCTTCGACGAAATTGACTTCAATCGTGTGAATATCTTCAGGCGTCTCACGGGCGACCTGTTCGATATCAACACCGCCCTGCGCCGAGGCGATGAACGAAACCGCCCTGGTATCGCGATCAACCAGGATCGAGAGATACAGTTCCTTGGCGATATCGGCAGCGTCGGTAACCAGCACCAGATTGACCGGCAACGCGCGACCGCCGGACTGGTAGGTTTCCATACTGCGCCCGAGCATGCCCGCCGCAGCGGCCTTGACCTCATCGGTCGATTTGCAAAACTTGACGCCGCCAGCCTTGCCGCGGCCACCGGCATGGATCTGCGCCTTGACCATCCATTGCGAGCCGCCGAGTGCCTTGGCGGCATCGACCGCCTGCTCCGGAGAGGAGGCAATCTTGCCCGGAGGCACAGGAATGCCGAACTCGGCAAACAGTTCCTTGGCTTGGTATTCGTGGAAATTCATGCAGGCACCTTCTTGGGAGAGGCGCGGATGGCGGCCAGAGAAGCCGGTCGCAGCCGCAATCCTTCGAGCGGAGAAAAGATGGCGTCGAGCCCGGAGACCGGGTCGACTACGCAGAGCGGTCGCGTATTTTGGGCAAAGCGTGCTGCGATTGCAAAAAGCCGTTGACCGGGCCTCTGCGCTGGCAGCAAACGGCTGAGTGTGGCAACCCGCATGAATCGAGTGGCAGTGCAGCACAGATCGTGGCGCTTTTGCACTACCAATCGCCTCCAGCGATCGGGCAGTTGTGACATTCGTTGACCGGATAGCGGACGCCACCACGACACGCTGTAGCATTGTCGCTCGCACACCTATACTGCGGTCACCTGAGAGGGGATCAACTTGGCGGACCGGCAATTGCGACGCGCAAACGACTCAAACGGCGACATCACCCGGCGTGAGTTGTACTTCTTCAATCTGTATCGATTGCTCGAGTCGGCGGTCTATCTCGGCCTGATTTTCAGTCCGATGGCGGGCGACTGGATTGCTGTCAGTCATTCGAGCCTCGGCCGCGTTGTCGCGGCAGGCTATTGCCTGATCGCCGTTATCCTGCTTGTTTCGACCGACCGCATGCGCCGCCACATGGGCGCCAGTATCGGTCTGGCCCTTACCCTCGATGTGGTCGCCGCATCTTTGATTCTTTTTTCCATCCGTGGCGGTCACAGTTCAATTCCGATGATGTTGATGGTCAATGTCGGCGTCAGTGCGCTGCTGTTGAAGTTCCGCCAATCAATCCTGCTCGCCGTACTGGCCGCCATCGGCGTTCTGGCCCCGCCGTTGTTGGCGATGATGAACGGGATCCCGACCGATCGCAGCATCGTCGAGGCGTCATTGTTTGGGCTCGCCTATATCGGCGTAGCCGCGCTGTGCGCGTACCTGGGCCGGCAAATGCGCGAAACCGAAGCGCTCGCCGAACAACGTGGCGTCGACCTGCTCAATCTCGAACAGGTCAATGATTTGATCATCCGACGCATGAAGACCGGCGTGTTGCTGGTTGACGATGCCAACCATATCTTGCGTATCAATGAATCGGCCTGGCATTTGATCGGCAATCCCTCGCCGAACCAGCGTGATCTCGGCCAGGTCGCTGCCGAACTTTCTCGACGTCTTTATCACTGGCGGCATTCCGGACGCATCGACCAGAACCCGGTCGCGCTGGCCGCCGACGTCCCCGAGGTGATTCCGCGTTTCTCGCGGATGGCACCGAATGACGATACGCATATCCTGATCTTCCTCGATGACACCTCGTTGCTGTCGCGTCGCGCCGAGGAGATGACCCTCGCCTCGCTCGGTCGCCTGTCCGCTTCGATCGCCCACGAGATCCGCAATCCACTGGCCGCGATCCGCTATTCGGCGCAGTTGCTGGCCGAATCGGAAACGATGGAAGATGAAGACCGCCGCCTGGTCGAAATCGTCAACAACCATTGCACGCGAGCCAACGAGGTGGTTGAGAACATCCTGCAGTTGTCGCGACGCGAACGATCGCGTCCAGAAAGTATTGATCTGAATGCGTGGGCACTGTCGTTTGTCGAGGAATACAAGCAGAACAACGATCTCGGCCAGGACCACTTGCGTGCGATCACGCAGAACCGCCAGATCGAGGCAATGGTCGATCCGCAGCACTTGCAACAAGTTGTGTGGAATCTCGTGCAGAACGCGATTCGCTATGGGCGCGAGCCCGGTGCGGTGGCGCGTGTCGTGGTGGTTGCACGAATGGCCACGGACAAGGGGCCGCCCGTGCTCGAAGTGATCGATCGTGGGCCCGGTATTCCGGCCAAGGTCGCTGCGCAAATCTTTGATCCGTTCTATACGACCAGCGAATACGGCACCGGGCTTGGTCTGTATCTGGCCAAGCAGATGTGCGAATCAAGCCAGGCTTCGCTCGACTATGTTCCGGTGGCCGGTGGCGGCGCTTGCTTTCGCATCACCTTGTCGCCCGCGGCGACGCTGACCCAGCGACCGGCTGCGCCAGTTCAATAAGAGACAAGCCGTGGGTGCCATGTCGTGTTCGCTCGGCATTCCGCCCAAGGCAGGTTGCCTTGGCTCATCAAAATGGGGAAACACCATCATGAAACAACACGCCACCGGAACGTTCGAGGTCACGCTCGTTCCGCTCGATCTCAACGAAGTGGGCGAAGGCGAGACGCGCGGGCGAATCTCGATCAACAAGCAGTTTCACGGCGACCTCAAGGCGACCAGCATTGGCGAAATGCTCAGCGCGATGACCGAGGTCAAGGGTTCTGCCGGCTACGTGGCCATCGAGCGGGTTGTCGGCAAATTGCAGGGGCTCCAGGGAAGCTTCGTCTTGCAGCACTCTGGAACGATGGATCGAGGGTCGCCGAGCCTTTCGGTGAGTGTCGTGCCGGACTCCGGTACCGGCCAACTGGTCGATTTGAAGGGCCATCTGACGATCACGATTCGCGAAGGCATCCACTGCTACGGCTTCGATTACGAGCTCGGCGAGGACGTCTGAGGCCGGCAACTTGTTGATGACTCAAAGTACGCGGAGATCCCGGCGCCGTGCGCAGTAGCCGTCGACATGGCATAATCCGCGACCTTTTTCGTCTCCCGGTGTCCGTCGGGAACGTTGCAAACCCTTGGAGTCACAATGGATTTTCTGATCAGTTCCGCGTACGCGCAGGCCACTGGGGCCGCCGCCCCGAACCCGTTGATGTCCTTCCTGCCGCTGATCGTGATCTTCGGCATCTTCTATTTCATGCTGATCCGTCCGCAGATGAAGCGCGCCAAGGAAGCGCGTGCAATGGTTGCGGCGTTGGCCAAGGGTGATGAAGTGCTGACCAATGGCGGTCTGCTCGGTCGCATCGAGGATATTGCCGATACCTTCGTAACGCTCGAGATCGCCGACAAGGTCAGCGTCAAGTTGCAGAAAAGCGCAATCACCGCGGTTCTGCCCAAGGGCACGCTCAAACAAGCTTGAGTTTCATTCAGCAAGCCCCACTGCGTTAGACGTCAGCGCTCAAGGCGGGCCATGCCCGCCTTGGCAATTGTGCAAGGGGACATGCCGCGAAGCGGCAGCGTCCGCTGGAAAACCCATCGATTGATCGGCAACAGCGTAAAACTGGATTTGTACGAATGAACGATTATCCCCGTTGGAAACACATCCTCGTCGCCCTGGTAGCGGTCGTTGGTGTGATGTTCGCAATACCTTCGTTGTATCAGAAGCAACCGGCCGTGCAGGTGCTCGCGAACAAGAGCGACGTTGTCGATGAGGCGCTGAAAGAACGCGCTATGCAGGCACTGCAGACTCGCAAGATCGCTTTCGATGAAGTGCAGATCAAGGATGAGCGCCTTCTTGTGACCTTCCCGAATACCGATGCGCAGCTGGCCGCTTCAAGCGCGCTGCGTAGCGATCTCGGTGACAAGTTCACCGTTGCCCTGAATCTGGCGTCGACGGTTCCTGCCTGGATGCGGGCGATCGGCGCCAATTCGATGCCGCTGGGTCTTGATCTGCAGGGTGGCGTGCACTTCCTCATGGAAGTGGATCAGAAGAGCGTGCTTGATGGCCAAGAGCAGCGCTACGTCGATGACATCCGCTCGCTGTTGCGCGACAAGAACATCCGCAATACCAAGGTCAATCGCGGCAGCCAGGGCATCGTCGTGCAGGCCGGCAGCGACGAGGATCGCGATACGATTGCGGCCGCTGTCGCCAAGGATATGGCTGATCTGGACGTCGTCGATGGTCCGACGATCGGCGGTCAGTCAAGCCTGAACATCACGGTGAAGCCCGAGCGCATCAAGCAGATTGCCGACAACACGATCAAGCAGAACGTCGCTACCTTGCGCAACCGCATCAACTCGCTCGGTGTCGCCGAGCCGCTGATCGTGCAACAGGGCGATCGCCGCATCGTCGTCGAATTGCCGGGTTTGCAGGATACGGCTGAGGCCAAGAAGCTGCTCGGTGCCACGGCCACTCTTGAATACCGCGCGGTCGACGAAAGCGTCAACGTGGCCGAAGCTGTTCGCACCGGCTCGGTGCCGCCGGATTCGCGCCTCTATTATTTCAAGGACGGCCGTCCGGCCGTGCTCAAGAAAAAGGTCATCGTCACCGGCGACGAATTGGTCGACGCGTCCAGTTCGGTCGATCAGCAGAGCGGCACGCCCGCCGTCAGCGTCGCATTGAATTCGGCTGGCGCGCGCAAGATGCTCGATTTCACCTCGCAGAACGTCGGCAAAGGCATGGCCGTCGTTCTCGTCGAGCGCATTCCCGAAGTTCGCGTCGTCGATGGCAAGGAAGTGCGCAGCGCGAAGATCGAGGAAAACGTCATCAGCCTGGCCAACATCAAGGGCGTGTTTTCGAACAAGTTCGAAACCACCGGACTTGAAAGCGGCAAGGCGGCATCTGATCTGGCCCTGATGCTGCGTTCGGGTTCGCTGGCGGCTCCCGTTGATATCGTGCAGGAGCGCGTCATCGGCTCAAGCCTCGGCGCTGACAACATCCGCAAAGGTGTTACCGCGGTCATCGTCGGCTTGCTTCTCGTCGTCGTCTTTGTCGCGTTCTACTACAAGGTTTTCGGCTTGATTGCCGACGTCGCCCTGTTGATGAACCTGATTCTGCTGGTCGCGATTCTCAGCATCTTCCAGGCCACGCTGACTCTGCCGGGCATTGCCGGCATCGTCTTGACGCTCGGTATGGCGATCGATGCCAACGTGCTGATCTGCGAACGTATCCGCGAGGAGCAACGCAATGGCATGACCCCATTCGCGGCGATCCGCGGCGGCTACGACAAGGCCTGGGCGACGATTCTCGACGCCAACGTCACCCATCTGATCGCGGCCTTTGGTCTGATGACCTTCGGTTCCGGCCCGATTCGCGGCTTCGCCATCACGCTCGCGATCGGCATCATCACGTCGATGTTCACTTCGGTGACCGGCACCCATTCTCTTGTTGCGCTGATCTTTGGTCGTTCGACCAAGCTCAAGACGCTGCCGGTCTGACCTCGGGAATCCTCCATGGAACTTTTCAATCCGAACAGCAATATCGATTTCATGCGCTGGCGCAAAGTCAGCCTTGGTGTTTCGGCCATGTTGATGGTCATTTCGATCGCGATCATCTTCATTCGAGGTCTTGATTACGGCCTCGATTTCACCGGTGGTGCGAATGTCGAAGTCAATTACGAGAAAGCCATCGATGTCGCTGACGTTCGCGCGGCGTTGACGGCTGGCGGTTTCGACAAGGCGGTCGTGCAGACCTTCGGCGGCACCAATGATTTCGCCATCCGCATCGTCTCCGAAGAGAACGCAACCTCGAAGACCGAAGCAGCCAGTACCGTCGCCAACGACAAGATCGCGGCGAATGTGCTGAAGGCGTTGCGCGCGACCCGATCCGATGCCAAGGTCACCAGCAGCGAATTCGTCGGCGCACAGGTCGGTGATGAGCTTCGCAATGATGGACTTGTCGCAGTCATCTTCGTCATCGCCGGCATCTCCATATACTTGTGGATTCGCTTCGAGTGGCGCTTCGCGGTTTCCGCGGTCGCCTCGGAAATCCACGACACGTTGATCACGGTCGCGGCTTTCGCCCTGACTGGGCGTGAATTCGATCTGCCCGCGCTGGCCGCGGTATTGTCGGTGGTCGGCTACTCGATCAATGACAAGATCGTCGTCTTCGATCGCGTACGTGAAATCTTCCGCGCCTCGCGCAAGGGCGATTCGGCCGACATTCTCAACCGCTCGGTCAACTCAACCCTGTCGCGTACGATCATGACCGGCGTGACCACCGCGCTGGCCGTCGGCACGTTGTACTTCCTCGGTGGTCCGGCCCTTGAGAACTTCGGCCTGATCATGCTGATCGGTATCTTCATTGGTATCGCCTCGTCGATCTTCTTCGCCAACCCGGTGTTGTTGTTGCTCGGGGTCTCCAAGCATGACTTGATGCCCGTGGCCAAGAACGATCCGGAACTCGAACGACGTCCCTGAGCGACGTCGCTTGTTTCAGGCAATAGAATGCAGGGGCGCTTCGGCGCCCCTGTTTCGTTTCAAGGATCTCGTCCACGCCGTGCCGACGCCTCGCCCTCCGCGCAATTCCGCTGCGCCCAAACGTGCAGGAACACACGGACTCGCGCGCATCATTTCCAAGCGCGGACTGTGTTCGCGCTCGCAAGCCGAATCGGCGATTCGTGCAGGCCGTGTACGCGTTGATG
>JBBQTY010000210.1:0-6936 GCA_038234445.1 Lysobacterales bacterium
TTATGCCATGCGGGAACTCTGCGCGTGAATGGTGCAGAAAACATCCATATGGAAGCTGCGACGGCCTTGCATGCGTTGTTCGACAATGAATGGGAGCGCGGTCTGGTCGAGTCACCCGAGAACGCGAGCTACAACGGTGATTCGCGTTTCAATGATCGCTGGTCCGACGAAAGTCTCAAAGCCTTTGCCAAACGTGAAGGTGAGGATCGCACCGCCCTCGAAAAGCTGCATGCGATCGATCGTGGCGCACTCACTGCTGCCGACCAGCTCAACAACGACACCGTTGAGTGGCAGCTTGAGAAGTCAATCGAGCGCCAGCGCTTTCACGAATACCTGCAGCCGGTCAGTCACATGGGCGGCGTTCAGACGGCTGATGGAATTGCCGAGATTTTGCCGTTTGCGACTGCCAAGGACTATCGCGACTGGATCAAACGGCTTGAGGCGATGCCAGCGGTCATCGATCAGACCATGGCCCTGATGCGCGAAGGCATCAAGCAGAAAAACATGCCGCCGAAAGTGTTGATGCAGCGCGTACCAGCGCAGATCGCCGCGCAGGTTGTCGATGATCCGGCGAAGAGTCCGTTCTACCGCCCATTCATCAAATTCCCGGCGAGTGTTGCCGAGGCCGATCGCGTGGCATTGACCGCCGAGGCGAAGAAGGTCATCAGCAAGCAGGTTGTTCCGGCGTATGCCGGTTTCGCCAAATTCTTCGACAAGCAATATCTTCCGCGTGCGCGCGATTCGATCGCGGCCGCCGATTTGCCGAATGGCAAGGCGTACTACGACTTTCTCGCCGGCTACTACACGACCACCGATCTGAGCGCCGCACAGATCCATGAGATCGGACTCAAGGAAGTCGCACGCATCCGCGCCGAAATGGAAACAGTCAAAAAAGAAATCGGTTTCAAGGGCAGTCTGGGAGAATTCTTCACCACCCTGCGCAGCGATCCGAAGTTTTTCGAGAAGACACCACAAGCCCTGCTTGAGCGCTATCGGGCACTGGCCAAGGCCATCGATCCGGAACTCGTCAAGGTCTTCCACACGATTCCGCGTCTGCCTTATGGTGTGCGTCCGATTCCCGACAACATCGCACCCGATACGACCACGGCCTATTACCAGCCCGGCGCCACCGACGGCAGTCGGCCCGGCTATTACTATGTAAATCTGTATAAACCGGAAGTGCGGCCAACCTGGGAGATGGTGCCGCTGACGCTGCATGAATCCGTTCCCGGACACCATTTCCAGTTTGCTCGCAGTCTCGAATTGCCCGGCGCGCCGAACTTTCGCCGCACGGCATATTTCACCGCCTACAGCGAAGGCTGGGGCCTCTACGCCGAGCAATTGGGTTTCGATATGGGCTTGTACGACGATCCCTATGATCATTTCGGCCAGCTGACTTACGAAATGTGGCGCGCCGTGCGCCTCGTCATCGATACCGGCATGCACTCGATGGGTTGGAGTCGTGACAAGGCGATCGCCTATTTCAAGGACAACGCGGCGAAGACTGACCAGGACATCGTCAATGAGGTCGATCGCTATATCGGCACGCCCGGCCAGGCGCTCGCCTACAAGATCGGGCAGCTGAAGATTTCCGAGCTGCGCGCGAAAGCGACTCACACGCTCGGTGACAAGTTCGATCTGCGCGCCTTCAACGATGCCGTACTGGAAACCGGTTCGGTTCCGCTGGCTGCGCTTGAACGCCATATCGATGCGTGGATCGCCGCACAAAATTCGCGCTGAGCAGATGATCGGACATTGACCGCGATGGTGATGGCCGTTCGCGGTCTCGTGTTCTGGCTGTTGCTGCCGTTCGTTGCGATTCAGGCGATTCGACTGCGCAAGACCGCGCCACGGCTGCAACCAGCGGCAGGCGAATCATCGGGCCGCATGGGATCGGGTGATTCGATTCGCCTGCTCGCGATCGGTGATTCAATCATCGCCGGCGTCGGTGCAGCGACTCTGGACTGTGCCTTGGTCGGGTGCACAGCGAGGGCGCTGGTGGAACGCTGTGGCGGTGCCGTGGAATGGCAAGCCTATGGCCGCAGCGGCGCCTCAACGAAAAAAATCCTCTCCGATCTTGTGCCGACGCTTGCTGCGATAGCCGCCGATGCCATTGTTGTTTCGGTCGGCGTCAACGATGTCACGGCGTTATCGACCGTCAGCGTATGGAGGCGGAATCTGCACGCCCTGGTCGACGCCTTGCGCCGGCATTCGCCCGACGCTGTCATAGTCATTGCCGGCATGCCGCCGCTTCGATCGTTTCCATTGATCCCGCAGCCGTTGCGCTGGCTGATCGGATTCCGTGGCGAGACCCTGGATGGCGTCACTCGCGCCGTCGCTCGGGAATGCCCGGGCGTTTTCCATGTCGAGGTTGATTTCGAGATGAGCAATGAAAGCTTCTGCGCCGACGGTTTTCATCCTTCCGAGAAAAGCTATGTCGTCTTCGGAAGTGCAATGGCTGACTGCATTACCCTCGGCCTGCGCAATATGCAAATAGACACAAAAAGAAAAGGTTTGTGCAGAGAAAAACCCCGACTCGATTGACTCTTTGTCGACCGCAGAAGGATGTTTTGCGATTCGGTTTCCTGCCCGGTCAGCAGACGACGGGTCGTTGCCAGATGACGCAGAAATTATTCGCCGGCATCGGATGCAAGGCCGCACGCTCAAGACCTGCGGAGGCAGCCAGCGCATCGACGGCCTCAAGGTCGCGGATGGCCATTTGCGCGCCGCGCGTCTGCAGTGAGCGATCAAATTCGGTATTGCTGGCGCTGGTGTATTCGCCGTTGATATTGAACGGGCCGTAAGCCACGACGACGCCATTCCTGCTCATGATTTCAGGCAGTCGTGCAAACAGGCGTTCGACTTCCGGCCAAGCCATGATGTGCAGCGTGTTGGCGGTGAAGATCGCATCGAACGGTGTTTTCGGCCAGTCTTCCTGCCCTACATCAAACATCATCGGCGGTGGCGTATTGGCCAGCGCCGCCTCATCGAGCCAGCTTTGAATGCCGGTCAGATAGTCGGCTCGGTCCGAAGTCTGCCATTGCAAGTGCGGCATCGCTGCGGCGAAGAAGACGGCGTGCTGTCCGCTGCCACTGCCGATTTCAAGCACAGACCGACGATCCGCAAAGCGGTTACGCAGGACATCAAGGATCGGTTCGCGATTGCGCTCGCAGGACGGTGAGTACGGCTTGTTGGAAGGCTCATTCACGATTCTTCGCTGGCATTGGCCAGCGGCGGCAACCCATCGCTGGATTCCGCCAGGACGACGGCTTCGGGGATCATCGGCGGCAAACCCTTGGTTGCGCGCCAGCCGAGCATGACGCCGAGCAGCATCAGGCAGCCCGCCAACATGAACGCCGCACCGGGCAGATGCACGGGAGCCGAGGTGCCAATGAAATAGGCAAAGGTCTGGGTAAACACGAACGGTCCGACAATCGTCGCCAGACTCGACAGACTCGTGATCGCACCTTGCAGTCGACCCTGTTCGCCCGGATCCACCTGACGCGTCATGATCGATTGTGTGGTTGGCCCACCGAGCCCGGCCAGTGCGAGCAGTGGAATGCCGAGCAGGAATGCCAGCATGTTGCTGGCAAATCCAAGCGTCAGAAACCCGCACATACCGAACAGCAAACCGGCAAGCATGACCGGTCGCTCGCCGAAGCGCGGTGCGACACGACGGACGAGGCCGGCCTGCACGATGGCGCTGCAAACTCCGACCAGCGCGAGCGCATAGCCGACCTCTCGAGGGCCCCAATGGAAACGGTAGTCGGTGTACAGAACGAACGTCGAATTGAGCGAGACTTGCGCGAACGCGACGAGGAAGAACACTACGGCCAACCCGAACACCTGCGGATAGCGGCGCAACATGCGCAACGCACCGACAGGATTCGCATTTTCCACATCGAATCGCGCGCTGCGCCGCTCTTTGGGCAACGACTCCGGCAACACGAACAGGCCGTAGCAGAAGTTGATCAGCGCCAGTATCGCCGCCGCCCAGAACGGTGCGCGCACGGAAATACTGCCGAGAAAGCCACCGAGTGCAGGTCCGATGATGAAGCCGATTCCGAACGCAGCACCGATCATGCCGTAGGCTCCGGCGCGTTTCTCCTTCGGCGTGACATCAGCGATGTAGGCATTTGCGGTCGAAACACTCGCGCTGGCGATGCCCGAGATCAGCCGTCCGATGAAAAGGATCGGCAATGACTGGGCCAGCGCCATGAAGATGAAATCCAGGCCCAGGGCGAGATTGGAACTCAAGATCACCGGGCGCCGACCGAAGCGATCCGACAACGCACCCTGCACCGGCGAAAAGATGAACTGCATGAGTCCGAACAGCGCACCCATGATGCCGGTCCAGCGCACCGCGTTGGCGATGTCGCCTCCGGTCATGCGCTGCACGAGGTGCGGAAAAACCGGGATGATGATGCCGAAGGCGAGCATGTCGATCATCACCGTGACAAAGATGAAGATGACCGCAGCGCGGCGCACCGGCGTATGGCTGGATTCGGAGGTCATCTCGGTGGCATGTTTGCGGATCGGGGAAGTGTGGTGATCAAAAGATGAGCGCCTGCATTGGCAAGGCGGGCTGGCACAGGTCGACTCCGATCAACACGCGCTAGCCGAAGTTCCCTCACGACTTCGATTGGATGTTGATGAATCGCAGGAATTCGCCTCGTGTCCGCGCATCCTCGCGGAAGTCACCGAGCATTTTGCTGGTGATCATCGAGACGCCCCGCTTGTGCACGCCACGCGTCGTCATGCATTGGTGAACCGCGTCGATGACCACGCCGACGCCGCGTGGCTTGAGCACCTCTTCGATGCAACGGGCGATCTGCGCAGTCAGTTTTTCCTGAACCTGGAAACGTCGCGAAAAAGCATCGACGACGCGCGCCAGCTTGCTGATTCCAACCACCTTGTTGGTCGGCAGGTAACCGATATGTGCACGACCAATGATCGGCGCCATGTGGTGTTCGCAGTAGGATTCGAATTCGATGTCGCGCAGCACGATCATCTCGTCGTAACCCGCAACCTCCTTGAACGTGCGCCTCAGATAGTCGGCCGGCTCAATCGCATAACCGGAAAACCAGTCGCCATAGGCAGTCACGACTCGTTTGGGTGTATCCAGCAAACCCTCGCGCGACGGATCCTCGCCCGCCCATTTCAGCAAGGTGCGTACGGCCTCCTCGGCTTGCTCGCGACTTACCGCGGGCTTGTTCGATCTGGCGGGTTTCTTGGGCGCAGCGGCCATGAGTGATCCGTGACGTTTGAATGGGCGATCCGTCAGTTTAGCAGTCAGATCCGACGCCGCGATTTTCGGTTGTTCGAACCGTTCTGGGTGAAATAAGATGAAGGTCAATCCACGCGACAAAACACCGCCTTCAGATAGCGGCTTTCCGGCACATGCGCGAGCCACGGATGATCGGCGCCGGCGCCAGTCACTTTTAGGACCTGCACGGTACGGCCCGCGTAGAACGCGGCGCGGCGCAGCATGTCGAGGAACTGCTCTTCGCTGACCAGGCCCGTGCACGAACAAGTCAGCAGGATTCCGCCTGGCTTGAGTGCGCCCATCGCGAGCTTGTTCATGTCGAGGTATTTTTTCAGTGCAGGAATCACCTGTTCGCGGTCGCGGGTCATCTTGGCTGGATCGAGAATGACGACATCGAATTTCTCGGTGCGGTCGTTCGGAAAATCGCGCAGCCAATGGAAGATATCGGCCTGGACGAAGCGGATCTTTGCTTTGTTCAAGTACGCATTCTTCTCGGCGATTTCAAGGATGCTCTCATCGAGATCGACCCCGACGACTTCGCGGGCGCCGCCAATGGTTTTCGCGGTGATGCCGAAGCCACCTGAGTTGCAACACAGATCGAGTACGCGTTTGCCTTCGCAGAATTCGGCGAGCGTCTTGCGGTTGTCGCGCTGATCGACGAAGAAACCGGTCTTGTGCTTGCTGCCCGGTGCCGCGTGGAACTGCACACCGTGTTCGTGGATCACGGTCGGCTCGGGCGTCGGCGGCACCGCGCAGTCGAAACTCTCCTGCTTTTGCACGTGCGATTCGGCGTAGGCATAGATGGCGGCATCGGGAAAGTGTTCAAGCAGGCAACGGCGGATGATGTCGCGCTGCTTGTACATGCCGGCCGAGAAGAATTCGATGACGACGGTATTCGCAAAACGATCGACGACAAGCCCCGAAAGCCCATCACCTTCGGAATGGATCAGACGATAGGCATCGGTCACCGCATCGAGCTTGAGCAGATCGCGACGCAGGCTGACGGCTGCAGCGATCTTGCGCGCGAAGAACGCCTCATCGACTTGTTCTTCGACGTCTGCGGTGAGCACGCGCAGGGTGATGCGCGAATGGCCGTTGTAGAAGCCGCGCCCGGCATATTCGCCGTTGCGGTCGACAATCTCGACAATGCTGCCGGGCTTGGGTTTCGGTTCCGGACGTTCGACCATCTTCTGGTAGATCCAGGGATGGTTCGAGCGGCGTTCGATCTTGAGCTGTACGACGGGCAGCGGCCCCGGTGGATGATTGTTCATCCGCGAATGATAAGCGATGGCGGCGAAAGCGACGATTCTGTGCGGTTTCGGAGAGTCCGGTCGGCTGCAGCGTGCGCGATGTTGGTGCTGGAGTCGTAGGCAGTGCATCGCGCCTGAAGGCGCTCCTACAGGGGCGGCGTGCTTCGGTAGGAGCCCGTTCACGGGCGAGATCTTGCTTCGATGAGACGAACGGCATCGCCCCCGAGAGGGGACAAGCCCCCGAAAAGGGGACGAGCGGCTAAAGCTGCTTCCAACAAGAAAGCAGCAACGCAAGGAGCCTCCAAGAAGCCCGCGCGGCCCGTTCGGCCTTGGTGGGAGAGACCTTCAGGCTGAGGTTTCCCCACTTATCCGCCTTCGTGTTCAGCATCGGAATAGTGTCCACAAATACGAAAGCGGAAA
>JBBQTY010000211.1:0-6844 GCA_038234445.1 Lysobacterales bacterium
GTGCGCGCCAAGCCGCCGCTCGGCTTTCCCGAATGACACGCCGTCTCCGGCGGCTACCCTGCGGGCCAGCTTCGCTGTTCGTTCTGGCATCCTGCCCCCATAGTCCGAATCCCAAATCCCAAATCCCAAATCCCAAATCCCGAATCCCGAATCCCGAATCCCGAATCCCGAATCCCGAATCCCGAATCCCGAATCCCGAATCCCGAATCCCGGCTTTAGCCCATGACGGCCCCCATTCAATCCCGCGCAGCCGCTCTCGTTCTCGACGCGTTTCTCGACTACAACGCGCGCTTCTCCGACATCACACGAAGGGCCAAGCGCCGCTTCGAGCGGCGCGATTGGAAATACGTGCGCGTCGATGCCGCGGCACGGATCGATCTCTACGATGTTTGCGTGCGCGAGACGCTGGGTCGGCTCGAACTGTTGCTTGAAGAACGCGTGCGCTCGCGGTCAATCTGGGCGCAAATCCGCAATGAGCTGCAGATTCTGGTCGAGCCGATGCTCGATCACGAGTTCCCGAAAACCTTCTTCAACTCGTTGTCGCGGCGTTTCTTCCATACCGATGGAGTCGCTACCGACATTGAATTCGTCGCGCTCGACAGTGAGCCGACCGAAGGTATTGCCGATGCGACTGATCTCAACAGCTACGCGGTAGCCGACGGATTGTCGATCGTCTGCGAGCGCATTCTTGCCGACTATCCGTTTACCAATGGCTACGCAGACATTGCGACGTGCGTGAAATCAATCGCGCGGAGGATTGGCACGCGGATGCGCAAAATCGGCGTGCGGCGTGTGAACTCGATCGATCTGATCAAGGCCGCATTTTTCCGCGAGCGCCGTGCTTACCTGATCGGGCGGATCACCACCGCGCAAGGTGACCTGCCTCTGGTCATTGCCTTGATCAGTACGCCGGACGGTGTCCGCGCCGATGCGGTCATCAGCGAGATGGACCAGGTCTCACTCATCTTCAGCTTCACGCGCAGCTACTTTCATGTTGATCTGCCGACGGTAAGTGACGTCGTCGTTTTCCTTGGCGCGTTGCTGCCGCACAAGCCGATTGAGGAACTCTATACCGTCCTTGGACGGGCCAAGCAGGGCAAGACGGAACGCTATCGCCACTTGTTCCGACATCTCGCCTCACACCCCGAGGAACGTCTGGTGCGGGCCGATGGCGAGCGCGGCATGGTCATGGCCGTGTTCACGCCAAAAGGCTATCCGCTCGTATTCAAAGTCATCCGCGACCAGTTCGCCTATCCGAAAGATATCGGGCGCAGACAGGTCGAGGAAAAATATCTGCTGGTATTTCGCTACGACCGCATCGGTCGGCTCGTCGATGCGCAGGAATTTCGCCATCTGCGCTTTCCGCGATGGCAGTTTGATGCCGACATGCTCGAAGAGTTGCTCAGCCAATGTGCAGAGACGGTTTCATTGGAGGGCGATGAGGTGCTCGTGCGTCATTGCTACGTGGAAAGACGTTTGCGCCCGATGAACCTCTACGTTCGCGAAGCATTACCTGAACACGCAACCCGGGCGATGCTTGATTACGGCCAAGCGATAAAGGACCTCGCCCGCAGCAATATTTTCCCTGGTGATTTGTTGCTGAAGAATTTCGGCATCACCCGCGGTGGACGCGCGATTTTCTATGACTACGACGAATTGTGTCTGCTCGACACCTGCTGCTTCCGCAAGATTCCACAAGCGCGTTTCGAGGATGAAACCAGGCCCTTGGAAGAATGGTTGACGGTGCGCGAAGGTGATGTTTTCCCGGAGATGTTTCCTCAATTCCTCGGTGTGCCTGCGCACTTGCGTAAAGCACTGATCGAAAAACATGGCGAAATTTTCGAAGCGGACTGGTGGCGTTCGGTCCAACAAGGATTGGCCGGCGGCGACTACAGCGATGTACCGCCCTATCCACCGTCAGCCCTGTTGACCCGTGAACAGCAAAGCTGAAAAGCAAAAAGCCCGCGAGGCGGGCTTTTTGTGGAGACTCAGTCGCTCGATGGTCAGAGCCTTTTACGACCGAAAATCAGCGATACAACAAACAGCACGATGAATACGAGGAACAGAATCTTTGCGATACCGGCTGACGCGCCGGCAATTCCGCCGAAGCCGAGAACTGCGGCGATCAGCGCGATAACAAGAAAAACGATGGCGTAATGAAGCATGGTGCACCTCCAGTTTGTTTGAGTATCAATCACCGCACTGATTGATCAGGCTTCACGATGACGGTGATCAAGGTAGAGGTTTGAAGATGAATTGCCGCCGAGTTTTTCCCGACTCCAGCATGAATGTGAGGCTGCCGTTCATGATTCCTGGAACCGCGCGCCCTCGTTAGCGGTCCCATCGAACCTTCCGCGCTGAACCAATGAGGCGCTGTGCTAGGCTTTGCGGCCCCCTGCCGCCCTTTACTGGCAACGAAATGGAGTCGACCATGAAGCAAATTTCCCTGACCTTGGCACTGAGCCTTGCCCTGGCCGCTTGCGGTCCGACCGCCGAGCAGACCGCTGCGCCGGAAGCCGCATCCGATCAGCCTGCCGTAGCGGTGCCACCGAAGTCAGTCGAAGCGGCCCCAGCGGCCACGATTGACAGCGTCCTTGCCGGCGCGTGGCGCTCGGACAGCAACAAGGCGCGCGATGCCTACCGTCATCCCGCCGCGACCCTCGATTTCTTCGGCGTGAAGCCCGATCAGACCGTGATCGAAATCACCCCCGGTGGCGGTTGGTACACCGAGATCCTTGCACCGTTGCTGATGAAAGACGGTCATTACATCGCTGCGATTCCGACCGACGCGAGCTCCGAATACAACGCGCGCAACAACGCCAAGTTTCGCGACATGCTGGCTGCGGATGCTGGACACTACGGCGCCGCCAAGACGGTCGAGTTCGACCCGAAAGCACCAAACCTCGGCCCGGATGGATCCGCGGACGCTGTGCTGACGTTTCGTAACGTGCATAACTGGGTCGGTGCCGATTCGGCTGGTTCGATGTTCAAGGCGTTCAACGCGGTGCTCAAACCGGGTGGCATCTTGGGCGTGGTTGATCATCGTGCGGCTGACGGCGCGGACCCCAAGACGCTTGAGAAGTCCGGCTATCTGACGACTGATTCTGTCATCAAGCTCGCCACCGATGCCGGTTTCACCCTCGCCGCCCAGAGCGAGATCAATGCCAATCCGCAGGACACCAAGGATTACGAGAAAGGCGTCTGGACCCTGCCGCCGGTGCTGACCAACAAAGAGGTCGATCGCGACAAGTATGTCGCCATTGGCGAGTCGGATCGGATGACCCTCAAGTTCGTCAAGCCCAAAGGTGATCAAATCTTCGAGCAAGGCACCGACAGCAAACCTGCGGAAAAAGCCAAAGACTAAGTCTGACTTTTGGCAATCAGCAACCACGTTGGCCGATTGCAAGCTGAGCATGCTGATCGCCTTCAACAAGCCGTATGGTGTGCTCTGCCAGTTCACCGATCGCGAGGGTCGACCGACCCTCGCCGATCATATAAAGCAAAAAGACGTCTATGCGGCCGGACGGCTTGATCTTGATTCGGAAGGCCTGCTGCTGCTGACGGACGATGGCGCGCTTGCGCATCGCATCACCGATCCCGCGCATCGGCAGTCGAAGACCTACCTGGTCCAGGTCGAAGGGCGGCCCGATGTTGCAGCGTTGAATGCCTTGCGCCAAGGCGTCGTGCTCAAGGATGGCCCGACCTTGCCCGCCGAGGTGTGTGTGCTCGATGGTGAACCCGATTGGCTCTGGCCGCGCGATCCACCGGTACGCTTCCGCAAGTCTGTCCCTGAAGCGTGGCTCGAACTGACCATCCATGAAGGCCGCAACCGCCAGGTCCGTCGGATGACTGCTGCGGTGGGATTGCCAACCTTGCGTCTCGTGCGTGTTCGCGTCGGCACGCACGCGTTGGAATCCCTGCAGCCCGGCGAACATCGCATGGCCGAGGAACTCGCATGACCTTCAAAGATTATTTTTCCGGCCACGCCGCGGTCTATCACGAAGCCAGGCCCGACTATCCGGCGGCGCTCTATGATTTCCTTCTCGGCGAAGTGCCCTCACGCCAACTTGCCTGGGATGCCGGCTGCGGCAATGGCCAAGCCAGTATCGCTCTTGCTGACCATTTCAATGCCGTCGTCGCCACGGACCCAAGCGCCGAGCAGATCGCCAATGCGTCGCCGCGCAGCAACATCAGCTACCGCGTCGAACCAGCCGAGCATTCTTCACTGGAAAGCGGCTGTGTTGACCTGGTCTGTGTCGCGCAGGCTCTGCACTGGTTTGACCTCGCGCGCTTTCACGAGGAAGTCCGCCGCGTGCTCAAGCCGCGCGGCGTCGTCGCGTTCTGGACCTACGCCGATTGCCGCGTAGACGCTGAGATCGATGTGCAGAAAGACAGGTTGTATGTGGATCTGACGGGTCCGTACTGGCCACCTGAGCGTGTGCTCGTTGAAAGTGGCTACGCGAGTCTTGCGTTTCCGTTCGAGCGAATCCCAACGCCAAGTTTTGAAATGTGTATGCAGTGGGACCTTGCCCACTATCTGGCCTATCTGCACTCCTGGTCGGCAACCCAGCGCTACATGCGCGCACTTGGACAGGATCCGATTTCGCTGATCGAGACGGATCTTGCCAAGGCTTGGGGTGATCCAGCCCACGAGCGCTCGGTCCGCTGGGATTTCCATCTGCATTGCGGACGCATTTGATCTCAAAACCGGTGTAATCCACCGAGTGCCGAAAACTACCTTGAGGTCACGGATTTGCAGCCAACCCCTTGAGCACGGACAATCGGCGCCCACCTCTCGACCGCGCGCACATCGCACGCACCTTCAGGCAATCCCCTACCGTGTCCGAAATCCTTCATCGTCTACCCGAGTTCATCAGCAATCACCCTTTTCTCTGTTTCGGCTTCATCGGCGTGCTTGCCGCGATGGCTGCGATGGAAATCAGTCAACTCACCCGTGGCTACAAGGGTCTGACACCGGCCGGATTGACCCAATTGATCAACAGGAACAATGCCTTGTTGATCGACGTGTCGAGTATCCAGGATTATGAAAAGGGCCATGTGCCTGGGGCGCGCCACGTCGCGATGAGCCAGTTCGATCCCGAGAGCAAGGACCTGGCCAAGGCCAGGGACTTGCCGGTGGCGATCTACTGCAAGACCGGTCAGACCTCGGGCACCGCGGCCAAGCGCCTCAAGAAGGCGGGGTTCAGCGACGTCTATACGCTCGATGGCGGTCTGCGTTCGTGGATGGAAGCGCAATTGCCCTTGGTCAAGGGCCGCAGTGCCAGCTGACTCGGATCCGCGTCGCGCTCAAACCTGATGTGCGTTGAAAACCCCGGCATGGGATAATCCTTGCCCTTTTTCCCCTCGTTTTTTCGGAGCATTGCAACATGGCAGAGAATTCCCCCGCGAACGGCGCGGCCAATCCCGCAGCCGTCGAGGCCAACCAGGCGCAGCTCAACCTGCAGAAGATCTACACCAAGGACATCTCGTTCGAGGTGCCGAATGCGCCGAACGTGTTCCAGTTGCAGGGCCAGCCCGCGGTCGAATTGAACCTCAGCCAGCGCGTCAACACGCTTGCCGAAGGCGTGTTTGAAGTGGTCTTGAGCGTGACCGTTACCTGCAAGATCGAAGAAAATACCGCGTATCTCGCCGAAGTTCACCAAGCCGGCATCTTTGGTGTCATGGGTTTCGACGCGGCGTCACAGGAAAGCGTGCTGGCAACCTATTGCCCGAACGTGCTGTTCCCGTACGTGCGCCAGATTGTCTCCGACATGGTTCAGGGCGGTGGATTCCCGCCGTTGTACCTGCAGCCGATCAACTTTGATGCGATCTTCGCCGAACAGCAGCGTCGCCGCGCCGAAGCGCCGGCCGAAAGCCAGACCCTGAACTCCTGACCTCAATGACCACGCCGGTTGCAGTTCTCGGCGCCGGATCGTGGGGCACGGCGCTGGCCGTGCTGCTCGCGAGAAATGGCGTCCCCACCACCTTGTGGGGGCGTTCGCCGCAGGCCGTGGTCGACATGGCCACCGCGCGCGCGAACACGCGTTATCTGCCCGAAATGAAGTTTCCGGACGCCCTTGGCATCAGCGGCGTTATTGAAACCTGCGTGCGCGATGCCGGCATCATCCTGATCTCGGTGCCGAGCCATGCATTTCGTGATCTGCTCGATGTCATCACGCCGTGGGTCGCCCCCGGCGCCGGTATCGCCTGGGCCACCAAGGGCTTCGATCCCGGATCCGGCCGTTTCCTCCACGAGCTGGTCAACGAACGCTTGCCCGATCATCCGGCCGCAGTCGTGACCGGACCGTCATTCGCCCGCGAAGTCGCGCTCGGCATGCCGACCGCCTTGACCGTGCAGTCGAACGATTCCGAATTCGCCCAGCAGCTCGCCCGACTGCTGCATGCACCGACCTTCCGCGCCTACACTGGCAATGACATCCTCGGTGCCGAACTCGGCGGTGCGATGAAGAATGTGCTCGCGGTGGCCACCGGTGTCGCCGATGGCATGGAACTTGGGCTCAATGCGCGCGCAGGTTTGATCACGCGCGGCATGAACGAGATCCTGCGTCTCGGCACAGCGCTCGGCGCCAAACCCGAAACCCTCATGGGTCTCGCCGGTCTCGGCGATCTGGTGCTGACCTGCACCGGTGATCTGTCACGCAATCGCCGTTTGGGTATTGCCCTCGGCCGTGGTGTCTCGTTGGCGCAAGCCGTTGCCGATATTGGTCAGGTCGTCGAAAGTATCGTCACGGTTGACGAAGTGGTTCGCCTGGCCCAGCGCGTCGGCATCGAACTGCCGATCGCCGAACATGTGCAACATGTTCTGCACGAAGACATGACCCCC
>JBBQTY010000212.1:0-6754 GCA_038234445.1 Lysobacterales bacterium
TCGGAAGACGACGAAGTCAGCGAAGTTCATGACGGACATGGTCTCGGCTATCTGCAGAAAGCCGCACGCGACCGCCAAAATGTTTTTGAGGCGTTGATGGAAGCCGTCAAGACGCATTCACTCGGCCAGATCAGCCATGCGCTGTATGACGTCGGCGGCGAGTATCGAAGGAATATGTAGGCGATGGCGTGACGCCACGCCGTCAGCGTTGGCTTACGTCAACCAGGCTTCCAGCTCCTTGAGTGCCGAGGCTTGCGGGTACTCGGTCTTGGCGCCGGCCTCATGCTGAAAACCTTCATAGGCAACTAAAAACTCGCCAAACGGATCGTCGACCTCTTCGGTTTCCTCGAGCACCAGTTCCAGATCTTCAAGTGCCTCATCGATATTGTCGACATCCAGCGGCATGCGCAGGATCAGTAACCAGCTAATAAAAGTTGTGTCAGGCGATTGCGTGCTCGCTGCAGTGACCGCTGAATCAAGCGACTTGGAGCGCATCGCGAAATGATCGCGCGCTGACGCCTCGGATTTGAACAAGGTGATCGACTCACCCGCGGATTGCATGTCACCGGTCTCGACGTTTTCGAAACTGGAGATGACGACGTGATTCATGGGGATCTCCTTGTTCTTCTTGTTCCCAAGTTGGGCGGATCCTACGCATTGGATTCCACCACACGATAGGTTCGTTTAGTAAAAATACGCGTTTTTAGCGAAGATCGAGGACTCGCCTGCGGGGGTTCCACTCTATCAATTCAATGGCTTCAGCGCCGTATCGCGAAGACGCCATCGAGCGCCAACTGCGCCTTGAATCCGGATTTTTCGAGGCGCTTGCTGACTTCTCGTGGCACGTCGCGACCACTGGTCAGTTTGTTCGGACTGCCCGTGTAGTGGAACAACTTGCCGCCACGTCGAAGAGTGCGTGCAAGCTCGTCGTAGAATGATTGTGAATACAGTTCGCCCGCAATGCCGAATCGCGGTGGATCGTGGAGCACGCCATCGACTGACGCATCGGCAATCCCTTTGATCGCTTCTGACACGTCGGCGTGTTCGAGATGCAGCCGACCGCCACTGCTCGGCAAATCAGGATCGGGCGACCACGGATTGAGTGTGCGCAACCAAAGCACATCCGCATTCTTTTCAAACGAATCAATACGCGCGACGCCGGCGTCGAGACAGCTGGCCGCAAAATAGCCGAGGCCGCCGCAAGTATCGAGCACGTGCTTGCCACGAGGATCGATCAAGGCCACCTTGCGCCGTGCATCATCCATCGGCGATTCTTTTGACGTTGGCAGCATTTTGATGCCATCGATTTCGAATGTCGGCGCGCCCCATTCACTCGGCACGAGTTTGATCAGCGAGCCGGAGAATCTCGATATCGCTTCGAAGTCGTTGCCATCCCAGTAGTAGATCGTGCGGTCCTTGATCTTGGCTGGATAGGGATAACGCATCTCGCGCCAAAACCAGCCTTCGGCGTCCAACGGCACGGACACCATCGATCGACCGAGATCCAGTGAGCCGTTCCATTCCGGCTCGCCCTTGGCTCTCGCTGCCTCCAGCGATTCGGCGGTCAATCGCGTCAGTAGTGGACCCGGGTAATGTGGCATGTCGCGACGCTTCCGTAATTGACGATGCGCATTGTCCTTCGACAAGACCGGGCATCCTACCTTATGGCGCAAACGAACCCGAGCGCGCCATTCAGCGTATTGGCCATCCCGCATTGCTAGGATGACGATCCAGCCAATTCAAAAAACCGGAGTTGCGCATGTCGAAACCGCCACGCAAAACCATTCACGATTTCGATCCCGACGTGCTTGGGCTGTTCGATCAGTATGTGCATGGTCAGATTGACCGTCGCGGATTCATCGCTGGTGCTGCGCGGCTCGCGATCGGCGCGACGGTCGCAAGTGGTCTGCTGGCCGCATTGAGCCCGCAGTTTGCGATGGCGCAGAAGATCAAGCCTGACGATGAGCGATTGAAAACATCCTATCGGGAATTTGAATCCACGAAAGGGAATGGCAAAGCGCGCGGCTATCTAGTGTGCCCCGCTCATACGGAAGATGCGCTGCCCGTGGTGATTGTTGTGCATGAGAACCGTGGCCTCAATCCGCACATCGAGGATGTCGCGCGCCGCATTGCGCTTGAGGGCTACATCGCATTTGCGCCCGATGCGCTGTATCCGTTAGGCGGCTATCCGGGCGATGAGGACTCGGCGCGCACCCTGTTTCAAAAGCTCGATCAGGACAAGTTGCGAGAGGATTTCATCGCCGCTGCCGACCTGTTGAAAGACATCAAGGGCGGTAACGGACGCATGGGCATGGTGGGCTTCTGCTACGGCGGCAGCATGGTGAATTTTCTTGCCACACAACTGCCGTCACTCGCTGCGGCTGCGCCGTTCTACGGCAGCGCTCCCGATCTTGAGGACGTTTCGAAAATCCATGCGGAAATGTTGATTGTGCTTGCCGCCAGCGACGATCGGGTCAACGCGAAATGGCCGGATTACGAGAAAGCGATGAAAGCGGCGAATATCACCTACACGATGTTCCAGCCTGCTGGCACCGTGCACGGTTTCAACAACGATACGACACCGCGCTACGACGAAGTCGCAGCCAGGCAGGCCTGGTCACGCATGTTGGCGCTGTTCAAACGCAAGCTAAAAGCCTGATTTTCCGAACCGAAAGTTCGAACGACTTCGTCGCTGGGGCAGAACCCGCAAAGCGGATTTCGCCGTGAGAACTTCGATCCGGTGAATCTTGCCGGTCCGCGAACGGCGGAATCACCTGCGCTGGTTCCGCTCTACAATGACCTTGTTTTCAATCGTTCTCGGCAGGAGTGGGGCACGCGAGCAAAAAGTTGTGTCCCGAACTCGATGCCCACCTCCGTTGATCGACTTTTCGTGGGAGAGGCATTCATGCCCGATGCCTTTCGACACGATGCGGTAAACCCGTGCATCAGGTGTATGCGAGTGCCGCCGCGAGCACAAAACACGCGGTCGCAACGGCGGAGCCGATCGCAGGCTTCGAAAAGAAGAAGCGGATCGACAAGACGAGATATATCGCCGACACGCTGATCGCGCAGCCCTGCAGCAGCACCGATTGCGCAAATGCATCAGGCGCAACTATGCCGACATAGAGAAAGGCTCCGCCAAACAGCACGATGCCGAGACTATGGGTAAGGTTGAATCCCATCCATGCATCCCAGAGATTGATCGCGGGATGCAAGGCTATTCCGGAATTCTGCATGGCAGTTCGAAGACTGGGATCGCGCGGTGTAAAAGCGCGCGGGCGTTTCAGATCCTTCAGCGTGAACATCCCATGGATCATTCCCAACGCGAGGAAGATCGATGCCGCCAGTATGACGAGCAGTTGTGACATGACAAGGATTCCAGGTAGCCCACTACAATACAGTGGTGTATGGTTATGCTATCGGGCCACGTGGCAATAGTCAATACATGTGTGTATGTTTTAGGAGAAGGCGCGATGAAATTGAGTCGGGAAGACTGGCTGCAGCACGGCATCAAAACGTTGGCAGAACAGGGCTTCGCCGCACTCAAGGCCGACCTTCTTGCGAAGTCCCTGAACGTATCGCGTGGCAGTTTCTATTGGCATTTCCGTGATTTGCAGGAATTTCATGCCGCGCTGATCGAGGAGTGGAGGGGGCGCGCAACACAACAGGTTATCGATTGGATCGAACAAACGGCCAATGCGGACCAACGCCTCACATTGCTGGTGCGACGCGCGTGGAGCGCGAGCAACCGAACGGAACGTGCCGTGCGTGCGTGGGCCACACACAGTCCGCAGATCGCGACGCGGCTTGAAGCCGTCGACAAACAACGTATCGACTACATCGCCAGCCTGCTGAATTCGGCAGGACTTACAGCCAAGCAAGCACGTTGCCGAGCCACCTTTGCGGTGAGTGCGTATTTGGGACGCATCATTCTTGGTGATGGCCCCTATGCCAGTATGGCGCCCAAGGATCTCGACGATATCGTGGCCTTGCTGCAGACGCGTCCGACATGAGTCACTCTTGAGCAAGTAGCCGAGTTATCGTCTGCAATGAGCTCTTCCAAACAGCAGAAGTTGCCAGTCAAGCAACTTTGTCGGTTGTCAGGCCAGATAATTTCCGATCTGGCACGCACAGGAAATCTTCAATGATCGCCATGAGATTCTCGATTCTTCCTCGCATGATTTCGATCGGTATCTTGCTTGCTGTGTTTACGAATTCCGCGTTCGCAAAATCAGTGCCGCCGATCGAACGATTGCAGCTGCCGCCAGGATTTCAGATTTCGGTTTACTCGGCGGATGTGCCGAATGCGCGTGAACTCGCCGTGGGCCCGAGTGGCACGGTTTTCGTCGGCTCGCGCAGCGCAGGCAAGGTGTACGCATTGAGCGACAACGATCACGATGGGCGCGCGGACACCGTACGGGTGATCGCGCATGGTTTGAACATGCCGGTCGGCGTCGCCTTCCATCAGGGCGATCTGTATATCTCAGCAGTCAGCCAGATCCTTGTACTGCGCGATATCGAAAACCATCTCGAACATCCACCGCAACCCGCAGTCGTGATCGATGATTTGCCGACGGAAACGCATCATGGCTGGAAATTCATCGCGTTCGGTCCCGATGACAAGCTCTACGTACCCATAGGCGCGCCCTGCAATATCTGCGAGCGTGACGGCTACGCGAAAATCTTGCGCATGAACGCCGATGGAAGCGATCGGGAGGATGTCGCCTTCGGCATCCGCAATACAGTCGGATTCGATTGGCAACCCGGATCGAAACAACTTTGGTTCACGGACAACGGTCGCGACATGCTCGGTGACGATCTGCCGTCCGATGAGCTCAATCGCGTCAGTCGAATCGGTGAGCATTTCGGTTTTCCGTATTGCCACCAAGGCGACACGCCTGATCCGGAATTCGGCAATGGCAAGGATTGCAAGGACTACACGCCGCCGGCACTAAAACTCGGCGCGCATGTCGCCTCGCTTGGCATGCGTTTTTACA
Organism: Lysobacterales bacterium; assembly: GCA_038234445.1. GTDB lineage: Bacteria > Pseudomonadota > Gammaproteobacteria > Xanthomonadales > Rhodanobacteraceae > Dokdonella. The sequence continues at coordinate 4,998 of JBBQTY010000212.1, forward strand.
CGGGCAAGATGTTTCCGTCGAAGTATCTTGGTGCGGCGATCATTGCCGAACATGGCTCATGGAATCGCACAACCAAATCCGGCTATCGAGTGATGACCGCGCGAATCAACGGTACCAAAGTCGTTGAGTACGAACCGTTGATTGATGGGTTCAAGGACGATGAGAAAAGCTGGGGCCGGCCGGTCGACGTGCTGGTCATGTCCGATGGCGCACTGCTCGTTTCCGATGATCAAGCCGGTGCCGTCTATCGCGTGACGTATTCGGGGAAACAGCCGCCGGTCAATGCAAAGCCGTGAAATGGTAGCGATCGTCCGAGCTTGCCAATGTCCGGTGATAGAGAAGGGTGTGGCGGTCGAAGAGCCACTCGAACGTAACAGTGCCGCGCAGATTTGATCAAATGCGAATCGCGTTTTCTTTAATCATTCTTGACTCCTTCAGCCGGCGTTGGCGCTTGCGAAATACTCGCAGCCGTCAGATCCAACGAAATCGATTTTCCACTGGCGACATCTATTCGCACAAGCTCGTGATGCTGCGGATGATCGTCATCGCTTTGACCCTCGTTCGCTTGCGACCCCCGGCCAAACAATACGAGGTCGTTCGTTCCGCGCATCACCGATGCCAGTGCCGCCATCGGCAGCGGTACCTGCCAAACGGGTTTGCCAAGCGGTCCCGATACGCGCGTCAGCAGCAGTCTTCCGGCACCGCCGAGCTTGTCCACATGCAGCACAAGTATACTGTCTGGATTGCGATACCAGAGCGCAATTTTTGACGAACTGCCGTCACGCAACAGACCAGCCTGCAGGAATGTTGGCGATTCCGGCAGCACGCTGTAGGCACTGATCTCGGCGCGCGATCCCCAGTTGTCCGGCAATGACTTCGGCCAATCGGGCGGCGCGGCCGATACCTGTTTTACCTGCGCTTTCCACAAGCGGTAAGGTTGGAGGAGCGGTTCATTCAGCGCCTGGGGAACATGGTTTTCATCAAGAAACTGCTGCAGCGCGCCGGGTCGCTCGTTTGGATCTCGGCCAGGAATAACCGGTGGGTGACTCAGTTCGTTGGCCTCCGCATCGGTCAACACGCCGAGCCAGGTTTGTCCGGCCAGCAATGATCGAATCTGGTAGCGACTGTTGGCCGATGCGCGCTCGGCAATTGCGATGATGCCCTCAGGATGGCTGACGGGCGTATCGCGCGGAGCAGCCGAAAGATCGTGCGCATCGATTCGCCACTGGCTCGCATCGTTGAGGGTCAGTTGCAGCCCATTTCGGCCGAATGCGATGTAACCCGGTTCAATCACCAACTTGCCAGCGAGTTTTGAGTTGCGTTGTTCAATACGCGCTCGATCAGCAACGACATGTCCATCGGCCAGCGACACGCCGAGCGGACCTTCCACGTTTAGCCAGAGCGTCTCGCCATCCGCACCGAGAATCGCGAACCCAGGCAGGATGCGACCACCGATTTCATCATCCTTGAACGAATGCAGTCTTTGACGCCATGCAACCGTCGCGTTCGTCGCATTGATGGCCCACAGGTCGATATGAAGGTAATCGGTGCGCAGCTCGCTGATGTCGCGCCCACCGCGAAACCTCAGCGTCTGATGTTGCGTACTGATGAGGTAAACGCGATCGACACCATTCCGTGTCGTTCGCAATGGCGCGGTTTGAAAAAGCGCCGGCTGCAAACCGTGATTGGCATCCAATCCGAGCAACGATAAAACCACACCTCCACCGCGCACGACGAACAATCCCGCCAATGCAATC
>JBBQTY010000213.1:0-6733 GCA_038234445.1 Lysobacterales bacterium
GCTTCAGGCAAGGTCACCTTCATGCTCGAATGCTGGACGAAGGTTGTCGTCATGACGAAAAACATCAGCAAGGTGAGCATCACGTCGATCAACGGAATCAGGTTGATCTCGAACTCGTCCTCGCGGCGGCCGCTGATACGCATTGTCGGCTCAGCCCGGGTTGCGCGCGGCAACGGCAGCGGCGTCGGAAACGACGGCCAATTCATCCGTCAACGCGATGACCTGTTTTTCCATGTCGACAACGAGATCGCTGACCCGGCCGCGGAAATAGCGATGGAAGAAATACGACGGAATTGCCACGCAAAGCCCGCTCGCCGTACACACGAGCGCTTCACCGATACCCCCGGCCATCTTCAGCGGATCACCGACGCCGCTGACCATCACGGCAAAAAACATGCCGATCATGCCGAATACCGTGCCAAGCAGACCTAGCAGCGGCGAGACGATCGCAATCGTGCCGAGCGTGTTGAGAAAACGTTCGAGCCGATGGACCACATGGCGGCCGGTATCCTCGACGCGCTCCTTGATGATCTCGCGCGGTCGATTGCGTACCACCAAGGCCGCGGCCATCAGTTCACCGAGCGGCGACGTCTCACGCAGGGCATCGATATGCTTTGGATCGAGTTTGCGTGTGCGTGCCCAGGTCATGACCTGGTCACCGAGCTCCGGTGGGATCACCGACTTGCGGCGCAAGGTCCAGAAGCGTTCGAGAATGATCGCCAAGGCAACTGCCGAGGCAAACAGGATCGGAATCATCGGCCAGCCACCCGCAATCAGAATCTCAAGCACTTGCTACCACTCCTCGTCTGTCCACTGGGTTGATCCGGCGTGCAACGCGGCGCGCCGACCACGGATGATAACAGCGTGAGACTGTTTTCATCCCGCTTCAGTGGATGCGCCACCAGGCTTGGTGCGCCAGGCGTCCCTGTTCCGGAGCAAACCGCGCGTGCGCGAAGCGCACATGCAAATAGCCGGACTCGGCGGTATTGAACAAAGGAACCGAACGATCTGCGAATCGCGCGACGACATCCGCATGCGGATGACCAAAATGATTGTGATAAGCGGTCGAGACCAGAGCCAGCTGCGGATCAATGGCATCAAGAAACGCGGCGGAGGATGCAGTCTTACTGCCATGATGCGGCACCGTCATCACCAGCGGATTGCGCGCATCGCCGATTGCATCGGCGATGGCTGGCTCAACTTGTGACGTCGCATCACCCGTCAACAGCAGGCTGCCGAACGAGCCGCTGACCAGGACAACACATGAGCGATCGTTGCCTTTTGCGCTTGATTCAGTCCCGGACCAAACCACGCGAAAGTCCACACCATCCCAGCGCCAGGATTCACCTTCGCGACACGCGGCGGAGCTGACCGCGAGACGCTCTGGTTCGCCGCTCTCGATCACTGCTCCAGGGAATGCCAAATGTACCGCCGCAGCGCCACCGGCGTGATCACTGTCGCCGTGACTGATGATCATGCGATCAAGCCGATCAACGCCCAGCGCATGCAGCGACGGAATGACGACCGCATCGCCGATATCGAACCCGCTCGGATAACGCGGCCCAGCGTCGTAAAGCATTGTGTGTTCGCGGGTTTGCACGAACACCGAAAGGCCCTGGCCGACATCGAACATCCAGACTTCGAACTCGCCAGTGCCAGGCTTTTCGCGCATTGGCATCAATAATGGAATCAAAAGCAGCAATCCGAGCGAACGCGCTGGTACGCCCCGCGGCATGAGGATCCAGCCGACTCCAAGCAAGGCCAGCACCAAGGCCCAGATCGGCGCCGAGGCGAAGTAGATCTGGGCTGACGGCAAGCTCGCCAGCCAGTGCATGACCTGCCAAAGCAGCCTCAGCAGGACGTCGGCGAGATCCAGCAGCGGCCCACCGATCGCCGGCAAACTGACAATGAGCAGGCTGCCCGCGACCGTCAGCGGCACTACAAGGAGGCTGATCCAGGGTACGGCGATCAGGTTTGCGCCCGGCCCGATCAAAGAGCCCTGGCCAAAAAACCATATTGTCATCGGCAACAAGGCCAGACTCAGCACCAGTTGCAAACGCGGCACATCCCGCCAACGCGTTTGCTTCACACCCATCGGTTTGGTCACTGAAAGCAGGATCGCCACGCCCGCAAACGACAACCAGAATCCCGCCGAAAGTACCGCCAGAGGATCCCAGATCACAATGGTGGTTGCCGCGAGGGCCAAGGACTGCGTGACCGAGCTGGCGCGTCGCGCGTAGCGCGCAAGCAAGGCGATTGCGATCATCACCAGGGTGCGAATCGTCGGCACCCCCATGCCAGCGAGTAATCCATAGCCGGACGCGAAGGCCATCGCGATCGGCGCCTCGATCAACGGCCCTGGGAGACGCATGGTCAAGCGCGGCCAACCCTTCCAGATCAATCTTGCCAACAGGGCGCCAAAGGCCGCGAACATGCCGACATGCAGCCCCGATATCGCAATCAGATGGCCCGTGCCCGTTGCCCGAAGCACCTGCCAGTCGGCATCGGCAATGCCCTGCTGATCGCCCACCGCGAGCGCACGTAGCAGCCCACTCGACTTCTGCGCGTCAAATCGGCGCGAAATCGCCTGCGCAATCGATTGACGCCAACCATCGACGCAAATGCCGCTTGGCGCATCGATCTGCTGATTTTCGACCGCATTGCGAACATAACCAACGGCGACCACGCCGCGTTGAACGGCGCCGCGCTCGCTGTCGTAACCACCCGGGTTGACCATGCCGCGTGGTGGACGCAGCCGCACGCGGAGATGCCAGCGCGAGCACGGCACAAGCGCTGGCGCATCGTCATACCAGTTTAGTCGTGAAGTTCCAGCCAGCGTGATCGCCTCACCGTCCAGCGTGCTCGACTCGATGACGAACCCGAAGCGTGTGCTGCGATCCTGCACATCCGGCAAACCGCGAACAATGCCAATGACATCAAAATCGCGGCCGTGAAGCTCTGTTGGCAAGCGCATGTCCAGAGCGCTTGCGGCACATACCAAGGTCCAGCCGAGGCCAAAGGCAAACCAGATCGGCGCGCGACACCAAACTCGAACAAAAAGAAGGAGCAACGCGAGCCCGGCAAGCGTAGAAGCAATCCACGTTGAAGGAAGCTCCGGCAACACTTGCACAACGACAGCGCCAGCAAGCAGTGCGATGGCACGCATTGGAGTCAGCCGTGGCAGACCGAACCCTGACTCCGCCGCGTCCCTGATGGGTGCCACCGGCTCCGCTTCGTCCATGCCGTCCATCCTTCCTGGAAACGACTCTCAATGCATCACGCATAACGGCACATACGCCCGCGCCGAATCAGGCACGTGCCGCGATCAACGCCGCGGGTAAGCATACCGTGCCAATGCACGAAGCGGACAGTGGGATTTTGCTTTCTGGATAACTTCAGAGAAATGATTGGCGGCGCTCGCGTTGCACGAGTCGCCGCCTATCGGTTGATCAACCCGCAGTCACGCTGGGCCACGGGTTGACCAGAGACAGCTTACGGATCGAAGCCGTCACGAAAAATCGTGTCGGCGAAGCAGGTCAGCGGCGCGTACGCGAGCTTGGCAGTCAGTTCGATGCCACCGCCCGATTGCACCGGGATGTAGGACTTTGCGATACGTAACGCCCCGGTCAGTTGCAGGCCACTGCCGGTTGCCGTGGTGGTTTGCCCGGCAGCGGGGGTCAGGCTGGCCTTGATACTGTAGGAGTGGCGCGGAGCCTCGTTGGCACTCGCCGTGCCGGCCGTAAAGACCAGCGCGGCCAAGGCCAAAGCCCCGCTGCAAATCGCTGCGGAGGATGTGGCCATGATTACTCTCCCCGCCGGCTTTCCAACTTGTCCAGACGCGCCGTCAACGCATCCAGCTTGCTGTGCAGGTCGGCATTCTCGGTTTCGAGTTTCTTGTTGAGGCCTTGAATGGCGGCCAGGGCGACGCCGCTCTCGTCCACCGTGCCGATGTACTTGTGGTTCTCACCAAAACCGAACACTTCGGCAAAATCCTCGGCTACTGGGCCGATATGTTTTCCATCGCCGTGGTTGTCCTTGTAGAACCAGGTCATGACTGGCATCGCAATGAGTTTATCGAGCACGTTGATCGGGTCGACTGAGGCAAATGCGTCCTTGAATGTGCGGCTCGACGCATTGGTCCAGACGCCAGCAGCACTCAAGAAAGCGCCGTTGCCATTATTGCCGTTGGTTCCAACCTTGATGGCCTCAGTTAGGGCTATGGTGTTGAATCCAAATCTGGCAAAACCCGGTATGGCGTCGTACCTGATACTCATCAGCCTGTCCTTGATGACGTCACCAGGCTGAGCGTAAAGTCCGTACAACTCGAAATTCCCACCCGAAGTCGCGCTCAACGTAAAACCGCTGTCTCCCGCTCCGGAGGTCGGAGCGGCGTACTCCCAAGTTACGTCGGTACTGCTTCCTGGCAGGCCCGCCGATGGCGCAATCGTCAATTCGTCGCGCAATGGGGAGCCGTCGGGAGCCGTCGACGTGTTGATGCCGACGCCATGCTGCGCGACGAGGATGACCTGGTTAGTGGCGGTATCACGGATATTGCTGTCGAACGTCGAATCGTTACGTCCACCGGTGACGATCGACCCATCGAAAAGCGTTTTGGCGTTGTAGCCGATAGCGGTCGAATATTCGCCGGCTGCTCCGTCCGGATAGGCCAAACCCACCGAGCCATTCGGATTGAAGTAAGCAGCGGTCTTGAGACCCGATTTGATGTAGACAGGAACGGCGTCGGCCGTGCCGATATAGCTAGTGGGCGATATGCCTGCATTACCATCCAATGCCCACGAGCCCGGGCAAGCACTCGCTTCCGGTGCGACAGGCGAACGCGCGTCCAATGCAATGAAATCGCCACCACCGGCCTTGACCTCCACGCCGAGCCATCCTTGGCTGATCAGTGCAAGCGGGCCAAAATCAACCGTGGTGACGAAATCGCCGTCCTTGACATCGATGCCGTATACGGTTGTGGGTCCTGCCAATACCGATCCGCCACTCGCCGCGGAATACAGAGTCAGGCGCATTTCGTAGCTTCCGTTCGCGGCCTGCCCTGCGTCCTGCAATGTGCCGTGATAGTTGAAGCTACTCGCGTGGACAAGTGGCGTGATCAATCCAAGACCAAATGCTGTGGCCAATGCGATACACAAGATGATCCGTTTCATTTTGACTCTCCTGCGAGTGGCGTGGTTTATAGGGCGTTTGCAAAGACGTATCCGTAAAACGGCGGTTCGAATGGACATTGCATCTGCTTTTGGACTTGCAGCTAGGGCCAACGCGAAAGAAATTTGCGCCTGCCCGAGCGTCTGCGCTTGTTCATAAGCGTGTGTCGCGCGATGCAGTTCGCTCACGGCCGCCTCGTCGTACAACGCGATATCAAGCCGTCGAATATCCTCATCGATCGGCACGGAGCGCCGAAACTGCTCGATTTTGGCATCGCCCGCCTGCTCGACGCGGATAGTGCGAGGGATGCCGCCCACGAACGCGCCGTGCTTGGCATTGCAGCGACGCCGAACTACGCGGCGCCCGAGCAATTGCGCGGCGAAACCGCCAGTGTGGCCAGCGACATCTTCGCGCTCGGCGTTGTTCTGTTCGAATTGCTGGCTCATTCCCTGCCTTGGCCGCGCGCAACGCGTGACCCATCAAAGCTCGATGAGCCGATACCCCGAGCGTCTCAGATTGCAACAGACAAAATGGTACAACGTGCTTTGCGCGGGGATCTCGATGCGATCCTGATCAAGGCAATTGCGGCAGATCCTGTAGCACGCTATGCGTCTGCGGACGCATTTGCCGATGATCGCGAAAGGCATCTTATCCATATGCCGGTGCGTGCCAGGATCGTCACGCGGCGTTATCGTGCCGCCAAGCTCTTGCATTGACACGGATTCGGCATAGCGGCCGGGGTTGCGGTTGCGGTTGCGGTTGCGGTTGCGGTTGCGTTGATTCTCGACAGTGGCATTTCGCTGTGACAGGCGCATCAGGCTCGCCTCGAAGCACAACGCGCAGACTCGGTACGCAACTTTCTGACCGATCTGTTTGCGATCGCCGATCCCGACCTGACCCAAGGCCGCGAGGTCACGGCGCGCGAGCTGCTGCGTGAAGGCGCGCGGCGGGTCGCCCTTGCACCGAACAGTAATCCGATGCTGGTCGCCGATATTGACGCGGTCATCGGCAAGCTGGCGAATGACATTGGCGACTACGATACCGCCGCAAGCCGCTTGCGCGAGGCCGAAGCCGCTCTGGTTCGCGCTGGCAATAATCCGCAACGTCTCGCCCAGGTGCGCGTCGATTTGGCGAGCACGAGCAGGCGTAACGGCGATCTGGTACAGGCGCGGACAATGCTGGAAGCACTACTCGCGGATCCGTCCGGACTCGATGGGGACATCCGTGCCAGCGCCCTTGCCAATCTGGCTCGGGTGTTTTCGGATCTCAATGAGGCAAAAGCGGGCGAACCACTCGCCGAGCAAGCGCTGGCGCTTGATCTGGCCCGCGGCAGCGATACCGAGGCCGTGGCACGCGACCGCAATGTGCTGGCAGAACTCGCTTATGCGAAGCTCGATTTCCCCACTGCGGTTACGCGGTGGAAGGCAGTCCTCGCGATTCGACGCAGCTTGCATGGCGAGCTCCACACCTCCGTCGCGCAGGCGCATCGGGATGTCGGCGCGGCATTGGCCGGGGCCGGTGATCTGACGGGCTCAGCCGTCGAGCTGCAAACGGCCTATACGTCGTT